>CANRJP010000027.1 GCA_947630975.1 uncultured Clostridia bacterium
GACCTTGAGGCCATAAAGGCCCAGACCGCCCTGTGCAGGGAGATCCGGGCCACTGTGGAGTACGGAGATTTTTACCGGCTGTCCGACCCCTTTAAAAAAAACGTTGGGGGCTGGATGAGCGTGGAAAAGGACAGAAGCCGCGCCTATGTGACGCTGACAAAAATGCTGTTCAGACCCAACAGTTGGTATACCAGCATCCGCCTTAAGGGGCTGGATCCCTCGGCTGAGTATACGGACAAATTCACCGGCAGGAGCTATATGGGCGATATGCTCATGAACCGAGGGCTGCTGGTCAGCTTCCCCCACGGTGACTTCGCCACCCTGTCATTCCTGCTCCAACGAAATCATTGAAATTCGACGCCGTACTCTTCAAGATCGTAAAAATTACCCACGGTAGAGGTAAGGAGAGTTTTCGCGTTTTCCGCCGCCCTTTCCATCAGTCCCTTGGAGAGGGCGTTTTCCTCCGCCGCCTTCTGAAGCTCCGCCACGCTTAAGCTCATATCCTCAAATGTGAACACGTTGAAGGGACTGTATTTCTCATCATAAACTATCAGGCTGTCCCTGTCCACCTCGGAGCTCATGATCTGAGGCTCGGGCAGGGTTATTTTTACCTTTTTCGCGGCATCGTCAACGTCGATGACTGTTTGGCTGAAATCCACGCCGGCCTTGATAAGTCCCTCATAGCTGTAAATCACCTTTGAATCGGTAAACGGTATCTTGAAGCCCGCCACCTCGGTGTGGGGCTTGTTGGCCGTTTGGGCCATGGTATAGCCGTATTCCGCCGTAACAAGCTGGCCTATGTCGTTAACCGAACCGCTGAGGTTCACGGATATGGCCTCAACCTCCGGCCCACGGGAATTAACGGCCGCGTTATAAGCTATTATCGCCGCTGCCGCCGCCACAAGCATGGCGGCCACAAGTATTATCATTCGTCTGACAGCTTTCATTTGTACCATCCTTTCCTTTGTTGCCGCAAATTATTCTATTTCGCTCATCTCACTTCTCCAAATGCCACTTCACGCCGCTGCGGGTGTCCTCCAGCACAACGCCCATGGCCTTGAGCCTGTCGCGAATTTCATCGGACTTTGCCCAATCCTTATTCTTGCGGGCCTCGGTGCGCTCAGCGATGAGGGCCTCTACCTCGGCGCTGACGTCGGTTTTTGTCTCCCTGCGGAGCAGACCCAGCACTCCGCCCAGCTCCTTGAGCATATTAAGGCAGCAGCGGGCGTCGTTGCGGCTCAAGGTCTTGTCGGAATTGATGAAGCGCACCATTTCAAAAAGGACGGAAATTGCGTCGGCGGTGTTGAGGTCGTCCTCCATGGCGGCCACGAATTTATCGCGGTAGCCCTCCATGGCGGCGCTTATGCCCTCGTCAAGGTCGCTGTCATGAGCGTTTTCCGCAAGGTGCTCAAGGCTGCCGACACAGTTGTACATACGCTCAAGGCCGGTCTTTGCCGCGTCCATAAGCTCGTCGCAGAAGTTGATGGGGCTGCGGTAGTGGGCCGACAGCATGAAGAAGCGTATCACCTCGTAGTCGTACTTTTGGGCTATGTCCCGAACGGTGAAGAAGTTGCCAAGAGACTTGGACATTTTTTCATTGTTTACGTTGATAAACCCGTTATGCAGCCAGTAATGGGCAAAGGGAACGCCGTTGGCGCACTCGCTCTGGGCTATCTCGTTCTCGTGGTGAGGAAATATCAAATCGAAGCCGCCGCTGTGGATGTCAATGGTCTTGCCCAGATAGCGGTTCACCATGGCGCTGCACTCGATGTGCCAGCCCGGACGGCCTACGCCCCAGGGGCTTTCCCAGCCGATCTCGCCGTCCTTCCGCTTTTTCCACAGGGCGAAGTCCATGGGCTCGCGCTTGCCGGGCTCCAGATCCTTGCGGACACCGCTCTCCAGATCCTCCAGCGGCTGATGGCTAAGCTTACCGTATTCCTTAAAGCTGCGGGTGGAAAAATACACGTTGCCGTCCACCTCATAGGCGTGGCCCTTTTCGATAAGGGTCTCGACGGTGGCGATAATGGCGTCGATATTCTCGGTGGCTCTGGGATGGACGGTGGCCTCCCTTATCCCGAGGCCTTTGGCGTCGACGAAATACTCGGCTATGTACTTGTCGGCTATTTCCTTTACGGTGCAGCCCTCCTCCCTTGCCTTGTTGATGAGCTTGTCGTCCACGTCGGTAAAATTCTGGACGAAGTCCACCTTGTATCCCCGATACTCGAGAAAATTCCTCAAGCAGTCAAAGACGATGAAGGGCCGGGCGTTGCCCAGATGGAAATAATTATATACCGTGGGGCCGCAGGAATACATTTTTACCCGACCCTCGGTTATGGGGACGAAGTCCTCTTTTTTTCGTGTGAGAGTGTTGTAAAGCTTCATAATAATTCTCCTTTTAGGTATATTTGCCTGACTACTATTATATATCACCGGAAGAAAAAATACAACAGGAAAAATGAAAATTTTTTTGTTAAGGTAATACCTTAAAATAAGAGGCCGCCTGTGCGCCCGGCACAAAGCGGCCATATCGTTCATTTTGCAGCCGGCGTTCTCAGCGCACTGACAACGGCCGCGGCCGACTTTTCCTCCAAAGTCAGCCTCCACACGGCGTCGGCGATGTCCGTCAGGTAGTGGGCGTCGCTGTCATGGAGATAGCGATACCTGGGATCGGCGCTCATCTCCGCCGGGGCGCGTTTGGACACCTCAAGAGTGGTGAAGTTCAGCTCCTCGGGGATAAAGCCCAGGTTGGACAGGATGCTGTTGCTGCTGCGGTCAATGTGGGCGGCGATGCAGACTCCTCCCCTCTCCTCCGCCATAGACTTTATTTCCTCAATGGGCAGATCGGTAGCGTTGATGAGGAGCTTGTCGATGGAGCCGACAACGTTGTCCTCGTGATCCATTATGAGCTGTTCGCCGAATATTTCCGGCTTGTTTTTGATGGGCGGCAGATGGGCCTCGAGAATATCTCCCATGTCAAGGGCGGCCTCCACCGTGGGGAAAAGGCAGAGCAGATGCACTTCCTCGGCGCTTTCGGCTTCTATGCCGGGCACCACGGTCAAGTCCCATTCCTTGGCCGCCTCAATCAGGGCGGGGACGTTTTTGGCGGTGTTGTGGTCGGAAAGGGCGATAATTTCAAGGCCGTTGAGCATTGCCATAGCGGCGATGTTGTGCGGCGTCATATCCGCGTCCCCGCAGGGGGACAGGCAGGAGTGCATATGCAGATCGTAAGCGTAACGGCCCATATCACACTAAGTCCTTCAGCTCACAGACTATGTCAAAGGCGGTCTTTTCCGAGGAATAGATCGGTATGCCCTCCATGTCCGAGCGCTTGGCGGTGTTGGGGTCGGGGGACAGCCCCTCGGCCAGAATTACCATGGCAACGTCGGTGAGGCTGGCCACTGCCATTATATTTATGTTGGTCTGTATTGTCACCCAGGCGTTGCCGCTCTGGGCCTTGCCCATGACTAGGCTGAGCAGATCGCCCACGTAGCCGCCGGTGACCTCCCGGTCGATGCCGTCCTCGCCGCATTTCAGGGTGAGGCCCAGCTTGTTTCCTATTTCCGCAACAGTCATATTAATTTGCCCTTCCTTTCAAGGAAATTTTTTACCCGATATTCCTCATTCCTCATTCCTAATTCCTCATTTATTTTTCATTCCATCGAGGGCGGCAGCTTGCTTTCCAACTCCGCCATCTCGCGGGCCAGCATACTCACACGCTCACGGAGCTTGAATATGCAGTCCGTCTCGTTGGCCTTGCCCCGGACGATGTCCTCGGCCAGATCCTTACAGGTTGGGGCGCCGCAGGAGCCGCAGTCCAACTGGGGCAGTCCGGCGTAGATCTCGTTCATGCGGGCGGCTTTCTTTAAGGCCTCGCTGAAATCCTCGTCCAGCGGGCTGAAGGGCTTGTATTCTATCTTACGGTTCCAGTACATTCCGTCCAGTTTAGGAACGGGGTTGGGCTCCCGGTCTATCTTATCGGCTATCCGCCTTATACGGGAGTTGGCGACAAAATTGTTTTCCACAGTCAGACTGCCGCCCACGCAGCCGCCGGTGCAGGCCAGAGTCTCAATAAAGTCTATGCCCTTTATCATGTCGTCCTCCAGCTTTTCCAGCACCTCCATAACGTTGGCGATGCCGTCCACGGCGATATAGCGCTCTATGCCCAGAGCCTCGGCCTCGCCGCCGTGGTTGGCCCAGCGGACGCCGTTCCGTCCGGCGGAGCTGAGATGCTCTACCTTTTCAATTTTATCTATGCTGTGGGCCAGCCGCATATAAACGTCCTTTATGGAGATGGCCCCGTCTATGTTGGACTTTTCCAGCGCAAGGGGCCACTTGATGGCCGTGACCTTGGCGGGACAGGGCGTGATGAAAATAACGCCTATTTCCTCGTCCTTTAAACCGGTCTTTTCCACGGCCTCCTTTCGGGCCATTTCCGCCGCGGCCTCCATGGGGGAGGTCAGGGGCGCCACATGGCTCATGAGGTCGGGATACTTTACGGCGATAAGCCGCACCACAGCCGGACAGGCCGAGGAGATCACCGGGGCCTCAATCAGACCGGTGTGTATAAGCTCCTTCATCTTTGCGGTCACGACCTCCGCTCCCCTCGCCACCTCGAAAACGTGGTCAAAGCCCAGCATTTTCAGGCCCGTGAGCATTATGTCGAAGTCCTCCGCCTTGGAAAACTGGCCGCAGAAGGCCGGCGCCGGCAGAGCTATCTTATATTTAAAGTTGTCAAGTATGTCAAAGCCGTCGGTGATGGCTTTTTTCGCATGGTATTGACAGCGGCGTATGCACTCGCCGCAGTCGATACACCTTTCGTCAATGATTTTGGCTTTGCCCTGCTGCACGCGGATAGCCTGAGTGGGACAGTACCGTATGCAGGTGGTGCAGCCCTTGCAGCTTGGCCGATCAAGGGTCACGCTGTGACATCGTTTTTCAGTTCCCATTTTTCATTCTCCCAATCATTCTTGCCTACTTAATATAAACGGTCATATCCACAATGGTTCCTTTGCCTACTTCGGTGGTTATTTTCATTTCATCGGTATATTTTTTCATGTTGGGCAGGCCCATTCCCGCGCCGAAGCCCAGCTCACGCACCTGCTGGCTGGCGGTGGAGAAGCCCGCCTGCATGGCCTTTTCCACATCGGGAATACCGGGGCCCACGTCCTTATGGATCATGCGGATGCTCTCGGGCCTGATCTCCACGTCTATGGAGCCGCCGTGGGCGTGGATCACCATATTTATCTCACACTCATACATCGCGATGGCGACTTTACGGATAACTTCGGCGCCCACTCCGAGCTGCTTGAGCACCTTTTTCACCGCGCCGCTGGCCTCGCCGGCCACGGTAAAGTCCGAACCGTCAACGTTGTAGTGGAGAACCATCAAAGGTTCGCTCATTTCTTGCTGCTGCCTCCCGTAAGGCCCGCGCTGTAAAGCATTCCGCAGGCAATATACATGGGCAGCTCGGTCTCCATAATAACTATATCCCGGCTCTCGGCCAGATCGACTATATCGTCGGAGGGTTTTTTACCTCTGATGAAAATGACGGCGTGAATATCCATCATTTCGGCGGTGCGAATTACCTGACCGTTCACAAGTCCGGTGAGGAGCATGGCCTGATCCTTTACGAAGGCCAGCACGTCGCTCATCAGGTCGCTGCCGCAGGCGGCGATAACTTCGCGGTCCAGCTCATCCTCCCCGGTGAGCACCGTGGCGTTTAATATTTCTTTGATCTCCCTGAGTTTCATGTATGTATACCTCCAGTATTAATATCTATTATACATTGTACACAATTTTTGTGCAAATTTCAATAGCTTTTTGTAAAAAAATTACGAAATTTATTGGCAGCCGCGCAAGAGGGCCGAAACGCTGTCACATGGAAAAAATCCCGTGCCCCTTCCTACACAAAATTGTGAAAAATTTTTAAAAATGTATAGACAAATTTCTGAATTCGATATATAATAATAGATACATTATTGTGAATAGGAGGAACATGATATGAAAAGAAAAGTTGTTTCACTGGCTTTGGCGGCCGCGATGGCCCTCGGCGCAACGCCGCCAGCCGCGGTATTTGCCGAAGACGGTTTCGTCACCCGCGGAGAGGTCTGCGATATGCTGCTCAAGGCGGCTGACGACTACAATCCTGGCGTGACCGAAGGGGATATTTTAAAGGGCCGCGGCGACGGTCAGCTCCACGAGGATCAGGAAGTGACTCGGGCGGAGGCCCTCGTCATGCTCAGCCGGGCCTTCGGCGACATTCCCAAGGTTTTGGGCGACAACAAATATATCGCCATCCCCGACGGGGAATTTGCGGATATACCCGATTGGGCGGAGGACAAGCTTGCGGACGTGATCGACGCGGGCATCGTTGAAGGCAAAGCGGAGGGCGTTTTCGCACCGGACGACAAGGTCACGAAGGACGAGATGGAGCTGCTTTTGCGCCGTGTGTATCGGGTATTCGGCACAAATCCCAGGGACGATTTTTATGAGGCGGTCAATCGCGACGGCCTCAACGGCTCCGTGATCCCCGACGGGCATATGGGCACGGGCACAACACGGAGCGATGCGGTCACGGTTCAGCTTACGGAGCTTGTGAAGGAGATCTCCGCCTCTAACCCCGACAAAAGCTCGAGGGCGGGCAAGATAAAGACGGTGTACGACAATTACCTGGACACCGAGGCGAGAAACGCTCAGGGCTATGAGCCGATAAAGCCCTATCTGGATGAGATAGACGCGGCGGAGAGCGTCGCAGACTTTGTCGGCACAAAGGCGCTGCAGTCCGTTATCTATTTTGCCGTCGCGGAGGATCCAATGGATTCCAACAGCTTTATAAACGTGTTCTCCACCGTTTCCATCAACTCGAAGGAAATGTACGAGGGCAAAGCGGAGAGCATGAAGGCGTCCTACCTGAAATACCTCAGAACTCTGTTCACCCTTACAGGCTATACCGATGAGGAGGCCGAGGCCGCGGCGGACGCGGTTTTCGGTATTGAGGGGCAGATAGCCGAGGCCAGCCTTGACGTTCAGGAGACCGTGGACATAACCAAGGTTTATAACATATACACCCTTGACGAAATATGCGCCCTGTTCAAAAACATGGATATAGAAAAGGCCTTTGAGGCCAGCGGGCTGAAGAACAGGGACAGATTTCTCGTGTTGGACACCGGAGCCATGAAAAAGGCGGCCGAGCTCTTCGACGACAAAAATCTGGACGCCATTAAGGCTTACCTTAAGGCGTCTATGATGGCCATGTATGCCCAGTATATGAGCGAGGACTTCAAACAGGCATATGACACGTACAGGGCGGAGGTTACCGGCACCAGCGGCTCCATGAGCCCGGAGGCGGAGGCGGCAAACTTAATCGACGTCAGTCTTAAGGAATTCCTCGGCGAGGCTTACGCCGAAAAATATGCGAACGAAAAAACAAAAGCGGATATAACGGCAATGACAAACGATATGATCGACATATACCGCGAAAGGATACGTAACCTCGATTGGATGAGCGACGCCACCAAGGAAAAGGCCATAAAGAAGCTTGACACCATGAAAATAAAGGCCTGCGCCCCCGAGAAATTTGACGAGCTCACCCTTGACGGGCTGGAGCTGAGAAGCTATGCCGAGGGAGGCTCCCTTGTGGAAAACCTGATGACGATAAGCGACGCGGCCCTCGCCGACATGGCAAGTTTTGAGGGCGCCAAGGTGGACCGTGAGCGGTGGTACGATGCGTCGCCCCAGACCGTAAACGCCTTCTATAACCCCCAGATGAACGACATTACCATCTGCGAGGGCTTTTTGCAGATGCCGGGGGTTTACAGCCCCGACGCGTCCTATGAGAAAAATCTGGGCGCGATAGGCACCGTCATAGGGCATGAGCTCAGCCACGCCTTTGACATCAACGGCTCCCAGTTCGACGAAAACGGCAACGCCGTGAACTGGTGGACGGAGGAGGACAGGGCCGCCTTTATGGAGCGCTGTCAGGCTGTGATAGAATTTTACGACGGCTATGAGGCCGCGCCCGGCATGGCTACCGACGGCGTCAGGACTCTTGCCGAAAACACCGCCGATATGGGCGGCATATCCGTTGTGACGGAGCTCGCCTCAAGGGTCGAGGATTTTGACTACGAGGAAATGTACGAAAGCTACGCCAATCTGTGGCTGACCACGATGTACCGCCCGGCGATGGAGCAGATCATGATGATCGACGTTCACAGCCAGAGCATCGTGCGTGTAAACAGAGTGCTGCAAACAAACGACAAATTCTTCGAGACCTACGGCATCACCGAGAACGACGGTATGTGGGTCGCGCCGGAGGACAGAGTTTCCATCTGGTAAAATAATAAAAGCCAAAGGGGCGCATCTCAATCGGTGAACTGTCACCGAATTGAGACGCGCCCCTTTTTTTAAAATGGGAACGGGAAAAATCTTTTTATTGTCAGCAGCTAAAAAAAATATATATACACGGCATACACGGCGCCAACTTAAAAGCTCATGACGGCACGTTGGTTATGCTGTCCTTATATTGCTGGCGGTACTCGCTGGGAGACATACCCATCTGCTTGCGGAAAATGTCGTTGAACCTCTGTTGAGCGCTGAAGCCCACGTCTATGGCGATGTCGCCAATTTTCTTATTGGTTTCCTCCAAAAGCACCTTCGCCTTTTGTATGCGGACGCTAAGCAGGAACTGTATCGGGCTGATGCCGTAGTGCTTCTTAAAGGCACGGGCAAAGTGGCTGGTGGAAATATAAACGTAATTAGATATATCATCAAGAGAAATATCCGTATAATAGTTTTCAAGTATGTAATTTTTAGCGGCCTCTAGCAGCTCATGGAGCTTGTCGCCCTTTGAGGACAGGGAGCTTTCCCACTGGGCCTTAAGGCTTCGGCTCAACCAAACGAAAAGCTCCATGATGAGCAGACTTTCCAAAAATTCGCTGGCCTCGTCCGGCTCCTTGGTCTCCTGCATTATCTGCTGCATAATGTTCACTATATTGCTTCGGTATATGCTGGACAGGGAGAAATAGCCCACCGCGTCAGTGTCGGAAATAAAGCTGAGAAATTCGTCCAAGCTGACGGTGGAGATTTTACTTTCATATTTTTTCACAAAACAGAATTTCAAGATCCAGAACTGGCAGGGGTTGCCGCTGTCCATATCCAGCTTGTGTGGGATATGGGGCTTTATAAGCAGCAGATCGTGGTTATGTATGGGCACAACCTTGCCATTAATATCAAAGTGGGCCCGGGACGCGTGTTGGACGTAGATCAGCTCAAACTCGTCGTGAATGCTGTTGGTCTCAACCTGATACCTTCCGTCCATAATCCTTTGAAGGGAATGCACGACTATCGGCAGCCCGCCCTCGGAGTTGATCAGATCCTCCCAGATCTTGGGCATATTTTCCATAATAATCACCGCCAATACACACTATTCTTATCAATTTTAAATTATTATATCACAAAAACACGCAAAAATCAAGTCAAAAAAATAATTTTCGTGAAAAATCTGAAAAAATTTCCGACAGAGACGGAGCGGCTCATGTTTTCCCTTGACAACTCACGGCAAATATAGTAAAATCAAATAAAGGAAAAAAGGAGGCTGCAATCATGTTCAAAAAGGACTTTGTCTGGGGCACCGCCACCGCCGCATATCAGATAGAGGGCGGAGCCGCCGACGGCGGAAGAACCCCGTCCACCTGGGATATTTTCTCACATCAAAGGGGCAAGACACGTGAAGGAGCCACCGGCGACGTGGCCTGTGACAGCTATCACCGCCGGAGTGAGGACGTGGCCCTCATGAAGGAGATGGGCGTAAACGCCTACCGCTTCTCAATCTCGTGGAACCGTATCCTCCCCGAGGGCACCGGAAAGATCAACGAGGAGGGCGTTGCATATTACCGAAGTCTTGCCGAGGAGCTGCTGAAAAACGGCATAACTCCCTACGCCACCCTGTTCCACTGGGATTATCCCTACTGCCTGTATCTGCGCGGCGGATGGATGAACCCCGACAGCTCAAAGTGGTTCGGCGAATACGCCGCCGCTGTGGGCCGCCGTATGGGCGACCTCATCAAGCACTTCATTCCCTTCAACGAGCCTCAGTGCTTCATCGGTCTCGGCCATCAGAGCGGCACTCACGCTCCCGGACTAAGGCTGGACGAGCCGGATATTTCCCACTGCATACACAACGTGCTTTTGTCCAACGGCAGGGCTATCCGCGTCCTTCGGGCGGAGGTGGACGGAGCCGTGACCGGCTTCGCCAACTGCGGCGGAACCGCCATGCCAAAGACAAATTCCGAGGCGGACATAAAGGCCGCACGGGATTGGATGTTCGGCGGCTGCGGAATGTGGGACAACCGTATGTGGATGGATCCCATGTATCTGGGCATCTATCCCGAGACCCTTGTCCGCACACTTGGCGAGCCGACAGCCGAGGACGTAAAGATAATTTCCGAAAGGCCGGATTTCGTGGGCATAAACATATACCAGTCCGAAGAGATAGCCGCCGGCCCCGACGGAAAGCCCTTTAACGCCGGGCACGGGCCGGGCCACACCCGCACGTCCATGGATTGGGCCGTTACGCCCGACTGCCTGTATTGGGCGGTAAAATTCCTCAACGAGCGGTATAAGCTGCCGGTCATCGTAACCGAAAACGGAATGTCAAACAACGACGTGATAACTCCCGACGGCAAGTGCCACGATCCCCAGCGTATCGAATATCTGCGGGGACATCTCGCCGGACTTAAGCGTGCCGCCGCCGAAGGAATCAACGTGGCGGGCTACTTCCAGTGGTCGCTGCTGGACAACTTTGAGTGGGCCGACGGTTACAATCAGCGCTTCGGTCTGGTGTATGTGGACTACAAAACCTGTGACCGCATACCCAAAGACTCGGCGGAGTTTTACGCAAATGTTGTCAAATCAAACGGGGAAATCCTGTGAGAGAACCTTTGAAAGAGCTATTGTCAACCAAAATAGCAATATCAAGTTGACAATCATGCCGCTTAACCGCATTTTGTTTTTAGCGTTTACATTTTTTTGCTAATTCATATTGACACTTCCTCCTCAAAAATGTATACTGGTTAAGGCAATACTTTTTTGGAGGACATCAATATGAAAAAATTCACCACAAGGGACATCATCGTCTGCGCTCTTATGTCGGCGGTGATGTGCGTATGTTCAATGTTCACTATTCCCACGGGTCTCATCTCGGTGACCTTGAGCGTGTTCGGAGTGCTTATTTCGGCGGTGATACTCGGCCGGAAACGGGCCGTCATTGCCACGGCGGTGTTTATACTGCTGGGAGCGGTCGGTCTGCCGGTATTCAGCGGCATGAGGGGCGGCCTCGGTATGCTGGCCGGGCCAACCGGCGGCTTTATATGGTCATACATACCCATGGCCTTCATTGTGGGCCTCGCCTCGGATAAAGCGGTGGGCGGATTTCGTCTGCCCATCGTTATCGCCGCCTGTTTCGCCGGAGCGGCCCTGTGCGACGCCCTCGGGGCCGTACAGTACAAATTCGTCATGGGAACCGGCTTTGGCGCGGCCTTCGGAGCCTGCTTCGCCCCCTTTATTCTGCTGGACTGCGCGAAAGGACTGGTGGCGGCGGCGCTGGGAGTAAAAATAAGAAAAATACTTCGGCTTTAACAGCCGGAAAGGATAAAAATATGAAATTCATATCATGGAACGTCAACGGCCTTCGAGCCTGTATGGGCAAGGGCTTTGCAGATTTCTTCGCCCAGGCTGACGCGGACTTCTTCTGCCTTCAGGAGACCAAGCTTCAGGAGGGGCAGATAGACTTCGCCCCAGAGGGATACCACTGCTATTGGAATTACGCCGAAAAAAAGGGCTACAGCGGTACGGCCATCTTCACCAGGCATCTGCCGAAGGCGGTGACCTACGGCATCGGCATTGACGAGCACGACCACGAGGGCCGCGTTATCACCCTTGAGTATGAAAACTTTTACGTTGTGACCGTCTACGTCCCCAACTCTCAGGATGAACTGAAAAGGCTGGACTACCGCATGAGGTGGGAGGACGATTTTCTGGCCTACCTCAAGGGTCTCAACGCAAAAAAGCAAGTGCTCTTCGCCGGAGATCTGAACGTGGCCCACAAGGAGATAGACCTTAAAAATCCAAAAACCAACCGTCACAACGCCGGCTTTACCGACGAGGAAAGGGCCAAATTCACCGCCGTGGTGGAAAGCGGATTTAAGGACACGTTCCGTTCCCTCTATCCCGATACGGAAAACATTTATTCCTGGTGGTCTTACCGCTTTCGGGCGCGGGAAAAGAACGCGGGCTGGCGTATAGACTATTGGTGTGTATCCGAGAATATGCCCATTGTTGACGCCATGATATACACCGACGTCTACGGCAGCGACCACTGTCCCGTGGGTCTCATAGTGGACGAAAAGGAGGCCGGTCTCCTTGTATGAGCTCACCGACCCCAAAATAATAAAAAGCCTGTGTACCCGCTTCGGCTTCACATTTTCAAAGAGCATGGGGCAGAATTTCATCACCGATCCCTCGGTGCTGGCGCACATTGCCGCCAGAGCCACGGAGGGCGCCGAGGGCGTGATCGAGATAGGCCCCGGCTTCGGCAGCCTTACGGCGGCTCTGGCTTCCCGTGCGGAAAAGGTCACGGCCATTGAGCTGGATCGGCGGCTCGAGCCCGTGCTGAAGGAAACTTTGGCCGGTTTCGGAAATACCGACATCATCTGGCGGGACTGCCTCAAGGTGGACTTTAATGAGCTTTTGAATACCCGCTTTTCCGGAATGAACGTCAGCGTGGCGGCAAATCTGCCATATTATATCACCACGCCCATCCTCATGAACCTGATCGAAAACCGTTATCCCTTCAAGCGCATCATTGTCATGGTTCAAAAGGAGGTGGCACAGCGGCTCTGCGCCTCTCCCGGCGGCAAGGACTACGGAGCCGTGACCTTGACGGCCCAATACTACACAAGACCGGAGATTATAGAGATAGTTCCGGCATCCGGCTTTATTCCCGCGCCGAAGGTAGACAGCGCCGTGATTTCCCTCGAACTTAGGGACGAGCCCGCCGTGAGACCCAAGGACGAGCGTCTCTTTTTCGCTTTGATAAAGGCCGCATTTTCACAGCGGCGCAAGACCCTGCTCAACTGTCTTGCGAACAGCGGTAAATTTGGAACAAAGGAAGAGATAGAGGGCGCTATCTCCGCGCTCGGCAAGGACATACGCCTGCGCGGCGAGACGCTCAGTATAGAAGAATTCGCCGCTTTGTCGGATGTGTTTGCGGAAATGCTAAATTAAAAAAAGAGGCTGTAAAAAAACTTACTATGTAATCTGGAGGCACGGGGGCTGTAAAAAATTTACAGTCCCCGCTTATACTAATCCGTAATTAAAATCAGACACCGAGCGACGAGAATTTTTCGTGACAGGCAATACTTTATGTATTGTCAAGGCCGATGACGAAGCATGGCGCGGAAAAGACCGTCGCAAATGTCTGATTTTAGATTAGTATTATATCTTGATCTTGCTGTTAAAATACTCCTCTGTTACTTGAAGCTGTTTTTTCAATATTTCACGCCACAAGTGTCCCTTAATCTCGCCGCTGCCACGGGAAACCTTAGTATGCCTGATGTTCCCGTCACCGTCCGTCTTGCGGTAAAAATAATGATCCGTGCTTTTGTACAGTTTCCAACCGTCACGCTCACAAAACCTTTTCAGTTCTTTCCAGTCCGGCACGATATGCACTCCCCTATCCTGTGAATATCGTTAAGCATAAGCGCTCTCAAAACATAGGGAATATGCCGCCGCCTGTTCGGTGCGCCTGACCAATAGGAAAAATCATTATAATAATCTGTGGCATAGTCCAATATTGCTTTAGAAAGAGCTTCCTTTGCCGCTTCCTCGGTGGGGCCGTTTTCAACAATATCAAGTTCGTTCATTGAAAGCGTAACGCTGCCGTCGTTTTCATCATATCTTTGCGCCGAAAAGGTGTATGTGGAAAGCAATTCAGCGAACAAAGCCTCATTAGCCAGCACCACACAATCCCGTGTGCGTTTGATAAATGTCGGCCTTTCCCTTACAGCGCAGTCAATAACCTCGCTCCAGTGCTTTCGCGCGTCAGTAGCGCTGACAGTATACATTTCTCTCATCTCCTTTGATTTTATTATAACATATTATGTACGTTATGTCAATAGTGTACGCATTTTATGATAAGGATATAAGTAAAAAAAATCTGCTCCATTTATATTTTTTTTGTTGAAAACGTAGAAAATGAAGAACGGACTGTGAATTTGGGAAAAAAGTGATAGACAAATTTTATTTTTTGGTGTATAATGTTAGTCGGTTGAAATTGGATTTAATTATCACCGAGAAAGGAGATTTGTCATGACAACAAATCAGAAAGTATTGACATGGCTTGAGGAAATGAAGGCCCTCACCCAGCCGGACAACGTGGTCTGGATAGACGGCAGTGAGGCTCAGCTCAACGCCCTTCGTGAGGAAGGCGTTTCCACAGGCGAACTTATCAAGCTCAACGAGGAGAAGCTCCCCGGCTGCTACCTGCACCGCACAGCGGAAAACGACGTAGCCCGTGTGGAGGACCGTACATTTATATGCACTACCAAGCGCGAGGACGCCGGCCCCACCAACAACTGGATGGCTCCCGCCGAGATGTACGCCATGCTCAAGGAGATATACAACGGTTCCATGAAGGGCCGCACCATGTATGTGGTTCCCTACATCATGGGCCCCGCCGGTTCTCCCTTCAGCAAGGTGGGAATCGAGCTTACCGACAGCATTTACGTTGTACTCAATATGAATATCATGACCCGCATGGGTCAGATCGCTCTTGACGAGCTCGGCGAAAACGGCGACTTTGTAAAGTGCCTCCACGCCAAGTGCGACGTCGATCCCGAAAAGAGATATATCGTGCAGTTCCCCGAGGACAACACAATTTGGAGTTGCAACAGCGCCTACGGCGGCAATGTGCTGCTGGGCAAAAAGTGCTTCGCCCTGCGCATAGCCTCTTACATGGGCTATAAAGAGGGCTGGATGGCCGAGCATATGCTCATCCTCGGCCTCACCAATCCCGCAGGCGAAAAGAAATACGTGGCTGCGGCCTTCCCCTCCGCCTGCGGAAAGACCAATCTGGCCATGCTCATTCCTCCCGAGGTTCTCGGCGATTATAAGATCGAGACCGTGGGCGACGACATCGCATGGATACGCATCGGCGAGGACGGACGCCTCTGGGCGATAAATCCCGAAGCCGGCTTCTTCGGCGTGGCTCCCGGAACCAGTGAAAAGACAAACTACAACGCCCTTGAGGCCACAAAGAAGAACACCATATTCACCAACGTGGCTCTCTGCGACGACGGTACCGTTTGGTGGGAGGGTCTCACCAAGGAAGCTCCCGCCCACTGCATCGACTGGCTGGGAAAGGAGTGGACTCCCGAAAGCGGCACCAAGGCCGCTCACCCCAACAGCCGCTTCACCGCTCCCGCCGTGAACTGTCCCTGCATCAGCCCCGAGTTTGAGGCTCCCAAGGGCGTTCCGCTGAGCGCCATAATCTTCGGCGGCCGCCGCGCCAAGTCCGCCCCCCTGGTATATCAGTCCTTTGACTGGAACCACGGCGTATTCGTGGGCGCAACAATGGCTTCCGAGACTACCGCCGCCGCCACCGGCGCCACCGGCGTTGTGCGCCGCGACCCCATGGCCATGCGGCCCTTCTGCGGCTACAACATGGGCGACTACTTCCAGCACTGGATAGACATGGGTCACAAGCCCGAGCTCACCAACCCCCCCAAGATATTCCACGTAAACTGGTTCCGCCGGGACGACGAGGGCAACTTTATGTGGCCCGGCTTCGGCGACAATATGAGGGTGCTCAACTGGATCCTTGACCGCTGCGACGGCAAGGTGGACGCCGCCGAGACCCCCATCGGCTATGTTCCCAAGAAGGAGGATCTCAACCTCGCCGGCCTTGACATCGACGACAAGACCCTTACCGAGCTTCTCAGCGTTGACAAGGACGTATGGAGAGCCGAGCTCCCCGGCATAAAGGAGTACTTCTCTCAGTTCGGCGACAAACTCCCCGCCGGTATTCAGGAGCAGCTTGACGCTCTCGAGGCCAGACTTAAGTAAATTATAACCACACAAAATATCCGCACCTCTTGAATAAGGCGCGGATATTTTTATTCACAAAACTGATCGATGCTTAACTTAATTTGCCACAAACAGTTCCTTGTAGGGATTGGCGGTGTCGGGATATATAACGTAAAATTTACCGTTTGTCACGGAGTCCCTGTCGGCCCCGAATTCCTTGCAGTACTCGTCGATGAGGCCCGATATTTCGGCCATGTCGGAGTCGCCGGCCTCCTTTGCCAGAACGCTGTTGGGAAGGCCCGTGGGCTCCTCGTCGCTGCGAAGGAAAATTTTTCCGCCGTGCATACCCGTGGCCGGGAAGTTGCTCACCGGAAGTCTGCCCTCCTGACCTATGCCAAGCACCACGATATAGCCGCCGGCCTGATACTCGCCCAAAAACGACCCGGCCCGTTCGCCTATGACAAGGGTGGGAATTTTATCCTTGTAGGCCTTCATGTGTATTCCCGCACGGTAGCCCGCGCTGCCCTGCACGAAGATGCGGCCGCCGCGCATGGCGTAGCCCGTGGCGTCGCCGCTGTTGCCGTGGACATAGATAACACCCTCGTTCATGGTGTCGCCCATGGCGTCCTGAGCATTGCCGTTGACACGAATAACGCCGCCGTTGAAGTATGCCCCCAGCGCGTTGCCGGGAGTGCCGTTTATGGTAATGGTCCTGCCGCTCATGCCGTCGCCGATGAACCGCTGGCCGTAGCATTGATCAATGACGATCTCGCTGTCCCAACTGTTGCGGATGGCGTTGTTCAGTTCACGGAAGTCCATTGTTCCCGCTGTTATTTTCATGCGATAACCTCCTTACGCCTTAATTTTGAGCTTGCCGCGTCTCTCCGAGTCCGAGGCAAAGGCCATCAGTTGAGGGCTGCGCTTGATGAGCTCAAAATCTATTGTGTCAAGGGGAGTTTTTTCACGTATGAGGGAGGTATATATTCCCGCCCGGCGGACGTCGCCCATGATGATAAAGCCCTTGAGCAGGCCGTCCTTTGTGACAAGTTTTTTATAGCTTTCGCCGTCGGTCTCCAGATATTCCTCGCCGTCATAGGTACCCGCCGAAACGATGTGGAGGCCGAAAAACCCGATGGCGTTCATGGGTATGCCTTTGTCGTAGAGGGCCTCTCCCCCGGCCATATTTATACCGGCGCACTCACCCTGCATATAAGCGTTGGGCAACAGAGCCATTATTTTATTCTGACCGGTGGTGATGTCGAGACTTTCGGTGCAGTCCCCCGCGGCGTAAATTGACGGATCGGAGGTGGCGCACTTCGTATCGGTGACGATGCCCCTGTTCACATTGAGGCCTGCCTCCTTCGCGAGAGCCGTGGCGGGACGGACGCCCACCGCTATAACAAGTACGTCAAAGTCCACGGTTTTGCCGCTGTTCAGCGTGGCGGCTGTGCCATTAAACTCCTTTACACTGTCGGAGAGGATAAATTTCACGCCGTGTTTTTCGATATGCTTCCGCATTATTTCGCTTCCGTCTTTATCCAGAATACTGGGCAGAATACGGTCGGCCAAATCGACGACGGTTATCTCCCCCACCTTGTCCAATATTCCCTCGGCGCACTTGAGGCCGATGAGACCAGCACCCACGATAAGCACCCGGCTGTCGGGGGTCAAAGCGGCGTCCAGCGCCTTGGCGCTGTCAATGGTCATGAAGGTGAACTTATTTTCCACGCTGTCAAGTCCGGCCATCGGCGGGATAAAAGGATTTGAACCCGTGGCGATGAGCAGCCTGTCATAAGATACGGTCTCGCCGCTGTCGGTGGAGACGGTCTTTGCGGCGGCATCTATTTTTGTAACGGTGACGCCCAGCCTTGCGTCAACATTGTTGTCCTCATAAAATGAGTTACCGCGGTACTTCATCCGCTCCTCATCGGTAAAGCCGCAGAGGAGGTAGGAGATCAGGGGCCGTGAATAGGTGTGATGGGGCTCGGAGGCGATAAGGGTTATGCTCCCCTCGGAATCCGTCTTGCGTATACCCTCCACACAGCCCACCGCTCCGGCGGAGTTGCCGATAATTACATATTTCATAAGCTCTGCCTACCTTTCCTCATAAACTATGGCGTTGTTGGGGCAGTGAGCCACACAGTTGGGAGTACCGTTGCCGTTTTTGGTGCAAAGCTCACACTTCTGTATGGCGTGACCGTCGTCGTTGGGCATGATGGCTCCAAAGGGACAGACCAGCACACAGGTAAAGCAGCCAACACATTTGTCGGTGTTTATTTCTATCATGCCCTCGGGATTTTTGCTCAGCGCCCCGGCTATGCAGCTCTTGACGCATATGGGGTCGGGACAGTGACGGCAGTTTACGGCGAAGCACACGTCCTTACCCTCCTCCACCTGAATACGGGGATTTATTTTGACGTCCTTAAGAGCCGCGACCATGTTGCTTTTGCCGCTGTTGGCAAAGGCGCAATAATACTCGCAGAGATGACAGCCCAGGCACCATTCTTCATTTACATATATTTTCTTCAAAATGAACCATCCTTTCTGTCTTTACTCTCCGGCGTGCTTGATGCCGAGTATTTCCAGTTCCTTTTCGTTCAGTCCCACCCCGCGAAGCATGAGCCTGTTGCCGCGAAGGGCCTCGATGGAGTTGATACCCATACCGCCCATCATTTCCTTTATTTCCCGCTGCCATGCGGTGACGAGGTTCACCAGGCGCTGAGAACCTATATCGGGATTGAGACGCTTTACCAGCTCGGGCCGCTGAGTGGCTATGCCCCAGTTACAGTTGCCCGTGTTGCAGGTGCGGCAGAGGTGGCAGCCCAGCGCCAGCAGGGCCGATGTGGCGATGTAGCAGGCGTCGGCGCCGAGGGCGATGGCCTTGACGACGTCCGCGCTGCTGCGGACGCTGCCGCCAACGATGAGGCTCACGTTTTCGCGTATACCTTCGTCGCGGAGGCGGGTGTCCACCGCCGCGAGAGCCAGCTCGATGGGGATACCGACGTTGTCCCTTATCCTTGTGGGAGCCGCTCCCGTGCCGCCCCGGAAACCGTCGATGGCGATTATGTCCGCGCCGCTGCGGGCAATACCGCTGGCGATCGCCGCCACATTATGCACCGCCGCAACCTTGACTATGACAGGCTTTTTGTACTCGGTGGCCTCCTTAAGGGAGTCCACAAGCTGACGGAGATCCTCGATGGAGTAAATGTCGTGGTGCGGCGCGGGTGAAATGGCATCGGTGCCCTCGGGTATCATGCGGGTGCGGCTTATGTCACCCACGATCTTC
This sequence comes from uncultured Clostridia bacterium, assembly GCA_947630975.1. Taxonomy (GTDB): domain Bacteria; phylum Bacillota; class Clostridia; order UMGS1883; family UMGS1883; genus JAFLUQ01. Next base: position 19,367 of record CANRJP010000027.1, read on the forward strand.
GCTCCGGGCAGATGGCCGCCGATGCCGGGCTTGGCGCCCTGACCCATTTTTATCTCCACGGCAGCGCCGGCCTCAAGATAATCCTTGAACACGCCGAACCGGCCGCTTGCCACCTGAACTATGGTGTTGGGGCCGTATTTGTAAAAGTCTTTATGAAGGCCGCCCTCGCCGGTGTTATAGAGGGTGCCCAGCTCCGTGGCCGCCCGAGCCAGACTGGCGTGGGCGTTATAGCTGATGGAGCCGTAGCTCATGGCGCTGAACAGTATGGGAACCTCAAGCTCAAGCTGCGGCTTGAGGTTGTTGACAAGCTTCCCGTTTTCGTCCCTCTCGATGGGGCCGGACTTGCTGCCCAGAAATACTCTTGTCTCCATTGGCTCTCTCAACGGGTCGATGGACGGATTTGTCACCTGGGAAGCATTGATAAGTATCTTGTCCCAATAAACGGGCAGGGGCTTGGGATTGCCCATGGCGCTCAAAAGCACGCCGCCGGTCTCGGCCTGACGGTAGATCTCGTATATGGACTCCTTGCTCCAGTTGGCGTTTTCTTTAAAGGTGTGGTCGGTCTTTACTATCTTAAGCGCCCTTGTGGGACAGAGGGTCACGCAGCGGTGGCAGTTGACGCACTTGGAGCTGTCCGCCAGCATCACGTTGCCCTCCTCATCGTAGGTGTGAACAAGATTGGCGCACTGACGGGCGCAGACCTTACATTTAATACACTTGTTGGTGTCGCGGACTACCTCATATTCGGGGTAGAAATAATTTATAGCCATACTTTTTCCTCCTTATATTTCCACGCCGTCGTTGAGCGTGAAAATCACGGGCTCTCCGCCCTTTGGCGCCCACACCCGGTCAAGGTCGGGTTCTATAAGACGGATGGCGCTCTCTTCACTTGCCACATAGGCCATGTCGTCCTTTTCGCCGATGACCATGCTCCTCAGCTTCAGCCGGTCGTTGAGGGCCATCATTCCGCCCTCGAAGCCCAGTAAAATCGAGAACGGGCCGGTGATGAGGCAGCCGCTGTACTTGTTGCGCAGATATGTCATGCGGCTTCTCTCCTCCTCGGGGAGCTTGGCGATGGTGGACCAGAAGGGAGCGGCGATGGTGTTGGCCGCCTCGGTGAGGGTCAGGCCCTGCTTGCGCACCAGATAGTCGAAGATATAGGTTATTACCTCGGTGTCGGTGAGGAGAGTGCAGTTATAGCCGTACATCTCCACCGTTCGGCGGTTGGCGTCGTAAGAGGAAATTTCGCCGTTGTGTACTATTGAGTAATCCAGCATGGCGAAGGGGTGGGCGCCGCCCCACCAGCCGGGCGTGTTGGTGGGATAACGTCCGTGGCAGGTCCAGCAGTAGGCCTGATAGTCCTCAAGGCGGTAGAACTCACCGACGTCCTCGGGAAAGCCCACGGCCTTGAACACGCCCATGTTTTTGCCGGAGGAGAACACGTAAGCCCCGTCTATGTGAGTGTTTATTTTTATCACGCAGCGGGACACGAATTCCTTTTCGTCCAACTGGCTTGATGCCAGCTTTGTAGGCCGAGGGGTCACAAAGTACCGCCAGATAAGGGGAATATCGGTGATATTTTTGTGGGGCCGGGTGGGGATTTTGCTCATATCCACAATGTCAAAGTGCCGGTCGAGGAAGGCTTCGCACTCGTTCTTTGCGGAATCGGTGTCGTAAAATACGTGAAAAGCGTAATATTCTTTATACTGGGGATAGATGCCGTACCCGGCGAAGCCTCCGCCAAGTCCGTTGCTCCTGTCGTGCATGATGGAAATGGACTTAATAATACTCTCGCCGTTGATACGTTTGCCGCTTTTGGAAAAAATTCCGGAGATGGCGCAGCCGGCGGGAATTCTTATCTTACCTTCCTTTTCAAGCATTAAAATCATCCTCTCAAAAAAATATGACATTTCGGTTACAACAAAAAAACCGAAACGCCATTGTTTCACCGCATATTTTAACTCAAAAGCCGCCGTTTGTCAAGGGCTTTCGACAACTTAGCAATATTCAATTAAACCCAAAAATCATAATCATGAAATGCTATTGTAAAATTAGTCAAAATAATTCATGAACAAATTGTGAATTTCATCACATTTTAACAAAAATGCATTTTCGACAAAAAAGGGGTTGACTTTTTGTGTATTTTGCGCTATCATAATCACATAGCAAGGGCGCTGTGGAGTTGTTTCAATTTCTGCCGCGCCTTTCGTTTTTTTATAAAACAAAAGGCGCACGGGAAAAGCCCTCCCGGCATACCTTACTATATAGTACAATGGCGTACGTTTCAGGTTGGATATACCGGCCCGGCGTATGCCTCTATTTATTTTATTTTTGCGGATCGGCTTAAATGCCGGAAGGAGGAATTTTTATGACTGAAGAAATTATGAGTTTGGTCACCGGGACTGCGAACTCCACCGTTTATGCGGTGTGGTACCTGATCGGCGCCGCCCTTGTATTCTTTATGCAGTGCGGCTTCGCAATGGTCGAGGCGGGATTTACCCGCGCAAAGAATGCCGGCAATATCATAATGAAGAATCTTATGGATTTCTGCATCGGTACTGTCGTATTCATCCTGTTGGGCTTCGGTCTCATGATGGCTGAGGATTACGTTATGGGGGTCATCGGCATTCCCAATCTCGGCATTTTCACACACTACGACAATTTTGAATGGTCGTCCTTCGTGTTCAATCTTGTATTCTGCGCCACGGCGGCGACCATAGTTTCCGGCGCCATGGCCGAAAGGACTAAGTTCCTGGCCTACTGTATTTACAGCGGCGTCATCAGCGCCGTCATCTACCCCATCGAGGCAGGTTGGGTATGGAACCCCCAGGGCTGGCTGGCAAAGCTTGGCTTCATTGACTTTGCCGGTTCCGCCGCCATTCACACCGTAGGCGGTACCGCCGCCCTTATCGGCGCGGCAATGCTCGGCCCCCGTATCGGCAAGTACATCAAGGACGCCAAGACCGGTAAAATAACGGCCAAGGCCATTCCCGGCCACAGCCTGACGCTGGGCGCTCTTGGCTGCTTCATACTCTGGTTCGGCTGGTACGGCTTCAACGGCGCCGCCGCCACACAGCTTGACGGCGTGGGCGGTCTGGCCTCCATCTTCGTTACCACCACCATCGCCCCAGCCGTTGCAAGCTGCGTAACCATGGTATTTACATGGATACGCTACGGCAAGCCCGATGTTTCAATGACGCTGAACGCTTCCCTTGCGGGCCTCGTCGGCATCACCGCCGGCTGCGCCACACTTGACGCTCTTGGCTCGATAATTGTGGGTATTGTTTCAGGCTTCCTGGTAGTCATAGTAGTCGAGGTAATGGACAATGTGCTCCACATCGACGACCCTGTGGGCGCCGTCGCGGTCCACTTCGCTAACGGCATCTGGGGCACAATCGCGGTAGGTCTGTTCGCCGTCGACGGCGGCCTGTTCTACGGCGGCGGCTTCCGTCAGCTTGGCGTACAGCTTCTGGGTATCTGTTCTATTCTGGCTTGGACCACCGTTACGATGCTCATCACCTTTACAATTATCAAGAAAACCGTTGGCCTCCGTGTAAGTCCCGAGGAGGAGATCGGCGGTCTGGACAGCTACGAGCACGGTCTTGAAAGCGCTTACGCCGACTTCCTGCCCGCCGTTCCCACCGTTATGACCACCACATATAAGGAGGGCGCCGCCTCCGTCGCAACGACAAAGGATACCGTGCCCGTTAAGGTTGTGCCCACAAAGGCCAGATCCACCGACGCCGAGGGACGTCCCATCAGCAAGGTCGTTATCGTTATGAAGCAGTCCAAATTTGAGGAGCTCAAGAACGCTATGGCCGAAATCGGCGTTACAGGAATGACGGTAACTCAGGTTCTCGGCTGCGGCATACAGGCCGGCAAGACCACATATTACCGCGGCGTTGCCCGTGAGATCAACCTCCTGCCCAAGATAAAGGTTGAGATAGTTGTCAGCGCCGTGCCCGTTGAGGCCGTTGTCGACGCCGCCAAGAAGTCCCTTTACACCGGCAACATCGGCGACGGAAAGATATTCGTTTACGATGTTGAAAACGTTATTAAGGTTCGCACCGGCGAGGAGGGCTATGACGCTCTTCAGGGCGAGGATCAATGGTAATTAGATTTTAACCGCAAAACAAGTATACGGCAGCCATGCTGTATACTTGTTTTATTGCGTTGGTTCCGCCTTTTCACAAGATTTGTCTTTCAAAAAATTTTTTATAAAATTAAAAAAAAGGTCTTGACAAATTCGGTTTTTTATAGTATACTAACAAGGCAGTCGGAAAACGGCGGCAAAAATCGAACAGATCTGGGTGTAGCGCAGTTTGGTAGCGTGCTTGAATGGGGTTCAAGAGGCCGGGAGTTCAAGTCTCCCCACTCAGACCATAAGAAAACTTCGTAACGGTGCAGGTTGCGGGGTTTTTCTTTTGCCAAAAAATGCCTGTGCAAAGGGATTTGTCTAAAAAATTGTCTAAAAAATATCAATTCAAGGTCCCTGTAAGGCTGTTGGCAAGCTTTCTTTTGTATCCAATGTCCAGATGAGCATAGATATTCATGGTGGTTCCGATGTCCGCATGGCCCAGCCATTCGGAAATATCTTTCATAGACCACCCGACCGTAAGCAGGAAAGACGCGCACGAATGCCTAAGGTGTGCCATCGCAGGGTCGGCAGATCATATCTTTTTATAACCTTCATCAAACGTTGATACGGATACCCCGGATTGTACGGGCTCCCGTCTTCCTTTGTGAAAACATATCCGCTGTCATTGTAGCAGTTTCCCATCAGTCGTCTGTTTTCCTCTTGCTCGTTCCGCAATCTTTCAAATATGGGCTTCACATCGGCCAATATAGGGTACGAACGATGGCTGCTTTGATTTTTTGTAGAATCTTTCGCTACGGCTCCTTTCGCCATAACGAGGGTGTGGCATATAGTAAATGTATCAGTATCAAAATTTACCGCATCCCATTTCAGCCCCAACAGCTCGCTCCTCCGCAGTCCGTACATAAACGTCATATAGACCATGTCGTACAGAGGTGTTCCTTCTGTCACTCGCAGCAGCTCTCTGCATTGCTCCAAGTTATAAAAAGTAATATGTTTTTCTGTTTTTTCTGCGGTTTTAGGCATCAGCGCCATCCTGCACGGATTATCCTTAAGATTGTAAGGTTCTCTCATGGCATCCGAAAACATTTTGCTGAGCACGGATTTGTGAAGTTCGAGGCTTCTTTTCGACAGTCCGCCCGATTTTCCGTCAAGTCTTCCCGAAACGGACTTTTCCTCCAAGTATTTTTCAATATCCGTTCGGCTGATTTTATTAAGCGTCAAATTCCTGTTGAGGAAATATGGCCGAATATGATTGTCAACATAAGATCTATAGCCGGCATAGGTGACTACGTCCACCCGTTTCTGAATATCCTCACACCAAGCGTCTATATAGTTAACAAATGGCATATTCTTCGACCGGCGATTACTTTCCTCATTCTCCTCGCGTTCGACGATCAGTTCGGCCAATCTTTTTTCAGCCTTTTTCCGATTACCCTTTCCTGTCGACAATCCGGTGCTGACCCATTTGGTTTTTTGTTTTCCATTCTCGTCTTTATACGAAAATACCGCATAGTATTTACTGTGTTTTTCCTGAAGGCTACCGTTCATAAAAATCTCCTTTCTTACGATAGCCCGCTGCATAGTACAAAATTATTATACCATCAGCGAGGTCTGTTTGCAATACATTTTTCAAGAAAATCGACAACTCCGATTTTTGGGATAATATATTTACCTACGAGTCTTTTATTCGGTATAATGTTTGTTTTTAAAAGTTTATATGCGGAATTTCGACCGATATTAAGTATTTTGCATAATTCTTGTACCGATATAACGTCATTATACATTTCCAACACAGTGATGACCTCCGTTTATTATTTGATATTACAAATATAACACAGATTTTCGTCACCTGCGTACGGTTTTTACCCTTCCCAGGGGTATTTTTCAATTCCATTTTGAAAAATTAGGAGCGGCTGCGTACGATGCGTGCCGCTCCTTTGTATTCAGTCGATCCTGTTGTACCGTGCCGTGCTTATCCCAAGCAGCACTCCGAGGAAGGTGTCGAGGGCCGTAATGGTGCCAACTACCTGCTCCCCGTAAGGCAGACCCCAAATAGACGCCAGCGCAAAATATAAGGTGCCCATCGCAGGCAGCAGATACATGGCTATCCACTTGAGAATATCATACGCTTTGTTGCTCATCTTCATAATCATGTTCCTCCCTTTGACTATACGTCGATTTTCGTATCGGCAGCTTGTTTACCTCGGTCATAACTCTTTTGGCCGAACCGTTCCCACCCAATTTCTCATAAGGCTTATACAAATATTCGTACAAATTTTCGTATTCGTCCTGCGTTATGTAACCGCGTTCTATGTACTGCATACCGAGATATAAAATCCGGTCATGTGCCAGACCTATCAGCATCTCCGTCTTTACGTCCTTGGTTTCCGACTTTCGCATGATGAACGCCCACAACCCCGATGATGCCATGACCGAGGCGACTATCGTAATTATCGTCTGTATCCACGGTTCCTCCATTGTACTCCTCCATTCTGTCATCTATGACCAGCTTTTTATTCTCTATTTTGATTGTTTTATTAAAAATATCCTCATACAGCTTTATGAGGTTCTTGCGCTGCTCTTTTGACAAAAGCTTGTAGAAACTGCCCATCCAGCTTTTGAACGTCTGCTCCGCACTTTCATAAGGTATTTCTCCGGATTTCACCTTTGCCGCCAGCTTCTTCAGCTTTCGTCTCATCGCAGTTACCCTTTCCGGGTTTATTCGTTTTATTACCTTTCCGTCTTTAGTCAGTGAATATTTGACCTGTAAAAACTTGTAAGTTCCGCTTATCTTTACGACCCGGGTTTTCTTATCGTTTATGTGTATCCCAAGTCCGCCTGCTATCTCTCTGACATTCCATAAAATATCCGACAATTCGTCCTTGTCCGGGCTCATTATGTACCAATCGTCCATATACCTTCCGTAAAATTTCTGACTCCGTACATACTTCACATAAGTGTCTATCCGATTTGGATAAAATATGCCAATATCCTGAGACAGCTGGTCTCCGATATTGGCCGACTTCTTCATCCATTTTTCTCCGGATTTTTGGCCCTTGCTCTCTTTCCGGTATTCCAGCTTGTTGAAGACACCGTCCATACATTGCTGCCGCTCATCCTCCGTCAAGTCGGATACGTCTATCTCAAACCCCTCAAATATCAAGTCCAAAAGCCACTTCATGAACTCGTCTCCGTCGAACAGCTCCAAAAACTGCTCCTTGGCAAGATCATGGATTATATTGTCGTAGAATTTTGAGAAATCTCCAAACAAAATATAGCCTTCATTGCCGTATTTCTGATAATACTTGTGCAAATGTATCTCAAAACGTTTTCGCTGCATGGCCATACCGCGCTTTTTTATGGACGCACAGTTGTCGTAAATGATCCGCCTCTTTATCGCCGGCATTAACAGCTCGTCACACAGTACATGCCTGACAATTCGGTCTTTTATCGGTATGCTTGATATTGGCCTTATGCGGCCTCGTTCAGAGAGTGTAAACTCCGTCACCGGCCCGTTCTTCAATGTTCGGGCTTTGAGCTCATCCCTCAGCCTGAAAATATACTTCAGGTGGTTCATCATGAACTTTTGCGACGAGTTTTTCCACGTACTTCCCTTGATCGAGGCCTTGTAAGCCTTGTAGAGATTGTTGGCGTCAGTGATAACGTCCTCAGGCCTCGCTTGGTTTGGGGTCATAAATATTCACCGTCTTGTCAATACTTACCGTAGTAAATTGCGTCTGGCTTTGTCATTTATCCGCCGAAGCGGAAGGGACGCCGTCTCCTTCTCTATTGGTTTAGAGAATCCGGACGCACTCCATTAACATTGGAAGCGTTGTTGTAGTTCGCATTGCCATTGTTGTTCACATTGGCGAAATTAGTCGCCGAAACGCTTTGTTAGACGGCGCCCCTTTAATTTTACCCCAACCGCGATCTCAGCCTGTTGTCTCCCTGACGCCATCTCTTTATCAAACCGATTTCTCGGTCGACAGCGTTTACACAGTCGCCAAAGGTGTTCAAGTCCACCTCAAACACCTCGGCTATTATTTGAAATTCTCCCAATATCTGCTCACAGTTGGCTATCGCCGTGTTTTGGTATGACCTTCTCTGTTCAAGCTCCGCCACGGAGGTCGGATATATGGAGTTCGCAGCTCTCAGGTTGTTGGTCAGCTGCGCCGCCAATTCTCCGAGCCTCCGTTTGTATTCGGTCATTTCCAGCACAAATTCTGCGGGACTGTCCGATGCCGCTTTTCCGAATGCGTATCTCCTGCTGGCCGCCCGGCGTATATCCTTTATCCCGAAGCCCCTGTGCATCAGCTCGATCAGCTTTTCTCTTATGCTGACCGAGAGGGTTATCACTTCAAATCTCGATTCCTTGCGATCGCTTACCAGTACGCTCATTCATAGTCTTTGCCGGTTATGGTTTTGAACTCCTCTTTCGTTATCCAGTTCTTGGCCACCGCGTTGCGGACTCTTGTCTCGTCCCAAAGACCCATGCTGAAATAGTAATTTACTTTCTCGTAATTCTTGCTCATTGATCGGTGATCCTCCTTTCTTTAACTCAGATCTCTACGTCGCACATCATGGCCACGTAATCCATATCGCTCCTGAGCTGTATCTCGTTGATTTCGGCCGAGCTCAGTTCCCGAAGGATGAACCAATATTCGCTTCCTACCTTGCTTATCTGCACCAGCTTCAGATTTTTCCCTTCCCAGGTCTCTTCGCCGCCGGTCACGCTCACATGCCCCAGCTTGCCTTTAAAGGTGTCCTCTGTCACTTCATCTGTAGAAATAAAGTTGTTGCCGTTGAGCTTAAGCCCGGTGAGCTGACTCTCATCGGCCAGTGTAATTGTATACAGTGTCTCTTTTGCTTTTTCTGCCATTTTGAATTTTACCTCCCGATTTTAATCTCCCCCGGGGCACAAGGCCCCCGGATTACTTAACCAATAATGAACGCCGGACGCACTCCAAGAACAGCGGAAGCGTAGTTGCAGAGCGCACCGCCATTGAGGGTCACATAGGCGAAAAGAGTCGCCGAAACTACATCCCTGAGCCAGTAGTTACTTCCGATGTTAATTGCCCTCGGGTTAAGCCTGAACAATGCGAGCTGAGTCTTGTCCACCGTGTAATTAATGGGTCTTGTTGCACCGTCGTTCATAGGCGCGTATACCGGGGCGCCGTAAACCATCCACTCGTTCATCAGCTCCACCGTGGACTCCTTCCACGCGTATCCCGATGCGTGGCCGTCCTCTACGGCATTTGTCAAAAGAACGTAATGGGGAAGCACATGAGCGTCTCCGAATATGGACTTGATGTTGGTCCTTACAGTCTCCAGCGTGTCCGTGTACATCTCGCTGCTGATGTACCCGCCTTCGGTTTTGTTTTCGGTATTCATATGTGCGCTTACCAGTACTCCCGACGGCACGATTACCAAGTGATGCTTGTGCAATCTGTCTCCGTAGTAATTGTTGCCGCTTCCGCTGTAGCCGGTCTCATAGTAGTAATCCATGTCAGCTATGGTAAAGTTTACCGCGCTTCCTCCGGCGTACTTTATGCTCCAATAGTCGCCTATGTAAAGGTCGTCGAAGGTTCCGCCGCTTATTGCTGTCCACTGGGCTGGATGTATACTAAAAAAGTGGACAAGAAAAAAGGGAAATGATATAATAGAAGACAAGAAAGGGGAAAATAAAATG
>CANRJP010000028.1 GCA_947630975.1 uncultured Clostridia bacterium
GCGCCTTTTCATACATCACATTATGCTTTTGCATATTCGGCCTTGAGCTGCATCAAAGCCTCACGGGAAATGTCCAGTGTGTCCATTATGTCCTCGTCAGATTTATTCTTCCCGAGGAGGCGGAACACCAATTTTTTTGTGGTTTCAATTATGCCCTCTTCGCGGCCCTTTTTTACGCCTATGCCAATACCTTCTTCGCGGCCTTCTTCGCGGCCCTTTTTCTCATAGTCTCTCAGTGTGGCGTTCAAAATTTGCTCATCGTCAAACAGTGCGAACATAATATCATGCACCTCTCCTTCATGCTTTGACAAATACTCTTTTAGCACATTTTCGTCCTTGCAAATGTTGATGGTTCCCTCTATGGCCTCACGGGTGCGGCCATGCTTCTTAAGCTGCTCCGTGTAAATTTTGGTGAAGGTAACGTATTGGTTGATTATATCTCCCTGTTCACCGTCAGTTATGACTCCTACTCTGACTTCAAGTGCCGACTGTTCGCCGCCGAAGAACTCCTCCGAAAGGGTGATATATCCTTCGTCCACTTTCTTCTCGCCGGTATAGATAACGTACAGCTCCGGTTTGGGAAGGGCAAGCTTTGAGCTTCCGTAGACGTTTAGCTGCTCATTTTCGATATAGTCCTGATAAGTCTGGACAAGATACATAAGGCCGCGGATTATTATGTTGACTGTCCAAGTGCTCTGTGCTTCGACAAGAACCACCAACCGACCGTCCACAGTGAAGCCAAGGTCGTTATAAATGCTGTCCGTGAGGATATTTTTTAATGTGACTATTTCTATCCTATCCTCAGGGACAACTCCCACCTCAGGATGCAGGGCCTCATAAAGCTGAGCCACATACTTTGGATGCTGAAACAGATTAGTAAACACACTGTCCTTTACGTTGCGCTTCACAAGCTTGCTCTCGGCCATAGTATCACTTCCCCTCTATCTTCAGTATACCACGAAAACAGAAAGTTGTCAACATTTATTATCGGCAGACCCGGCATGAAGTATGCCTAATTTTGTATAAAGCGGCAACGGCTTTGGTGAAAAAAAGCAAAACAAAAAATCGATGCCGAAACACCGATTTTTCTGTCCTGTGCTGTTGTGCACATGGGTGGCGGAGAAGGAGCGAAACCTCTCAGTCTCTCGCGTCCTTAGTTTTGCCCGTGGCTATGGGCTTTACGGGCTGTGGGAAACTTTTTCAACGTATGAAATCAGAGCCGTTTCCGTTTATTTTTCAATTATCTTTTAAGCCGGTAAACCCTGTTCCTGTTTCCGCCCTCGACCCTGTAACCCACCTGTGTTCATGGACGCCATCCACTACAAAGTCAAAAAAATCATCAGTATATCATAAAGATGGCCTATGTTGTGTTTGGTACTCAGCCCTATGGATGTAAGGATATATTGGGAGTGTAGATAGGTGAAAACGAGAGTTCGAAGTTTTGACTTCTGGTGATGAACAGCCTGAAAAATCGCAGTATAATGGATGGCCTTAAAGAATTCCGGGAGGCGATGAACGCGTTCATTGAGTTCACGGACAAACGGCAGTCAACGTATCCGAGCTGTGTGCGCAACTGGGAGGAAAATTGGGATATTCTTACAACATTTTTTCATATCCGGCGTAAATGCAGAAGATAATATATACGACAAACATAATTGGGTTCTTGAACCCGTAATCTCAAAAAATCACGAAGAATAATACGTTGTTTACGAATAATGATTTACCAAGAAAAATATTGTCAGGCATTGGGGCGTTACGTGTCAAAACCGGGATATGGTATCAAACCAGTTTAGCATAATGTCCAGCGACAGAGTGACGGAGTAAGTGGATTTTCTGCGAGGAAATCCATCGGTGGGTTTGACAAGCAAACCACGAGTGTGTTGGTTTGTTTATTATTTTTCTCATTTTTCTGTCTGATTTATTGACATCAGCCCAACAATTTGTCCTTGAAAAAAGATCCAAATCCATCGTAATGAAAATCAATATGATTTTTTGCAAATAAATCACGATATCTTTTTTCAGGCAGAAGATCTTTAAGTTTTGACTTTTCAGTTTGATTTGGGTCATCATCATGGTATAGAATTACATCTATTTTTGCTTTGTCGGAAATAGATTGGTGAAGCAAATAACGAAAGTCAAAATCCGCAATTGGCAGAGAATACCCCACAAAATAAATATGATCTGCTTTTTGCAAAGCTTCACGCGCACTTGACCACAGGTTTGTATACAACTGACTATTTAATGATTTCATCATTGTAGGAGTAATGATTTGAGATTGTAATAAGAAATCCGTGTTTTTCGTTATGCGACACGACTTGCAAGTTTCTTTTGATTTATCATCAAACAAATAATTGCCGCATTCCGAACTGTTAACTATGTTGATTTTCCCACAGTTTAGGCAGCGGAACCAGTTGATTGAGCCATGTATCTTGATTAATTTAATTGTTTTTCCTGACTTCGAAGTAATCGTCCCATCTTTCGTGTAATACGCATCATTCAACGATAAATCATAACAAAGTTTTTGTTTCTCCAAATAAGTCTCCGTCAACACATCCCAATTAGTTGATATTATTGCTGAATTTGGCGCGTAATTTTTTAAATAAGAGAAAAAGGACAGATAGTCGCTTTCTATATATGTATGATTCTTACAACGCTTGCTAAAATAGTAGACAAACAAGCGTGTTATAGATTCTTTAATCTCATCAACATATTGAGAAGAAAACCTATGAAAATACTCCCTGCTCTGATATGTTTTATCGAAAGAGGTAAAAACATCTTCAAGGCTTACATGTATATTAGACTTTTCTAAACAGTCTCTAATTTTTTCGCGCAGTATCAACAACTCATTCTTTTCAGCATCCTCCGACAATACACTTGCATCCAGTTTAGTGTATTTACTCTTTAGTGCTAATTCTTCAAAGCTTTCTTTGTACTCTGCACAATCAAAAGTAGTATAATTCTGTAAAAGAAATAATCCTACCGTAATGAAAGATTTTAGAAACTTTGTGCTTTCAGGCTCTGGTGTATAATTTAGGAATTCATCAGCAGGTTTTTGTATCATTTCTTGCAAAATACGATCCTGAATCGGTAGCTTGGCCGGTGCAGAAAAACCGGCGCCAAGAACAAAAACAATGCGATCTTTCTTATCCATAAATGCTACACCAATCCTGTATATGATTTGATAGCGCCGGACAATACTCTGAATATCCTTCTAACAAATCATTTTTGAGAATATCAAAGCTCTTGCTCTCAACATCGTTCCACTCATCAACTTTAGAGAACATAAAATGCATAGCTGCAATCAATGAGGCATCTGTAGTCGGACGATTACGTTTAATGCCATTTCGCATTGTATAGTCACTTGATTCGTTGTATTTACGAAAGTTGTCGATATTTTTCCCTATTGTATCGCGGCATTGTTTGCAAGAACATATATGTTGATAAAAATCCTCGCTGGCAACAGCTTTGTCTTTTGAGAAGTAACCTTTACCTGATAGGATAGACGTAACCTCAGAAAGAGATAAACGAGTATGTAAAGGCGGAAAATAATATTTATTTACGGGTAGCCCTCCGCCAACAGGAGTTACAGGCCTTGTTTCTCCGTAGCCAACAGATTGTGCAACGCCATACATCCTATACGGCAAATCCTCATTGCAAAGTATAATTGAATCATAGCCACCGTATGCCATAACCGGCTTAATTCCTAATTCGGTTAATGCAACGAGAATTAATTTGAACTGTTCTTGCTGTGTCTTTGTAGCTTCAAAAATATTAAAGTCATCAACCCATATAAAGGCGTAATTCACAATAGAGCTTTTATAGTATTCCTTGATTTTATTTGCAAAGGTGTTATTGTCAAGAATTCTCTTGTCTATCACTATTTGAATTCCCGTATCATATTTTCCGTTAATTGAATTTAACGAAATAAATTTTTGCGCGCACAAAGCATTCAAGTCCATCCAATCATTGATTTCTTTTTCTGAATACGATGACTTAATCATAAAATATGGGGATATAACAACTGCAGGAGATGGGCCGATTTTGGCGTATTTCAGATATTTATCATACTCCTTGTTCTTGATATATTTGTCAACATAACCAGTTTCAAATGAATACACTCCTTCAACCAATTTGTCAACCGCATCTTTTATATCATCAGGCAATAGATTTCCTTTTTTTGAATAAAACTTGCTTTTTAATTCAGACGGTAATTCAGAAAGGTATTGATCAACTGATTTTTTGACCGAGACTATTCCTTGTTTGTTCGTAGTTTGAACTGCTGTAATATCTTGCTGATAAATATGAGTTTGAGGATCTATAATGTACTGATTCTTGTGTACAGCAACTAAATCAGCCACTGCACTTTTGCTATAAGCAACTATTGTTGCATTAAAAATGACAGCAGAAAAACTATCCTTGAACTTGATTAAAACTTTTTTATCTGTCCCTGTGTTATATCTTAACAGTTTCAAATTGTCACTCATCTTTGTTCCCCCGCCTTTGATCTTTTATGTAGCTGATTACCTGCTTTTTCTGTGCTTTCCAAATATTGTTTACCTCTTTTGGGCTACATTCTTTAGTAAAAACATTATTATCTGATTCCCATGTAATCAATCCAATGCCCGACTCTGAACACTTGCTTTTAATGTTACTCAAACATTTTTCTGTTTTTGGCTTTGGCAAGCACAATACCAAATAATCAAAACACGGAGATACCTTGATAAGTTGATCTATCGCTCTTTTCCAATCCTTTATTTTGAACTCAATAGCCGTAATTTTGCTCAAATGAGTATCGTATTCAACAAGATCAACTGATCTGGAAAAGACGGGAATTTCCTTGAAAATATTTCTTTTCCCTTGTTTTGATCGGTACTGACAATAATTTTCGCGTAATAAATCCTCAATGTTATTCATCATCCAGCACCTCATTTTTGATCAACGATTTTGTTGTATAATCTGGATATTTAGAATAGACATATTTCAACAACTGCTTAGGATATATAGAAGTAATTTTTTTCTTAAATGTCTCCAATAACGCCTTTTGCTCATCGCTTACACTTGGTAAAATTTTTTCAACAACAAAATTCTCCCCCATCTTAAGAAGCGAGTATTTATAATATGTGCCGTCTGTTTTTAGCTTGTATCCCTTGCTTGTCATCTCGTTTACAAAAGAAACATCTTCATAGGACATTTCTTCCAAATCATCAACCTCCACCATTTCTTCAGTAGCCTTTAAGTCTGTTATTTGGATAAATTTTATTCCTTTGAATAACTCCACCTGTTCATACACATCTTTTGAAAAAGGACCGTAATTGTATGCAATAAATTCGGGTAATTTATCAGATTCAAGCCCTTTTTCCTTTAAGATAGGTGCAATCTCCATATTAAATAGAAACATCATTTTTTCTAATCTGACTGCACCCAAAATTGGTTCTTTATTATTCAAATATAGTAGCAGTAGTAGATAATCTGCGCCATTCAGTTTTGCCACATTGATTCCCTCCCTAACAAATATTATTAGCAGTTAATTATCGGATTCCTTACAAATGAATTATACCACTCAAGCGGATTAAGGTCTGCATTATATGCCGTCTCAAATATAGCATACAAATCTCTGTACTTGTGTTGGTACGCAACAACAGACTTTAGCACGGAGGTATCAAGCGGGATAATTTTCATCCCGTTTACATATTTCGTTGGATCTTGCGGATCGTAGAAAAAGCTGTTCTTTCGATTCCTGAAATCTGCCGTTACATTGATATCAAGATACGTTGTTGCAAAGACGCAGTAGGAACTCAGATTTTCTGTCCTAATCAGGTGCATACCCAAATGGCGGGAAACCGGCTCCATTTCCATACGGCGCTGATTTGCTCTATCAGCCAGCGTGGCTTCAAGAAGCAACGAGTGTTCAGGGTAGTAATCAGTTGCCGTATATTCATAAACAATATCAGCTTCTCCTCCAGCGGCATGGGTTTTAGGAAGTAAATTTGCATCTAATGACAATTTCATATAATCAAGGATTTTGCCCTGGCGTTCGCTCATTTTGTACCAAATGATTCCTAACACATATTCAAAGATTGTCGGTATATCTGCATCATCAGTTACCATTTCTTGAATTTGCGTATCATTTCTGCGTTCGAAAAGATCAAGAAGAATAAGCAACTTTTCGTCCGTGAATTTATCGTCAATCAATTCCTGCAAACGCCTATACCGGATATCTTCAAGTGCAAGTCTTGCATCGGCAACTGTGGTGATAGCAATGCCAAGCTCGGCATTTACGCCATTGATAACTGCGGTTTCGTTCTCTACCAAACAAGGCGCAATTTCTTGCATAGAACAATTATCAAACAGTTTTTCGCTTGCTTCAAACGCTTTAGCATACAGATCTTCAATGACATTGCCAAAGAAATGCTTTGGAACGATATCGAGTTTTATGCAGTCATCCTCGAATAGAACAATATCTGACGTCTTAATATAGCGTCTGTTCAAGTCCAAATAGTCTGAAAGAGTCGCTTTAGCTTTAAGCATATGCATTACTTTGAAAAACGCTGTTTTGAACGCGGGCTCTGTTCTTGCGACATCAAACAATGTGTGATTGAGGCATGAAAGCGGACTATTGGCAATCGCTTTTGTCGAAGCGGTGTTGAATAGATAATTCCTCCACCGTCTGCCAATATTAATGTTTCGTGTTGCCTCATATACGGACAAGAACGCCGAAGAATCGCCGTGTACATAAGCATTATATAAGTTCTGGTATAGCGGATAATACGGACGATCGTATGATCTGCTCTTGCGATTCATACCAATTTCGCAAATCAGCGACTCGCTCACTCTTCCGGCGAGAAGCATAGATAGCGCTTCTTGATAATTATCCATGCTCATCAGTCGCTCTATAATGACGTCCTCAATGTTTGTGCGATTGCTACGAAGATTCCGAATCTTTTGGATAATGTACTCTGTTGAATGAGAATCGATACACAGAGGAAGTAAATAGGTATATTCCTCCATCGTAATAAACTCAAATTCTGATAAAACGCGCAACAACACAATAAAAGGTCTGACAATGAAACCGTCAACTGAATTACTTGTTTTGAGCAACTGCTTTAAGTAGATAAAACTATCTCTCGGGATTTGAAAAATGTTATCTGATGCAAAATCACCGCTTCTGCTAATTTCCAGCAGAGCAATGCCGGCTTCTGTCAATCTTCTGTTATCAGTTATCAAACCGATATCAACTAAGCCGGAGGTTTTCTCTCGGGCATCTTTGTCTTTTCTCAGAGCATCTCCTGAAACAAATCCCCGTTCTTTCATAAAATCGTAGTACTGAATTTGAAGGGCGTTGTTGTTTGCCCAATCCTCGACCGAATTATCAGGAGTGCGCCAAAATTCATCCAACAGCCCTAATTGTTCCTCGATTGTTCGATTGAACTGTTTTGTTCTGAAACTTGTTGTTCCCAATCCCCAACAAAAACTCTTATAAGCCGGCATTTTTGTCCTCCTGATAATTTATGATCAGTACCTCTTCACTCGCTGAAGATTTATCTTTCGTTTGATAATTTGAGTTGGCATAACTGTAGTTTAACGGAATTGCCTTATACTTCGTTGCATTAGTCTCAAGCCATGAAATAAGGATTTTGTTTTCTTTACCTTTGCTTCGTAAAACATTCGACAATGCAAAGCGAATTCCCTTACTATTCAGATCGTCAAGAAATGCGAGCAGATCCTTTTCCGATTGCTCGTTCCAGCCACCTTGTTCGTTATAAGTTGCACACGTTATCAGATATGGCGGATCTGCATACACAAAATCTGAACTTGACAATTCGCTTACGTCAAACTCCCTGAAATCCTTGCACGTGAATGTGCAATTCTGCTCTTTTATCCTGTCGATAAATACGGATAGTTTTTTCTCCATTTTTTGATTAAAATCACGCTTACCGACAGGGAGATTAAACTCCCCCTTACTGTTAAACCGAATTTGATTATTAAACGCATAGACGATTATTACATAAAGCATGACATAGTAGTAATAATCTTCACTTGTCTTGGTGTTGAAATCCTCCCGGAGTTTCATGAATTTATCACGGTTATAGTCACCGACGCCATTACCGCTTTTGCAACCATAATATTCATATCCGTACTTGCTTACTTGCGAGAGTTTATATTTTTCGATAATTTGATAAATCCACTCAAATGTCGATTGCTTATCAAGGTTCTTAAAAGTGTTATAAAGGTAGAGCAAATGTTCATCTAAATCGTTATAAATGATCTTTTTACATTCAATATTCAACCCTACATTACATCCTCCGCAGAATAAATCTACGAATGTATCAATGCTTTTTGGAAACAGCGGCAGTATTTGTGACAAGAGCTTAAACTTGCCACCGGTATAGTTTAGAGGAGATTGAAACATAAACTGCTCCTTACGCTTTGCAGACGCAGAGGAAAAGCCTTTCCGCGTTATCTGCAATGTCTGATTTTCCCGTTGTGAATGCTTTATAACCTTCTGAAAAAACGCTGACAGTGCCCTTGTTCTTCAATATACGCATAATGTCATAGTCGTTTATCTTGGCGTTGGACCTGTTGTTGCCTTTTTCGGCCATGTTATTGTAAGAAAGTAAGATATACTTTGCCTTAATATCAAAAATCAACTGTTCAAAAGCTTCTGTTGCGCTTTGCGTACAATATCTACTTTTCAACTTGCTGCGATCCATTTTTCTCGCCACTCCGTGAACTTCTGGTTTTTGCCATCGTGCAACGTTTTCAAGAAGATGATATGCGTCACAATATTGCCTGGAATTATACGGTGGATCAATATAGACCAAATCGGCATACAAAGATTTAACCAGTTCATTTGCATCCAAATTGTAACATTGGTTGTTTTCGTTGTTGTTTTGCCCTGCTAACGGGACGCACAGTTCAAGACTGCTGTCAAACTCTGCTCCTTTGCGATAGGCATCGTAGTGACCACAAGTTTTAGCAATTTTATCCATAGCATACAGCAAAGAAGTGATCAATATAGCACGCTCACGATTATTAAGATTGCCGTTGTTAAAATTGATTTCAATATCTTCTCTTATGAATCCTATTCTGGCACAGTCTCCAGTGCTAAAATATGTATCAGCAAAATTTTCAGTCATATAGTTTTTTGAAAGCTGCCTTTCGGCATTGTATCTAACAACATATTCGATAATCTTTTCAGCATCATATTTTTCCGCGCCAAACCAAGCAAAATTGCAAATATAATTGCTATACAGCAAATCATTTGTAATGATTTGCTTATCTGCAAATGCTGACGATACGGCACCGGTACCAGCGAAAATATCAGCAAAAGAACAAAACTCAAGTTTCTGCTCCTGAACCACCCGCGTAATAAACGGAAGGAGCTTATATTTATTGCCAAGATATCGCCTGTTGTTAATCAGCGATGTTTTATATGTTGAAACAGAATTGCTTTTCATAACGAATACTCCATTTCACGTTTTCGCAATTATTCTACATGATCATATGTCCAATAAAACGGACGTCATTCTCCTTAAGCATAAGTAAGTTATTTATACAACAAGTTAAGAGCAACAAGTTAAGAGTTTCGCAAATCTTCTCCAGCGCTTCCAAAGGGACAGTATAATCACGTCCCAAATTTACCATAGCGTTTGTGGTGATTCCGGCTGCCCCGCACAGCTGAGTTTTATTGATTTTCTTATTAATCATACATAAGCTTCCACAATTTGTTATAATAACGAGCCAAAGGATAACATCCATTATCAAATAATAACCCAAAATAATGATACCACAGATTGTCTCTAAAAGCAAGAGGAAAGATTGAATTTTTCAAGGCAAAATTGAAAAATTCTGGATCAAAATCAATAAATTAGGCAAAAAAGCGAGAAAAAAGATAGTTAATTATCCATAAAGGCCGGTTTCATTTGATTAGGCGATAAACCTCTATTGTGAGAATGGGGGCTAACAAAAGCCGCGTATATAAGTGAACAGGCTTAGCTAAAGTTCGCAGAGAGAATGATACGAGCATTTGTCGGTTCCTTCTTTTTTCAGGCACTTAAAAAAGCACTTAATAACAGCATTGTCATAAGGATGCGCCTAGCCGAGAAAGGCTGGACAATATTATGCTCGTCAAGAAACCATCTGAATTTGCGGGAGGTAAACTGCGAATCTATGTCTGAGTGAAAAATAAGACCGGAACAGTCGTTTCTGTCAGTGATGGTGTCGAATAGAGTCTCCATTGCTAAATCGGCGTCTATCTTGTTGGAAATACCGAAAGTAATTACCTCATTAAAAAATCAATAATCGCTCAAGGATAGTGAAATCTTCCGAAATATGATGTTGGGCGAAGAGGGCCTTGACGGCGGAATCTTCGCCTAGGTGTGGAGTGAATATTGCGATGGCTTTTTAATATGAGATTTTCCTCCTCTTACTGAGCGTTGCGCTTTTGCCGTCCTTTGGTTCTTCTGAGTGGTTTTGACGGTATCACCATCAATTTTGACCTCTGAGTAGAGTTTTGTCCATTTGGAAAGAGCAATGGTTGAAACGCCATACTCCGAGTGTATTTTTTAACATATTTAGTGTATACCAGCTTTTGGACTGTTTGCATATCGAGTAAAATCAAAAGTGCTGGATGGCAATAAAATCAGACACGAAAAAGCCCACAAACCGCTTGGTTGTGGGCTTTTCCTTTGGCGGAATATTCCATCATACGGGGCGAAACCTCTCAGTCTCTCGCGTCCTTAGTTTTGCCCGTGGCTATGGGCTTTACGGGCTGTGGGAAACTTTTTTCAAAGTATAAAATCAGAGCCGTTTCCGTTTTTTTCAATTATCTTTTCAACCGGCAAACCCTGTCCTCGCCCTCGACCTCTACGATGACATTGTCCCGATAATATTCACATTATTTTTTAAGAAATACTTGTCAAAGTTAATATAATGTGATATGATTAAAATAAGATTCGGGAAAATAAAATCCATCACATATATGGCCTCTGTTTTCTTATGCCTTTATAGAGCGATGTGTGAGCCGAATCACAGCAGTTGAAGCGATGTGCTATTTTTCTCGTCGCTTCGGCAGCACACTTTTTGTAGGGAGGAGAATATATGAGAAAAAAGCTGCTATCTATTATACTAACCGCCATGCTGATCTTCAGCTTTGTCAGCGTTGCGCCGGCGGAAACGGTTGAAGAGGATATCTCGCCCAACGTCGCCCTACTCGAAAATATTTTATACGGCGACAGACATTTTGTGATAGACACCCTTGTGGGCGATAATTTCAAGACGAATTTTTCGACTAATCCTCACGCTCTTGTCAATGGCATTGGCGGCGAAAACACAATGATGGACAATGTTCTCAGCCAGTACCAGAACGAAAATGACCCCAACTACAGCAAGGCTTATAAGACGGCCATCGACATAATGGAAAAGGTGTATAATGGCGACGATTATACACAAAGCATTGCGGATTTTGTTACGGAGTTTGCGGCAGACCTTCTGAACACATTCGGATTTAGTGACGCGGCCGCTTTTATGAGTGATTTAACCGACAGCGTTTCCCAAGCTCAATATGACATCATATTGAAGGAGGTTCTCGATGCCGATTATACGGCCTCAGACGGGACTACACTTTCGAGTAAGGAAGTTCAATGGGAAAACCTGACGCGTATGAACGACGGCCTTAAGAATCTTAAGACGTTCGCGGACTTTTTTAAAAATTTCGCCTCGGCAAATCACGAAGATGAAGAAACCTTCGAGCGCAGGATGGGCTACTATAACGATTATCTCCTGCCATATGCTGACAGCCTCGAAAGCGCTCTTGAAATTTTTAAGGATATGCATATAAAAAACAATCCTGATAATGAGGAAACAGATGATGATATTTCACAGCTTATAAAACTTGTAAAATTATTTGCGATAATAGCGCAGTACGAAAGATATGAGGTTGCTAATGATCAATTAAGCTCAGACATCTATTACTATGCCCCTGAGTTTTTTATTGATGATGACAGCATGAAAATTATCAAAGCCGGCGACAAGGCCATCAGTACAGCGTCAAAGGCATTATCCTCATATATGTATATCAACTCTATCAAATCTCAATCAAAGTCTCTGGCCGGTCCGTTCCTGCGTATGGCAAAAACAGCAAACCCCATATTGGCTCCGGTGCTTACCAGATTTGGCGAGTTGATAAACGATTCCGGGGATAAAAACCTGGCTGCATATGAAACAGTTATGCACTATATCAGGGATCAAGGCGTTGTTGCCGACGTAGGTAAAGACGCGGTCGATTGGGCGTCAAAAAAGGTAAAGAACGGGCTTGAAAAGTACACATCTCTTTCCGACGCCGGCCTCGCTAAAACGGCGATTTCAAAGGCGTACGCGAAAGTGATGGATATCGCAGGCATAGCCGCATGGTGTGCGGACGAAACTATGGGTTTAGAAGATGTATGCAAAAAGACCTACGAATTGAAATACCTTCGCACGATAATAGCTCAGGCAATCGTTACATATAGGGACGAACTTTACGTTTATTTGGCAGATAAAACCGATGAAAATGCCGAGGCTGTCCTTGAAGACCTGTTTATGATACAGAAGCTCAGACTGCGCGGAGAGACCGCAGCCTATAAAATGACAAAAAGCCTGTGGGATTCCGCTCTGGGCCGCTTGCTTGCCTCGGGCACACTCGAACCTGACGAAATGCTTCTGGATTATCTTGACACGGAATATCAGTTCAGAGTGGATGCATTTATCGGCGCATCCGTCATGCCGTTATACGGTAGCTCGATATCAGTGAACAGCGGCGAAACGCTGACTCTGAGCTATGACGAGAGCCGGGGCGGTCTTTACGGATTTTTTACGAAAGCCGATAATACAATGTTCAATATCGCCGAGCTGAATTATCGAATGGCTGATGGCGTAACAGTAAACGGCGGCAGGATATTGATCGGGGTCACCTCGGCGCGCCCATATATCTCATTTATAGAAAACAACAGCGGCCAGGTGCTTATTAACCATTGTCCGGATCTGACGATGCAATCATATTCGCAGTCCGGCGGCGAACTAATCCTCGGCGACGGCGTCTGCTCCATTGAAAATCTGGAGTTTAACGGCGGCAGCGCGACCTCGTCATCGGGCGGGAGCCTGAGCTGCGACATCCTTGAGCTAAATGGGGATGCTGAAAGCGCCGTGAATATCGCCTGCGCCGAGCTGCTTACCGGCGGCGGTAAATTGACCGGTACTGTGGGGTTATCCGGCAGTTCGGAAGGGGACGTCACGATTGGCACGTTAAATGTAAATGGCGGCGGCGCTCAAACGCTGTCAGGCAGTTTGAAAGTGGCCAACCTCGCCTTCACCAATACCGGGACGGCAAGCATAGACGGTGCCATCAATGTTTCCGGTACGGTGCAGAACGCTAATTCCAAGGTGCGCTTTGGAGAAAACACAATCCTCGGGCCGGGCGGCTCCGTGATAGGCAGTCGTTACAATTGCGGCCTTACGCTCGACGGAACATCGTTGACGGGACCGACGGCCTTTATGGGAATGTTGAGAACCCTCGGCGATGTATCCATCGGCAAGCTGGAAATCGAAGGGGGCTTTGAACAGAAAGCAGGCAGACTCACCTTGACGGATGATATTGCAATATCACAAGATGCCAGCTTCAGCGAAGTCGTTCAGAGCGGTGGTGTATTGTATTTTTCGGGTGATTTGGCTGTTCCGGAAAAAAACAATTTTAAGAATGTGGTAACGGATGGCAAAACCGTTCAAACGATTTTTGGTAAAAAAATGAACGTTACCGATTTTACCAACGAAAATCCCTTGGGCGTCAGGGCTGAAACTTCCATAGCAGTTTCCGGCGTACTCACATCGATTAAAGGGAGGTTAAGCGGCGGCGCAATCCTTGTAGATAATGGCAGCTTCGGCGAGGACAAATATCTGGGTGATGTGACAGTAGCCTCTCCCGGATGTGAATTGCCTCAATTGATTAACGGTGGGCTTACAGTCTCGTCAAATGTGCAGGCGCCGACAAATTTTGAGGTGACGGACAGATTGGTCATCAACAGTGGGGGGCTCTGGCTCTATGCAAAAATGGCACGGCCCTGCTGCATGCCGGGTTTGAAAACTCCGGAACGTTGACCGGCGTCAATGCCTCGATAAACGCTTACGGTACAGCTGTCAACAGCGGAAATATAGAAAATTCAATGCTCAGCTTTTACGGCGATTTTGTTAACAATGGCACAATTAACGGTGGCGAGGTCATCATCAACAGCGATATATATAACGGTGGAAAAATAAATTTGGATAAACTTACTCTTGAAGCAAATACTTTGATAACAGTAGACGGAAACGCTGTAGATACCGTTGATCTTTTTCTTAAAGGGAAAAGCGAGGTAAGGCTCAACACAACCATAAACGTCTCGAAAAAATACGAAAACAACGGAGTAAGAGTAAATGATGATAATGTTATCATTGTTGATGGGAAAACCATGATCGACGACAGAGAGTACAAAACCTTGAATATTACTACGGACTTGGTTTTGGACGGCTGCACCATAACAGCCAACGACCTCATTACCTCGGCAAACATAGAGCTAAAGAACGGAGCCCGGCTGGTAGTCAGAAACAGCTTCACCTCCAAGGGGGATGGTGTGCTGAATATTGAGAGCGGCTCTGAATTTAAGATTGCAGGCACTGCGAATGTGTCAGGGCTTTCCAAATTGACGGTGGACGGCCTTATGTCGGTGAACGGCGACGCTTCGATAAGCGCTGCCGTTATCGGGGACGGAACGGCTGTCTTCGGAGGGGACCTGTACGGCGGCGCAAAAATAGATGGTCTGCGGGAGCTCGTGTTCAGCGCAAAGGTGCCGCAAAAGATAAACTGCACCGGCAGTGCGGTAAATTTGACGGTCAGCAATTCTTCCCTCGACGGGGTCAGATTTGAAAATGAAATGTCGTATACCGGCTCATTTACAAAAAGCGGGAATGTCGCCGGCAGCGTCACAAAGCGATAGGAGGATAAAACGATGAAAACAAAACGTTATACGGCGATATTAACAGCCCTTGTCATGATAATGACGGCCCTGCCCACCCTGGGCTTTTCCGGAAAAGGAACCGAGAGCGACCCGTATCTTATCTCAACCCCTGCCGACCTCGAAAAGATGCACGACGACTTAGGAGGCTTCTATAAACTGACGACCGATATAGATATGTCGGGCTGGGCCTTCACTCCAATAGGCAACGAGAACGAGGGAACCTTCACCGGTACTTTAGACGGCGCGGACCACGCTATAAAAAATTTGAACATCAATTTTCCTGACGAAAAATATGTCGGGCTCTTCGGTTGCCTCGAAGGCACTGTAAAAAATTTGAATCTCACGAACGTCAATGCTTATGGATACCGTTATGTTGGAACGATAGCGGGGTATGTTAGCAAAAATGCTCAGATATTTAATTGTTCTTCGAGCGGCACAGTAGGCGGAAAGCTGAAAATTATAAATGTAAGTGTAGGAGGGATCGCAGCGTATAATGCCGGATTGGTCGAGCAGTGTGTTAATAATACTGATGTGGCGGCCAACGACGCTTATATTGGTGGCATAATTGGATACAGCTGTGGTAAAATAAAAGATTGTGAAAACAACGGCCACATTACAAGTAACCAAAAGAATGTTGGCGGAATAGCCGGGTATAACACAGGTAATGTTGCAACATGTAAGAACAAAGGTGAAGTGTACGGACATTCCTGCGGCGGCGTTTCCGGAAGCAATTATGGCTCCGTTAATAGCTGTGAGAATCATGGTGCCATAACCGGCAATTATATCGGCGGAATAGTTGGATCAAGTAGCGGAGAAATAATCGAATGTGCGAACTACGGTTTTGTGTCAGGCAATAATTATACCGGAGGTATAGTTGAGCGCAATTATGGTAATATTGTCAATTGCAAAAATTACGGTACAATAACCTCTGCTGATTCTGATACCGGTGGCATAATCGGGAGAAATAACGGCACGGTTAGACTGTGCTCAAATTATGGGCCTATATCCGGTGGATATACTGGCGGAATTGCCGGATTTAAAGAAGGTGGTCTCATTGCCGACAGCATCAATTATGGTGATATAAATGGAAAAGATTATACAGGCGGAATAACCGGATATGATGATGGTGATAATTTTACTAATCGGTGTATAAATTACGGTAATGTTGTTGCAAATTACTTAGCTGCAGGTATATCAGGATATATAGACGATACAGAAGTAAACAATTGCTTAAACTATGGTAAAATAAGTTCAAATTTTGCCGGAGGAATAGCAGGTGACAGTAGCAATAGTTGGGCTATCATAAAATCTTGTGCAAATTATGGAGCAATAATTGGGAATCAATGCGCAGGGGGGATAATGTCAAAAAATTACAATAGCAATACCATTGATTGCTTAAACAACGGCAATGTTACTAGCATTGCATACAGTGGCGGGATTGTTGGTGATGGGGATTACTTTTCTTCAAAGGCAAATGTGAACAGCGGGAACATAGTGGGCGACATAAGCAAAACTCCATTATATCATTATTTTCTTTTTGAAACTAGTAATGGCCGCGATTATTCAGTTAATCTCACTTTTGATCAGTTTAAAGAAATAACGAATTTTCATGAGTTAAATTTTAATGTAAACTGGTTTATAGACCCAAAAACAGAGAGCGGATTTCCACAGATACAAAATATGCCACGACATATGGTTCTTAACGAAAGGATAGGCATATTGAAACTCGGCGAGAAACTTCATTTGGTTGCATACCTTGATGAAACGGAAGAAGAAGTTATATGGAGTAGCGATGATGATCAAATAGCTAAAGTTGAAAAGGATGGATCCGTCATAGCTGTAAATCAGGGTATATGCACAATAACAGCGATAAATTCCGAAGGTATGAAAGCAAATTGCTCTATCCGGGTTATTAAACCCATAAATAACATAAGTTTAAATAAGGCCTCACTTTATTTGTTAAAGGATAAAAGCGAAAAGCTTGTTGCTACTCTGGATCCGACTGGCTCAATAGAGAAAATTGTATGGAATAGCGATAATGAAAATATTGCAACAGTGGATTATTTGGGCAATGTTCTTGCCAAATCAACTGTAGGCAGTACCTTTATTCGCGCTCGGTCGGTTGTCACCGGTGTTGAGACGGCCTGTTGGTTAAGTGTAATTGAAAAATCTTCAGATGCTCAACAAGTCACATCTCTTGAATTTCCAGATACAAGTATTCAGATGAATTCCGGGGAAAAGAAAGAAATTATTCCCAATATTACTCCGACAAGCTATGCCAAGCTTCTTATATGGAGCAGCAGTGATGAAAGTGTTGCTGCTATTAACGGTGGCGTCATTTCCGCTCTTAAACCTGGGAATACGGTCATTACAGCGACTGCGGACGGGGGTCTTATGGCAAGCTGTATGGTAATGGTAAAATTACCCGCAAAAACAGTAACTCTTGATAAGAAGTCATTATATCTTGAAAAGGGCATGACCCAAAGACTCGTGGCCACGGCCCTGCCTTCAAATACTGACGACAAGCTAACCTGGACCAGCTCGGCTCCCTCCATAGCGTCGGTCGACCAGACCGGTCTCGTTACGGCGGCCGGAGTTGGAACCGCGCTCGTGACTGTAACGGCGGACAGCGGCGTTTCCGCCAGCTGCACGGTCACCGTGACCGAGCCCTACGTCTCAGTGCGTGAGGTCAAGCTGGACAAGGCCTCGCTGATACTTGAGCCGCGGGAGACCGGTGTGCTTTCGGCGTCCGTCCTACCGGCCAACGCCTCGGAAAAGGGAATAAGCTGGACCAGCTCTGACGAAAACGTCGCCACTGTCAACAACACCGGCACCGTAACGGCGGTAGCTCTGGGTACGGCGGTAATTACGGCAACAAGCGTCAACGGCCACTCCGCCTGCGCTACCGTCAAGGTGGTCAGCGCCGCCGGACCGTCGGTCATACTCTCCGATGCCAAGGCTGCTCCCGGCGAAACGGCCTTCGTCACCGCCAGCATCGCACACAACCCCGGAATTTCCGGCTACAGGTTTAAGGTCAATTACGACGCTTCCGTCCTTACTCCAGTCAGCGTAACGGTCGACAGCGCGCCGGGCGGCAGTTTCGAGACCAACCTTAACGAAAGCGGCCGCACGGACCTTAACGTCCTGTGGTACAGCGATTCTGATGTTTCGACCGACGGCGGACTGTTCACTGTTGAGTTCAAGGTAAGCGACGCCGCCGCTTTGGGTAAGGTCAGCGAGGTTTCGTTGGACTATGGCCCAAGCGATATTTGTAACACCAAGGGTGAAACCTTTGCCCTTTATACCCCGGCGGCAAAATTCACCGTTGCCGAGGCGGACAGCGGCGACGTTTACGAGGACGGCGAAATAACGGTCTACGACGTGAGCCTGCTGGCGCAGCATATAACCAAGCTTGTCGACCTCACGCCCCGGCAGTTCAAGGCGGCGGATGTAAACGACGATAAAGTCGTGGACATCAAGGACGTTGTGCGCCTCGCCCAATACGTCGTGGGCTGGGACGTCGAGCTTATGGAACTAACGGCCTCCGCTTACAAGCCTGTGGTCACCGTGGGCAGCGCTGTTGCGGACAGCGACGGCATCGCAGAAATACCGGTATACATAAAGGACAACGGCGGGATCGCTGGCTTCAATTACGAGCTTGAGTATAGCATCGACGAGTTGGATATCCTCGCCATAACTCCCGCCGCCGGCTTATCCGGCAACTTCAGCACAAACCTCGGAAGTCAGGGCGAAAACGGCCTTATGGTCACCTGGTATCAGGAGTCCAATATGGCCGACGACAGGCAGCTTTTCACAGTCAAAGTTCATCGCAAGACAGATGCCCCGGCTCGCATTGCCATTAAGCCCGCTGACAACAATATGTGTGACCAGACGCCGATCGACGTCGTCAGCACGTATGTGGACGGCTATATTCTGAGCAGCGCGCTGGATGTTCGGGACGAAAAGCTTGAAAACGGTAAATTCACTTGCGAGCTTTATTTAGACAGTTCTTATGAAGGCAGAAATGCCGTGGCCATTTTTGCGCTTTATGACGGAGACAGCCTTGCCGAAGTAAAATCTCAGGAGCTTGTCCTCTCAGGCGGGAAATTGGGCATCAGCATCGATGTAGGCGATATAAAGCACGACAGATATAAGCTCATGCTCTGGGACGGCAAATCCTCCATGCGACCCCTGAAATAAATCGCCTTATAAGTCCTTAAGAGGCCTGAAAATAGCTGAAATAAGTCAAGACCACCGGTTCCAAGCGGTGGTCTCAGACTACAAATAAAGCCTCCATCGATTAATGAAGGCTCTATATCAAGAATAGTGGTGTAAATTCCTGCAAGGAATTTACGGAACAGGCCTCAGCCCGTGCCGAGGCCTGTTTTTCATATGGATTTGTGCTGCGTTTTGTCAGTTATCTCGCCAATAAAACATAAATGACATCCGATTTCGGAACCTTTTGAAGTTCCTGTAACCATAGACCCCCACGGTTTAAACACTTGATATTATTGTAGCAACCCTCCGTAAAACCGTTTGTGTACTCATATTTTAAAAGGTGTAGTGTCAAGTATTATTCACAAATTTTCTCCGAAAGAATGAAATTCTTTGTTAGTTCAATGATGATTAGGTGACATTGAAGCCGCTTTATTTCATGACAGCAATTATACGCCTAATTTTGTATCAAGCGGCAACGGCTTCGGCGAAGAAAGCAAAACAAAAAATCGATGCCGAAACACCGATTTTTCTGTCCTGTGCTGCCCGGGCACATGGGTGGCGGAGGAGGGGGAGAAACCTCTCAGTCTCTCGCGTCCTTAGTTTCGCCCGTGGCTATGGGCTTTACGGGCTGTGGAAAACCTTTTTCAAGGTGCGGAATTGGGGCCGTTTCGGCTTTGCAATATAAAAGACGATCAAAAAACATGTTCTTTAAAATTATCCTTTAGCATGAAAATATTTCCATTTGCTATACTTTCCATGCAAGTATTTTAATAAAATCAACCTTTGACAGCTTTTCATTCAGTATATCCATGCAGATCCGCTTATCTAATACCTATCCGTCTATCTGTTTTGAAAACATTACTCCGCAAACTTTAGTTCCATTTGACAAGGTTCTTCTAAAATCTCTGTCAGATAGTCTTTGACACTTAATTGCTGGTAGTGTAACATAAGTTTATCTTTCAAATTAAACAATCTCTTGCTGGCTGTCTGAGCAAGTTGCCTATATGTATAGGCATAGACTTCGCCGTAATCTTCTTGGGTCTTTTTTGTGCTAATAGATTCTGAAACGGAATCCCCAACAACAAAAGCTTTGATTTTAGGCTTGCAGTTTAACTTATTACCTTTGTAAAGGTTATCAACATATTCTTCTGCTTGTACCATTTCTTTTCGCCCAATTGAAAAACCACCTTTTTTTAATTCAATAATCAGAACTTTATTGATTACAAATATCTCATTTTCATCAGGCTCTTCTGTGCATGTGGAACTAAGTGTATAATCGCTTCCAATTATCAAATCTGGACGCTTAGACCAATTTATATCAGCACCATCCCTTTTTTGCCCTTTTAAAAGAGTCTGCATTACAGTGCTAAGAGTTCGATTAAATGTATAATTCGGATTGTCAAACTCTATTCCAAACAACCATTTGGCTTGACTGATAAGTGGATGTAAAATATGCAATTCATCAGTGGTTGGATCACAACAAAGTTGCTCTATTGCGCTAATAACTTTTAGTCTGCGATCAATTTCATCAAGCACATCTTTTATATCTGTTACAGACCACTCATCTAAAAGTTTGTTTAGAGCATCTATATCATCAGTGTTCATCCCAGCCAATTTTTCTAATAATGATAAGCCATTTCTTGATTGTAGAACAGAAATCAATGAATTAATAATGATGTTTAATTCGTCGGTATCGACCTCTGGCTTTTGTTCCAAATAGTTCTCAAAGAAATTTCGCAAATCATATAGTGCGGGTATTGTCAGAGATTTAATCCTTTCACGGTTGTTTTCAATTACACCTTTTCTGACCTCTGTCACCTTTCCCCTATAATAATTTACACGAAACTCTCTCACGAATTGTGTTACGGCAGTAAAAGTTTCATTTACTTTTTCGGAGTCAATAAAATGCGACCAATCATAAAACACATCGTTTATTAGATGATCAGCTTGCACTACTATCAAATGACGTAATGCAAATTTTCGACGCGCATCTTCAACACGGATATCCCCAATATTCCAGGATGGATTCCCTACTAATCTTGTTCCAACCCAAAATGCAATTCCATTTGTGGCAGTAGTCTTTTCTCCTTCCGGGATCTGATATATTGAGATTTTGATCGTAGCTTTAGAATTTAAAGTAATTTCTTCACTTAATTTTGGAGCAATATTCTTTTGAAATTCAATTTTTTCATTATCCACAAAAACGGAAAATTCAGGATCAAATAGGAAACGATATCCAAGTGTACGCATCACTTCTTCTTTTGTAGGCCGCTTTTTAACCGCTTTAACTATCAAACGCGTGCCATGTCCAGAGCGATTAAACGTATTATGTTCAACTACTGAAAAAGCAGAATCACCACCATCAATACTAATAAGATAGCTATTCCCTTTGCCATTCTTCCATGTCTCCACTTGATATTGGTGATCAAAGCAAAACATTGCATGACGTCCTACGCCATTCCGCCCATAAGCTAATCTTTTTGCGGTTCCTTTTGACGATGCATATTCAATATACTCACCTTGATGAGCCACTCGATTATATGCTATAACCATCCATCTCTGCTGAAATTCTATATCGGACATTCCCGTCCCATTGTCTTCAATAGTAATTTCGTCACTATTTTCATTTGGCAATGTTATGTAAACAGTTGTTGCACCAGCATCCCATGAATTTGCAACAAGTTCAGAAAATGCAATAGTTGTATTAGTTACAATACTTGAATATGTTCGCTCAATAAAGTCCTCTTCGTATTTGGATCTTTGGATTATTCCACTCATCACAAACACCCCCTAATGTTTTTATTATATCGCCATTCCAAGATAAAGTCAAGCATATTTATAATAATACAAAATCGTCATTGTAGGTTTACAATAGATGTGTTACACATGGCCCTATAAATATGACGGAAGCAAGTTCCGCCATATTTATAGGGGATAAAAGAGCAAAAAAGAATAGCGGAATGGAAACCTTTGTGTTAAAGTATAGTTACCACACCAACTCACAGAAAGGAATCCATCCGCCATGAATACTATAACACAAACTATGCGCTTTCGTCAATCCCTAATTAAATATTCTTTAAAATTTGGCGTAACAAAAGCGGCGATAAAGTACAAAGTAAACCGCCAATACATCTACCGCTGGAAAAAGCGCTATGACGGCACATTACAGTCTTTAGCTGACAAGTCGCACCGACCGCACCACCACCCTAACCAACACACTCCCGAAGAACTCAAGCTCATCTCCGATATGCGCAAAAAGAACAAAAATACAGGATTAGTCGTATTTTGGGTGAAGTTAAGACAGCGAGGCTACACCCGCTCCATTACCGGCCTATATCGGATCCTCCTAAAAACTGGCCAGACCACCGTCAAACTGCCCAACCCTAAATATATTCCAAAGCCTTACGAGCAGATGATGTTTCCGGGGCAGAGAGTGCAGATAGATGTTAAGTTCGTTCCCGCCTCCTGTCTGGTCGGAGAAGCTAAAGGAGAAAAGTATTATCAGTTCACCGCTATCGACGAATACTCGCGTTACAGGTATTTAGAGGGCTTTAAAGACAACAGCTCTTACTCGGCTTCCGAGTTTGTTAAGCACTTGGTCAAAAAATTTCCATTCCCTATTCTGTGCGTTCAAACTGACAACGGCATGGAATTTACGAACCGCTTTTTTGGCAGCGGAAGGACAACGATGTTTCAGGAGACGCTTAAATCTTTCGGAATAGAGCATAAGCTTATCAAGCCTTTTACTCCGAGACATAACGGAAAAGTCGAGCGTTCTCATAGAAAAGATAATGAATACTTTTATGCGTCGCACAAGTTTTATTCTTTTGATGATTTTTGTAATCAGTTAAAGGTACACAACTACAAATACAATAGGTTTCCCATGCGTCCGCTTTGTTGGCATTCTCCACAAGATTATGTTTCAGCTTTTGTGCAGGATGGAGAAATTCTTTTTTATGTGTAACACATCATTGACAAACCTACAATATTTGATAATAATACAAAATCGTCATTATAGACTTACAATAGATATAATACATTAGTGAAAAATAATTGACAGATGTTATGTTTTGTGATAAAATTAAGTTAAAGGAAGTGAGGACAGATGAACTGCATAAAAAATTCCGACGAACTTGAGTTTGCGGTTTTTTGCATTGAAAATGTTGCGTCAGCGTTAGGGGAGGATGCTGAGAGGATATATACGATGCTGACAGAAGAAAGTGACCTCCTCAACAGCTATATAGTCCCTAACCGGGAGATACTTCATACACAGGGAAAAGACTATATTGTTGAGGATATTATTGATGCCATGAGGGAGGCCGGTCTGAAAGTATGATAGTTTATCACGGTTCGTATATCCCCGTAACATTTCCCGACGTAGTGCACTCACGGTCCCGTGTGGATTTTGGTCGGGGATTTTACACCACAGCCATATATGAACAAGCTGTGAAATGGTGTGAAAAATTTAAAAGCAGAGGAAAGGCTGGCATCGTCAGCAGGTATTATTTTAACGAAACAGCGTATAATATATTTAAAATTCTGAGCTTTGAGACTTATTCCGAAAAATGGCTTGAATTTATTATATCGTGCCGAGGCGGAAATGATGTCTCTGATTACGATATAGTTACAGGCGGCGTAGCCAACGATAAGGTGTTTAATACAGTAGAACTTTATTTTGACGGTTTGATAGATAAGTCTGAAGCAATCAAAAGACTCAGATATGAAAAGCCCAATATGCAGATATGTTTTAGAAATCAAAAGGTTATTGACAGCTATTTACGTTTCGAAGGAAGTGAAACTGTATGACCGCCAATCCTGTGCTTTTACAGAAAAAATATGCCAGAGTGGTAGAGCTGTTTGCAAATGAAACCGGTTTATCCCTTGACGAGTCCTTGCATTTGTTTTACGGTTCTAAGGTTTACGAGCTCATGAAAAACGGCGTTTCGGATATGCATTGTATGAGTGACGGTTATATTGCCGACGAACTCAAATCAGAGCATGCCGAAAGACTATAAAATCTGACACGAAAAAGCCCACAAACCGCTTGGTTGTGGGCTTTCGCTTTGGCGGAGAAGGTGCGTATACCATCAAATTCCCCACTTTGGAGATGAAAGTGCAGTAAGTAACTGATAAAAATAACTTTAAAAAATTTTTAGCGAAAATGAAGTTATCATGGAAAGATGAGGTTTAAAAAAATCTATCCACAGATGATAGAGGTATATAACTCATCTTGCTATGAAAATGTATAATATCTATCTTCAGATGATATATGTACTTGTCTCATCTTATGTTGATAATACTAAACAGACCTTATAAAAAATAATAATCTCTTTAACTAATTAACTAAGGCTGTATAACCATATATGCACATAGAAAATCGTTCTAACCTTGCATGGCGAGATAGATTAAACAAGGGGGGAGCGGGGGAGCATGGATTTGTAAAGTGCAGTAAGTTATTGGTAAAAACTATCTTTGAAAGAATATGCGCCATATATAGATGAAAATATGTGCTTACCTAATCTACATATTGTAGTTAACTTAAATTCATGGGTAGATGAATATTTGCCCGAAATGAGCCTATCCTCTTATGGTGAGGATAGGCTCAAAAGGGACGCAGATGTGGGCTTAAATGTTGAAAACTATCTTGATTTCATCGTCATAAATAAAAATGCCCTCAATCAGTGATTGAAGGCATTTTTTACAAATCGGGAGATTGTTCTCATCAAGCATAAAGGTGATGAAGTCTTGCTTTAAGGCCATGATTTCATCTGTTGATGGTGGGTCGGCGGGTAGTGCGGCTTTTTTCTCAGTTATTTCTCGGTTAAGCCGCTCGTTTTCCTCCGTCAACCAGTTGATTTTGTTGACAAATAGTTGCATAGAGTTTTCAGATGTGCTGTTTTCAATGGCTTTCATATATTTTTCTACCGTTGTATCGTTTGTGGAAATTTTTCGTTCAAGAACCTTGACTTTTCGCTTTGCCTGTGTTAATCTTTCTTTGTTGAGCGCGGGAAAAGCTGTTTTGAAACTGTCGATAATGGCGGGAGTGAAAATTTTTTCCGCAAGCTGATATACGACAAAGTCCGTCAGCGTATCCATGTTTATCTCCTTGCCGTCACAATTACCGGTACTTTTGTGCTCAGGGCAAAAAAAAGAAGAGTATATGCGGTTTCTGTCGCGGTTTTTGCGCCTGTTTACCTGCATCGTAGCACCGCACTTACATTTGACAAGCCCGCTTAAAAGATAATCGCCCTTTGGCCTGTTGGCACTGCCGGTCAAGCCGTTCACCTTGTCCCAAACCTCGTCGGAAACTATGCGGGGACAGCCTCCGGGAATTTTGATTATCTCGCTTTCATCCTTGCTGGCGTGTCGATTGAATGTCCCGTTAGGAGATTTCGAGGCGGCTCGGTTATACTCGTATATCCCCTTGTATTTGATGTTCCGAAAAATATCCGTCAAACTATTTTTCCCAAAGCGGTTGCCCAGCTTTGTCTTGTAACCGGCCTTGTTAAGTTCGCCTATTATGTACGAATATGAAAAACCGCTTGCTCGCAGTTCAAAAGCTAATTTTACAGCCTTTGCTTCGGTAGTATTAAGTACGAGCGTATGGGTTTTCTCATCCACATCGTAACCGAGAGGTGGAGTGCCGCCGCACCAAAGACCTTTGTATGCTGTCTCTTTTTTACCCCTCGACACGTTCTCGGAAATTTTCCGCACCTCCTCCTCGTTCATTACCGCCATGACCGCCTTAGTAATGCGCTGACCGAATTTATCTGAGTTCACCGGCTCTGTTGCGCTGAATAGGAGTACGTTATGCTTTTGTAAAACTTCCTCATACCTATGATGTAGCTTCTCATTTCTTGCAAAGCGGTCGAGCTTATATACGAGGACAATACCGACATCTATACGGCGATTGATTATGTCGTCAACCATTCGCTGAAATTCAGGTCTTTTATCAGTTTTGCCCGATATGGCCCGGTCAGCATATTCGCACACTATTTCTATGCCCTCGCGCTTTGCGTATTCCACACAGCAACGACGCTGCGTATCAATGCTGTTTTCAGTTTGAAGCTCTGTCGAAAACCGCATATAAAGCGCGGCTCTCGAAAATTTATCGCAGATATTCATTTTAAGTCCTCCTTAAACATTAAATTGTATATGATAGAATTAATTAGCTTAGAATTGGTTATTGCGTCGCTTTTAAGTCTCCTTGACTTTGCCCTGTTATAGCGACAAGCCTTTAGGTCGGAGCGTGAAATTTTTACCGAATATTTCATTTTCGTTCCCTCCCGTTAAAGGCGGATACGTTCACCACTACGACCTTTGCTCTTTGAGTGTCGCCGACTTTTCTCCGCGAATAAAGCTTGTCTGGCTCACAGTTTATGTAGCCCTTGTCCCTAAGTGCATGAAGCAATGAACAGGTGTCAGGGTAGCCGTTTTTCCTCATGAGTTCAACAAACTGGTCGTATAGTATGATAATTTCCATCAGCTTGTCGCCGCTCATTATGGTGCGTCCCCATAGATTGGAAACACTGGAGGTAAGCTGCTTTGGGAACTTGGTCTGATTTTTTGTGTAAAGCTCCAAAATGCGTTCCATGGCTTCATCGGCTTGCTCCTGACCGCCTGAAAGCAGAGTAGTATCCTTTATCAAAAAGCTGATTATATCGTTTATTGCAAAATTCAAGCCAAGGTCTGATTTTGCAAAATCAGCGGCGAGGACGATTGCTGCTATTTTTTCGGCTATTCTGCCATACAGCGGGGAATAAACTCCGCCCTTTTTTGCAAGCGTTTTTTCTATGCGCTTATTAACTTTATTGGTATAATGGTTGAGAGCGTCATATATACTTGCAATTTCGTACCTTGTTAAAATCTGAGCAAATTTGCACCCAATGTTGCCATAATTTTTGAAAACCATGTCCCTAATCCAGTCCGCGTTTTCCTTGGTTTCGGTGAAATTGAAGCCGCTGGTTTCCAATAGGCGAACGCCTATGCCCCCGTAGTTAGAGTCCCTGAAACTCAATTCGCCGGTAGAAATAATGACCGTGCGGAACTCGCTATCAATACCGGCCTCGTCCGTCATTCTCTGTTTGTCGCTGCCCCCAGTGAGTATATATGTGAGCTTTGTTCTGTCTGCGTTAAGCATTGAAAGCTCGTCAAGGCCGCGTAAAATTCCTTTGTTACCGCTCATGGACTGAACGAGCTTATTGTCCGTAACGTGCCAGTTACTGGCTACGCAGTGAGGGGAGATATCAGGATTTCCCCACATAGAGGCCGCGAGCATAAGGCTTGTTGTCTTGCCCGTGGTAGAGGTTCCTCCGATGTGAAAAATATACCGCAGGTCTTTTTCGGAAAGCAGACCCACGACAGCGGAGGAAAGCGAAACTGCACATACGGCTTGAAGCCCCACAAGGCCCTTTGAAAAAAGCTCATTTAGAAATTTAACATTTGCCTCAAAGGTTCCTTTGTGTGATAGGTCGATAGGGCCGTTATACCTGATGTCCTCCCATTTCCCGTCGCAAAATGCCATGTGATGGATAAAATATAGCTTACCATCGACGTCGTGCCAACCGACTTTACCGCAAACCCGGCGCAAACGGAAATAGCCTTCGTTATCAATAACGTATTTAACGAAGTCCTCCGCAATTTTCCGTTGCAGAATGGGAAAACCGAAGGTTGCAAGCTCGTTGAGCGTCCTCACTGTAAGCTCACCGCGCTTGACTGTTTTTGTGACAGGCTTACCTCGATAGTAGGCCGTCAGAGAGAAGCAGAGTTCTCCGGTGAGTACATCTTGAGTGATGTACGTCACATTGATTGGAAAATTTGTTTGAGGTGTCATGTAGAAACATTCCTTTGAAAAAAATATTAGGATAATACACATATCCCAATATATTGTTAATTTCGAAAATCAAATTTGAAAGTCACTTTTCTACAATCTGCCTGCATTTTTTGAAACGAACCCCCAAAAGCCCAGTAATGACGAGGCTTTTGGGGCATTTCATTTTTTGAGTTACGCTCGCTTTGTCAATGGCAAATCCCTTGCCGCTTTGATATTATCTCTTGATTTGCTTAAATTTTTTCCCTTGATGTTAACGTCTCCAAAATTCATTTTGAGAGAAATTTCTACCCCCTCGTCTGTTACGGTTATTCTGTCTATGAAGTTGAGAATAGTTTTTCTCAAACCGTCAAAGTCCTGTTCCGCTCTCATTCTGTGAAAGTTGTTTATCATCAGCATTACCTCCTTTTTTGTCACCTTAAAGGCTCTTGGCTGTTCTACAAGTATCAATCTTGCCTTGATGTTCTCCTCCCGTTCCTTTAGCTGATTGAGCCGTTCTGAAAAATGCTCCTCATACGTTCCATGCTCTATTGCAAGGATTATATTCGCCTGACTTTTTCTTATTCCGTCAAGCTCTGAATGAAGCTTTTTCGCGCTGATATACGCTTCGTCATCGAGCCGCCTTGTATAGTCCTCTATTACCCTTGGATGTATACTAAAAAAGTGGACAAGAAAAAAGGAAAATGATATAATAGAAGACAAGAAAGGGGAAAATAAAATGTCCACACAAAAAAAGTATACAACCGAGTTCAAAAAGA
>CANRJP010000029.1 GCA_947630975.1 uncultured Clostridia bacterium
GCCGTGTTTGCCGGCGATGGCGGAAGCTGTATGCTGGTGTTCGAGCCCAACGACAAAATACTGGACGGAATGTCGGTGTATGTGAGGAGCAGAATTTTCAGATAAATAAGGTGTTTGTTATGCGTTTTTTGACTTCAGGTCAGATAAGGGACTTTGAGGGCCGGATAATAACCGGCCGGGAGGCGTCCCTTGAGCTCATAGACAGCGCCGCCCGCGCCTGCGTCAGGGAGCTGAAGCTCTTTGACGCGGTTTGCGTTTTCTGTGGAAAAGGCA
Organism: uncultured Clostridia bacterium; assembly: GCA_947630975.1. Lineage (GTDB taxonomy): Bacteria > Bacillota > Clostridia > UMGS1883 > UMGS1883 > JAFLUQ01. The sequence continues at coordinate 274 of CANRJP010000029.1, forward strand.
ACAACGGCGCCGACGGCTACAGAGCGGCCAAGCTTTTGGCCGACATGGGAAAAAGAGTCGGCGTCGTCAGCGTGGCCGAGCCGTCCACTCCGGAATGTAAGGCCCTTGCCGAGGACTGCCGTCGGGCGGATATAGCCATAAAGCCCTTTGACAGCGGCATGGAAATACCGGCCTGCGACGCGGTTGTCGACGCCGTATTCGGCATCGGCATGAGGGGAGGAGCGGTCGGTCCGGCAAAGGAGGCCATCGAATATATAAACTCCATGGGCGTTTACGTCCTGTCGGTGGATGTCCCCAGCGGTTTGGACGCCGACGGCGGACGGCCCTGCGGGGTATGCGTAACGGCGGATAAGACCGTCACCTTTACGGCGCCAAAGACCGGCTTTTTAAGCAATGAGAGCGTGGAGCCCTGCGGCGAAATCGTTGTCCGCGACGCGGGCATACCCGTGGACTGGAACGAGGTTCCGGCGGAACAGCCTGTCCCGATAACTCCCGAGCTTGCGGCGGAAATCCTTCCAAGGCGGCCCCGCCTGTCCCACAAGGGGACGTTTGGGCGGCTGCTGCTCGTCGCCGGCAGCCCCGGCATGATGGGGGCGGCTTCGATGGCGGCGAGGGCGGCTGTGCGCGGGGGCTGCGGTCTGGTGACGGCGGTCTGCTCCGGCGGCACGGAAAATCTCATGAACCTCACGGTTCCCCAGGCCGTGGCTCTGCCCGTAAAAAAGTACGATTTGAGCGACGAACGGTTAAAAAAGGCCGTTGTGTCCGCCTCGGCCATAGTCATGGGCTGCGGCAGCGGAAACACCTTGCCGCCGGAATTTATTTCCGACATAATAGAAGCCGCCGGCGGGCCGGTTATACTGGACGCCGACGCTCTGAATACCTTGAACGGACGGACCGGGCTCATGAGGGGCGAAAATGTGCTGATAACTCCCCACCCCGGGGAATTTTCCGGACTGACGGGGCATAGCGTGGGGAGTATAGAGTCAAACCGCCTGGAGGAAGCGAGGAGCTTTGCCTCGGAATATGGCGTGACGGTGCTGCTCAAGGGCGCGAGAACCGTCGTGGCTCGTCCCGACGGCGAGGCATGGGTTTCACTGACTTCCACCTCGGCTCTTGCCCGCGGCGGCAGCGGTGACATTCTGGCCGGGCTCATCGGCTCCCTCTGCGCCCAGGGCATACCGGTTGACCGGGCGGCGGCTCTTGCCGTATGGCTCCACGGACGGAGCGGAGTATTCGGCGAAAGAAGCTGCGGAGCCTATTCCGTCACCGCCGACGACATCATAGATAATCTTAAATACGCGTTCATGGAGGTTGATAACAGTGAGCTGTCACGGAAGAGTCTGGACTGAGATAGATTTGGGCGCTCTTGCCGAAAATATGAGGAACGTGCGGAGCATAACCGACCCCCGCGCCACGGTAATGGGCGTTGTAAAGGCCGACGGCTACGGCCACGGCGCGGTTGAGGTGTCAAAGGTGCTGCTCAACAACGGGGCCGACCGGCTGGCTGTCGCCACGGTGGACGAGGCCGCCCAGCTTCGGGCGCGGTTCCCCGAAACTCCGATACTCATGCTGAGCGGAGCCGATGAGGAAAACGCCGCCGACATTGTGAGACTTGACGTTATACCGGCGGTGTTCGATCTCGACCTCGCCCGTGTGCTGAGCCGAGAGGCCGCCATTCAAAACAAAAGCGTGAAAGTCCATATAAAGCTGGACACCGGCATGAACCGGCTGGGCCTCTATTATTCCGACCCGGAGCTGGCCGCAAAGGTCAGGGAAATAGCCGATCTGCCCGGCATAGAGGTGGAGGGGGCCTTTACCCACTTTTCCAAGGCGGACGAGGGGGACAACACGTATCAGAAGCTTCAGTTCCGGCGCTTCACGGACTGTCTGGATAAAATCGAAGCCGCCGGAGTGCATATAAAGGTTCGGCACTGCTGCAACAGCGCCGCCATAATGAACGCCCCGGAGATGCACCTCGACATGGTGCGGGCGGGAATAGTGCTTTACGGCCTTTATCCCTCGGACGAGGTGGACAAAAGCCGTCTGCCCCTTCGTCCCGTTATGAGCATGAAAGCCCGTATTTCCGAGATAAAGACCGTGCCCAGGGGCAGCCTTATCAGCTACGGCGGAATATATGCCGCCCCAGAGGATATGAAAATCGGCACCGTAAGCGCCGGATACGCCGACGGCTACTCCCGCGCCCTCAGCGGCAGGGCACGGGTCATCGCCGGAGGAGAAAAAAAGGCCGTTCTGGGCAGAATTTGCATGGATCAATGTATGATTGACCTCAGAAATGTCCAAAATATTTCTGTAGGCGACAGCGTGGTACTGTTCGGCAGCGAAGGCGGACAGACCGTACCTGTCGAGGAGCTTGCGGAAATAATGGGCACAATAAACTACGAGGTCATCTGCACCGTCGGCAAACGCGTTCCCCGAATTTACATATAGCGGCACGTTTTCCGAAGTTTGTGGTTTGACGCCCGGGCATATTTGTTGTATAATATTCATATATAATAGGGGTCAGCTCCCGTATATGAAGGAGGAACAGATATGCCACAGCGCTGTGAAAAGGAAATCTCACTTAGTATACCCGATTCCATGCTGTCCGAGATAGACCTTATCGCCGGTTCCGGACATGACAGCCGCAATGACTTTATTGTCCGGATCGTCCGCTCTTATCTGAGAGAAAAGCGGCGGCTGGAGCTTAAGTCTCTCATGCGGTCAGGGTATCTCGAAATGGCCGAGATAAATCTTAAAATCGCTAATGAAGCCCTTCCAACTGATGAAATCGCGTTGTACGCCTACGAAAATTTTATCGGAGAGTGAAGTTTAGTGATTGTCAAGCGAGGCGACATTTTTTACGCGGATCTTAGTCCGGTGGTGGGCTCGGAGCAGGGCGGCGTCAGGCCGGTGCTGGTGGTGCAGAACGACGTGGGCAACAAGTACAGTCCCACGGTCATAGCCGCCGCCATAACCAGCCGCATCAACAAGGCCAAGCTCCCCACCCACATTGAGATAGAGGCGGCCCAGTACGGCCTTCAAAAGGACAGCGTCGTCCTGCTGGAGCAGATACGGACCATAGATAAAAAGCGCCTTCGTGAAAAGATAGGCCGTTTGGACGAATTACAGATGGTAAAGGTCAACGACGCCATATCCGTCAGCTTTGGGCTGAGCGGAAGGTAAGCGAGTGAAGCGGTGACGGGTTTTCGGTTCGATCCGGAAGCCCGTCCTTTTATGCCTACTTATTTAAATAAAAATAACAAAAAATTCATTTGACAAATTTCCTTTTTTATTGTACAATAGAAAATGTAATATTATTGATTGTTGATTTCAGGGGATAAAGTTATGAAATTTGTCAAAAGTCTTTTTCTGACCGGGCTGATGGCGCTGCTGTTCTGCTCCGCCGCGTATGCCCAAGATTACATATTCCGATACAGGGACGGCCTCGTAATGCCCATGAGCCTTGAGATGGAGCAGAACCACCTCAGCGGGGCCATATATCTCAGCGACGACGAGGAGGAGCTCCGGCGGCTGTACGAGGCCGGCGTGATCGAGTATTACGGCCCCGACGCCACGGTGGAGCTGATGGACGTGGCGGACGATTTGGGTTACGAGCGCCAGCGGGGATATGAGTACCGGCTCACCAACGCCATCGGCGTGGTCAACAACGGAATTTATAACGGCTCCGGCGTTAAGGTGGGCATCATCGACACCGGCATCGTCAACGGCCATCCCGACATAAATTATTCAAAAATCGTCGGCCGCCGTGACGTTACCGCCAAGGAGAACGACCCCAAGGCGAATGTGAATGACGTCACCGATTATCAGGGTCACGGCACCATGGTGGCGGGGATGATCTCCGCCGTGACCAACAACGCCTGCGGACTTTCCAGCCTGGCCAGCGGCGCTGACCTTATGGTGATAAAGGCCTTTCCCGGCAATTCAAATACTACCGCCGTCAGCAATTTGATTTTGGGCTTGGACTATGCCATAAGACAGGGCTGCGACGTTATAAACATGAGCGTGGGCGCAAAGGAAGACGCCAACAATGCCGCCGCCATAAAGTCCATGAAGGAAATAATTGACGCCGCCGCCGCGAAAGGCGTCATAGTCGTGGCCTCGGCGGGCAACCATGACAGCTCGACCAACAACCGAAACGACCTGACAAAAGACAGCCCCAATATGTACCCCGGCGCTTTTAACAACGTGATAAGCGTGGCCTCGGTGGACAGCAACGGCAGCTATTCCAGCTTTTCCTACCACAACAGCTTCGTGGATGTGGCGGCCTGCGGCGGCTCCGTTCATGTTCTCGATTTCAAAAACCTTGCGCCGTCTGGCTATAAAACCGACAGCGGCACGTCCTTTTCCTCGCCTTACATGGCCTCGGTGGCGGCTCTTGTCAAGCAGATCGAGCCCGAAGCGGACGTGAACCGGTTCCGCTCCCTGCTACAGGCCACGTCCCAGGATATGGGAGCTCCCGGCTGGGACACCTTTTACGGCTTTGGCATAGTGAATGTGGGCAAGATAATGGACACTCTTCTGGGCAGGAAAATAACCGTCAGCGGCATAAGCTTTGACAGCGAAAGCTTCACCGCCTCCGCCACCATAACCAACAGCGGCTTTGACAGCTATACCGTGACGGACATATGGGCGTCGAGCAGCGACGGGTTCCCTCAGTACAATCAAAAGACCGCCGCCGTGGAGCTGGCTCCCAGAAGCGTTAATACAAGTCAGTATACGAGCCTTGATACCGTGACCCACATGGTTTGGTTCAAGGACAGCCTTGAACCACTATGCCCGGCGGACAGGTATGAACCCGACGTCCAGTAGGAAAGCGCAAAAGCCCAAAATGGGCTTTTTGTGTGTAGTGTAGATAACAGTAAAGGAAGGATTTTCATGAAAAAGACCGCGATACTCGCTCTTATACTTGCCCTCGCCCTTTCCGGCTGCGGGAGAAAACAGGCCGAAAAGCCCGACGAACAAATAGATAACAGCTATAAGGGCGGCGAGACGCAGACGGAGGAGGCCGTACCCGAGGAGGAGCTGCATTATTTCCTGCCGGTGGAAGATGAGGAGGTTATCGCCGCAGGCCGCGCCGCCGCTTCGGCCATGCTGGACTGCTTCCAAAAGCTGGACTACGAGGGCGCTCTGGCAAATGTCAGGGAGGAGGACAGGGAGATGTTGGACGTGGACAGCGCACGGAGCAATGCGGCGTATACCGCTTTGCTGCCGAGAATGAGCTATGAGCTTGGTGACTGCCTTACGGAAAACGGCGTCAACTATATCAGCGCGAAGATAACCGCGCCGTCCATGAGCGAGGTTTACGGTCAGGTGTTCATACGCATGAACGACGCCATGATGAGTGGAGAAGTGACTACCGCTGAGGAGGCCGCCGAGTTCAACGACCGATCCCTTGTGGAGGTGCTGGAGTCGGGCGAGATAAACAACACGTCCACGGACGTGTATATAAGGCTTGATGCCGGCGGCGACGGAACGCTCCGCGCGTCCCTGACCCCCGAGCTGCTCAACGCCATGCTGGGCGATATTCAGAACGCCGCCAATGAAATAAACGAAACAGTCAACGAGACCGCCAACAGCTACAACGCCGCCAAGGCGGCGGGCGATCTGGACTGACGGAGGTAAAGCATGAGTTCTAAGATCAAAATTCTTGTGGCCGACGACGAGGAAAGAATGCGGCGGCTCATCAGGGACTTTCTGGAAGCGGCGGGCTACAGCGTGGTCGAGGCGGAAAACGGCCGCCGGGCGCTGGAGCTGTATAACGTTCAGGCACAGGAGATAAAGCTGCTTGTCCTCGACGTGATGATGCCCGGAATGAGCGGCTGGGAGGTCTGCCGCGAGGTGCGCAGGACCTCGGACGTGCCGGTGATAATGCTCACCGCCCTTTCGCAGGAGAGCGACGAGGTGGAGGGCTTCGAGGCCGGGGCGGACGATTATGTGACAAAGCCCTTTTCGCCCAAGGTGTTTGTGGCCCGTGTCGAGGCCATGCTTCGCCGCACGGCCGCTCCCAATGAGGACGGCGAGCTTACCGCCGGCGGCATAAGAGTGGACCGGGAGGCCCACACCGTCTTTGTGGACGGCGAGGAGATCTATATGAGCCTGAAGGAGTATGACCTGCTCCTCTACCTCATGGAGAACCGGGGAGCCACGCTGACCCGCGAGAAAATTCTGGACAACGTTTGGAACTACGACTACTTCGGCGACGCCCGCACCATTGACACCCATGTGACCAAGCTACGGAAAAAGCTGGGTCAATGGGGAGATATGCTGCAAACGGTGAGGGGAGTGGGATACAGATTTGAAAAATAAAAAGCCCCGCGTCACTCTGCGGGCCAAATTTGTGCTGATTTTTGCGGCGATACTGCTTGTTACCATAGGGGGGATAGCGGTTGCCAACCGTATTCTGCTGTCCCGGCTGTACGAACGGGACAAGCGGACGGCCCTGACGGACGCGTACAACACAGTCAACTCCCTCTCTTCCGTCGAAAACGAGTTGGAGCTGGACAAAATTTCCTCCGTGGACGGAATTAATATATTTATCTGTGACGGGAACGGGGAGGAGGTCTTTGCCTCCGTCCGGAACGCCCAGAATATTTTCTCCATGTTCCGGGACGGCCCTTTTGACCGGGACGGCAAAAATCCCCGGGACGGTGACGGCGAGGGTCGGCGCCGCCCTCCGGAGCCTCCCGCCGACGGAGAGGACGAAAGCGGCGGCGGCCCGCCGCCCGAGGGCGACCGCCGCATATGGGAAAGGAAGATTCCCTTTGCCGAAATCGCCGAAGAGATCCTCGGCGATGAAAAATACGTCATAAGTCCGCGGCGCGACGAGCTGCTGGGCGACGCCATTCTAAGCCTCACCGCCCGTCTGGACAACGGGAACTATCTGTTTTTACAGACCGCCATGGCTCCCGTGGACGAGGCGGCGCGTACCGCCAACGAACTGCTGGTGTTTATCGGCGTTGTGGCCCTTATACTGGGCATCGCCGTTGTTTTCGCGGCTACCGGCGCGGCTACCCGGCCCATCCGCCAGTTGACCGAAATAGCCGGGGCCGTTTCCGCCCTGGATTTCAGCCGCAAGTATGAGGGCGGGTCAAAGGACGAGGTGGGCGATCTGGGCCGCAGCGTCAACATAATGAGCGCCCGCCTTGAGGAAAGCATAAACGAGCTTCGGGAGAAAAACGCCGGTTTGGAAAAGGACATCGAACTCAAGAACTCCATCGACCGTATGCGCAAGGAGTTCATCGCCGCCGCCTCCCACGAGCTTAAGACCCCCGTAGCCCTTATCGGCGGCTATGCCGAGGGTTTGAAGGAAAATATAGCCGCCAGCGCCGAGGACAGGAACTACTACTGTGACGTTATCATCGACGAGGCCGGCCGAATGGATAAGATAATACGTCAGATGCTGACCGTCGCCGAGCTGGAGGCCGCCGAGGGAACCGAGCCGGAAAAGACCGCCCTTGACCTTTCCGCCCTGGTGGAAAGAGAGGTTCGGGGCTTCGACATTCTGGCTAAGCGGCAGGGGGCTTCCGTTGAGCTTGACTGTCCGGAAAAAATCGAAATAACGGCCGACGAGAACGCCATGACCCAGGCCGTGGACAATTATATAACCAACGCCCTCCATCACGTGGACGGAAGGGGCCTTATCAGGGTCAGCCTGCGCCGTGAGGGAGAAAAAGTCCGCTTTGGCGTTTACAACAGCGGCGCCGCCATACCTGACGGCGGGGCGGAGCAGATCTGGGAAAGCTTCGGCAAGCTGGACAAGGCCCGCACCCGCGCTTACGGCGGCAGCGGCCTGGGCCTCGCCATAGTGAAGAAGTGCGTGGAGCTCCACGGGGGCAGCTGCGGCTTCGAGAACCGTGACGGCGGAGTGGAATTTTACTTTACTGTTTGAGCAGGTGCGCCATTGAATACCGAAATAATAAAAATTGACCCGAACAACATTGATATGCCGCTTATTGACCGTGCCGCGGAGATAATCCGCGGGGGCGGTCTTGTGGTGTTTCCCACCGAGACGGTCTACGGGCTGGGGGCCAACACCTTCGACCCGGCGGCGGTGGCGAAAATTTACGCCGCCAAGGGCCGCCCAGCCGACAACCCCCTTATTTCCCACGTCTGTTCCCTTGAGCAGGCGGAGGAGCTGGCATCGGAGATACCTGACCGTGCCCGAAAGCTTATGGAACACTTCTGGGGCGGGCCGCTGACGGTTATATTAAAGCGCCGGCCCAAGGTGCCGGACATAGTTTCCGCCGGGCTGGACACGGTGAGCATACGCTTCCCCAGCCATAGCGTGGCCTATGAGCTGATACGGCGCGCCGGTGTGCCCATCGCCGCCCCCAGCGCCAATCTCAGCGGCAGCCCCAGCCCCACCGCTGCCCGCCACGCCGTAGACGACATGGACGGCAGGGTGGATATGATAATCGACGGGGGCGACAGCCTGATAGGGGTGGAGTCCACGGTGGTGGATATGACCCTTGACGTGCCCACGGTGCTGCGGCCCGGCGCCATAACCGCCGAGGATATTGCCGCCGTGGCCGGGGACTGCGTTTACGGCGGGGATTACGCCAACGCCCCCAAGTGCCCCGGCATGAAGTACACACACTACAGCCCCAAGGCCAAGGTCTGGGCCGTAAGCGACATGACCAAGATACCCTTTGTGGAAAATTCCGCCGTGCTCACTTATGGAGGCGGCTGCTTCGACCGACCGGTGTACGACGCCGGCGGGACGGTGGAGGACTATGCCGCCAAGCTCTTTTACTTCCTCCGCAAGGCCGACGAGGACGGGATAGACACCCTTTACGCCCGTCTGCCGGAAAATGAGGGTATCGGAGTTGCGGTGCGCAACAGGCTTTTGAAATCAGCCGGAGGTAAAGTCATATGATACACGCCGCGAATGAACACGATTTGGACGAGATTGTGCGTATTGAAGCCGCGTCCTTTGACGACCCCTGGACGGAGAAGGATTTCCGCAGCTTTCTGGAGCATCCGGGGGTGAGCTTTCTTGTGTGGGACGGGGGCGGAGTCTGCGGTTATGTGCTTTTTTCAAGAATCTGCGGCGAGGCGGAGATATACAACATCGCCGTCGCCCCCGACGAACGCCGCAGGGGGATCGGCCGCGCTCTCATCCGTGAGGCGCTGAAGGACGCGGAAACGGCTTTTTTGGACGTGCGCGTCAGCAATCTGCCCGCCGTGACCCTTTATACGGGGCTGGGCTTTGAAAAGATCGGCGTGAGAAAAAACTACTATGGCGGCGGCGAGGACGCGGCAGTTATGAAATGGAGTAGATAGTATGGCATTGGTTTTAGGCATCGAAACTTCCTGCGACGAGACCGCCGCTTCCGTCACCCGCGACGGGCGGGAGGTTCTCTCCAACGTTGTATATACCCAGATAGCCCTGCACGAGGTCTACGGCGGCGTTGTGCCGGAGATAGCCTCCCGCAAGCACATCGACAAGATAATTTACGTCATTGACGCCGCCCTGAAGGAGGCCGGCATAGACAAAAAAGAGCTGGACGCCGTGGCCGTGACGTACAATCCCGGCCTTGTGGGCGCTCTGCTGGTGGGGGTAAGCGTGGCAAAGGCCTTTGCCTACGGCATAGACAGGCCCCTCGTGCCCGTGAACCACATTCAGGGTCACATCGCCGCCAACTACATCGCCCATCCGGAGCTTGAGCCGCCCTTTGTCTGCCTTGTGGCCTCCGGCGGGCACAGCCACATACTCCACGTGAAGGACTATCACGAGTTTGAGGTGCTGGGCGCAACCACCGATGACGCCGCCGGGGAGGCCTTCGATAAGGTGGCCCGTGTGCTGGGGCTGGGTTATCCCGGCGGGCCGAAGGTCAACGCTCTGGCAAAGGAGGGCGACCCCCGCGCCATAGCTTTCCCCCGGCCTCATCACGGCTTTGATTTCAGCTTCAGCGGCCTTAAGACGGCGGTGATAAACTATGTCCACAACGCCGAACAGAAGGGGGAGGAGCTCAATCGGGCGGACGTCGCCGCCTCCTTCCAGCAGGCGGTCGTGGACGTGCTGGTGGAGAATACAATGGGCGCCGCAAAGCAGTCGGGCTGCAAAACCGTTTGCCTTGCCGGCGGAGTGGCCGCCAACACCGCCCTCCGCTCGGCCCTTGAAGCCGCCGCCGAGGCCGGGGGCATGAAAATGTACTGCCCGCCCATAGACCTGTGTACCGACAACGGAGCCATGATCTCCTGCGCCGGGTACTTGAACTACGCCGCCGGTATGCGAGCCGACCTGACCTTGAACGCCGAGCCTCAGCTGAGACTGGAATAAATAAAGATAAGACAGAGGAAAGGGGTAATTTTAATATGACAGTTAACGAAAAGCTTGCCCTTCTGCGGCAGGAAATGGAGAAAAACGGCCTTGACGCCTACATTGTGCCCTCGGCGGATCCGCATTTGAGCGAGTATGTGCCGGAGCACTATCAGTTCCGCCGCTGGCTCTCGGGCTTCACCGGCAGCGCCGGTACCGTGGCCGTCACAAAGGACAGGAGCGGGCTATGGACGGACGGACGCTACTACATTCAGGCGGAAAACCAGCTCTCCGGCAGCGAGATAACGCTGTTCCGAGCCTATGACCCCGGCGTGAAGAGCTATGTTCAGTTCCTCTGCGACGAGCTGCCCGAGGGGGCAAAGGTCGGCATAAACGGAAAGCTGTTTTCCCAGTCGTCCGTGAATGATATGAATAAAAAGTTCGGGGAGAAAAAGCTGATTTTGGACAGCTCCCACGATCTGTCCGTCATTTGGCAGGATCGGCCGCCGATACCGGACGGAAAAATAATCCTCCACGACGAAAAGTGGTGCGGCGAGAGCGCCTCGGGCAAGATAGCCCGTGTCCGCGAGGAAATGAGCAAGCTCGGCCTCACCCATTACGCCGTGGGCAAGCTGGACTGCATCATGTGGCTCTGCAATATCCGCGGCTCCGACATACACTGCTGCCCCTTCGCTCTCAGCTATCTGCTCGTCGGCCCCGGCGGCGTCCGTCTTTATATCGACCCCGCCAAGGTGGGCGAAAACGAGCGTTACGCTCTTGAGCAGCAGGGCGTCGGCCTGTACGAGTACGGCAAAATTTACGGCGACATCGCCGCTTTGGGCGAGGACTGCACCCTTGGCATGGATTTCGGCATAAACAACAGCGCTCTTGCCGCCGCCGCCCAAAAGTGCAGCCTTAAGCACATCAGGGACATCGTTACCCCATTCAAGGCAGTGAAGAACAAGACCGAAAACCAAAACCTCGTGGAGTGCTACGAAAACGACGCCGTGGCGCTGGTCAAGGGCTTTTACTATATTTACGACTGCCTCGGCGGCGGCCGTACAATAACCGAGCTTGATGTGTGCGAAAAGCTGCTGGAGCTTCGGGCTCAGCAGCCCTATAATATGGGCCCCAGCTTTGAGACCATCGCCGCTTATAAGGGCAACGCGGCCATGATGCACTACAGTCCCACCCCCGAAAACAACGCCGTTCTCAAGGCCGAGGGTATGCTCCTCATCGACTCCGGCGGCCACTACCTTAACGGCAGCACCGACATAACGAGGACTCTTGTCCTCGGCCCCATAACCGAGGAGGAGCGCCGCAATTTCACCCTTGTGCTCAAGTCCGGCATAGCCCTTATTTCCGCCAAATTCCTCAAGGGCACCTCAGGGGCCAATCTGGACATTCTGGCCCGTGAGCCTCTGTGGAAGGAGGGCATCGACTACAAGTGCGGCACCGGCCACGGTGTGGGCTTCTATCTCAACGTCCACGAGGGGCCGCAGAATTTGAGCCAGAGTCTGCGCTCCACTCCCTTTGAGCCGGGCATGAACGTCACTGTCGAGCCGGGAGTTTACATAGAAGGCAAATACGGCATACGCACGGAAAACGATGTTGTTGTTGTTCCGTGGAAAACCACCGAGCACGGGGAGTTTTACGGCTTCGGACTGCTGTCCTTCGTGCCCGTCGACGTAAACGGCATCGATCCCGCCCTCCTCACCGACGAGGAGATAGACTGGATAAACCGTTATCACTTTGAGTGCCGCAAGCGCCTTATGCCCCGGCTCACCAAGGAGGAGCAGGACTGGCTGACCCGGTATACCCGGGAGGTGCGCCGGTGATAAGCGAGAACTATGAAAAGCAGCTCCGTTTCCTTATTGAGGCGGACAAAATGAAGAACGTCCTCCGTCAGACCCTGATTGCCGACGGCTCCCGGCAGGAGACCGACGCCGAGCACTCCTGGCACTTCGCCCTCATGGCCCTGACCCTTTTTGACCACGCACGGGACAAGGATAAGATCAATCTGGACAGGGTGATTAGGATGGCCCTCGTTCACGACCTTGTGGAGGTCTACGCCGGGGACACCTTCTGTTACGACGAGGAGGCCGGCAAGGACAAGGCCGCCCGTGAAAAGGCCGCCGCCGACCGGCTTTTCGGCCTTTTGCCCGAGGAGCAGGGACGGGAGTACCGCCGCCTGTGGGAGGAATTCGACGGGAGAGCAACTCCCGACGCGGCCTACGCCGCCGCCATCGACCGGCTCCAGCCCCTGATAAACAACCACCTCACCGACTGCCACACATGGAAGAAGGGAAACGTCCGCGCCGAGCAGGTGTACAGGCGTATGGAACCGGTTAAGACCGCCATGGACGACGAAACCGCGGCTCTGGCCGACTGGATAATATGTCAGGGTATACAAAAAGGGATATTAAAATAGCCGAAAAATTTCATAAAAAGGTATTGCATAATTTTGCATTTTGATGTATAATTACTACATCGTAAAAACTGTTTAGGAGGAATTTCAATGGCAGAAAAAATCGTACTGGCTTATTCCGGCGGTCTTGACACCTCCATCATTATAAGCTGGCTCAAGGAGAACTACGAAGGCTGCGAGGTCATTGCCGTCTGCGGCGACGTGGGACAGGGCAAGGAGACCGAGGGTCTTGAACAGCGGGCCAAGGCGGCAGGCGCTTCCAAGCTCTACCTCGAGGATCTGAGAGACGAATACGTTGAGGACTTCATTTATCCCGTGGTAAAGGCCGGGGCCGTTTACGAGGGCAAGTACCTTCTGGGCACCAGCCACGCCCGCCCCATCATCGCCAAAAGACTTGTGGAGATAGCTCTGGCCGAAGGAGCCACCGCCATCTGCCACGGCGCCACCGGCAAGGGCAACGATCAGGTTCGCTTTGAGCTGACAATCAAGGCCCTCGCTCCCCAGCTTAAGATAATAGCTCCCTGGAGAATTTGGAACATCAAGTCCCGTGAGGACGCGGTGGACTACGCCGAGGCCCATCACATTCAGATTCCCGTTACCAAGAAGGAGCTCTACTCCCGCGACCGCAACATCTGGCACATCAGCCACGAGGGCATGGATCTTGAGGATCCCGCCAACGAGCCCCAGCTTGACAGCCTGCTCAAGCTCACCGTTCCTCCGGAGAAAACTCCCGACGAGCCTAAGTACATCACCGTCGGCTTTGAAAAGGGCGAGGCCGTTTCCCTTGACGGTGAAAAAATGTCTCCCAGAGCTCTTGTTGAAAAGCTCAACGAGATAGGCGGCGCCTACGGCATCGGCATAGCCGACATAGTTGAGGACCGTCTTGTGGGCATGAAGAGCCGCGGCGTCTACGAGACCCCCGGCGGTACGATACTTTACTACGCTCACAACGAGCTGGAGTACCTCTGCCTTGACCGTGACACTCAGGCCTTTAAGCGCCATGTGGCCATCAAGCTTGCCGAGCTGGTTTACGACGGCAAGTGGTACACCCCTCTCCGTGAGGCTATTTCCGCCTTCGTGGACAGCACTCAGGAGACCGTCACCGGCGAGGTGCGCCTCAAGCTTTATAAGGGCAGCATTTCCTCCGCCGGCGCCAAGAGCCCCTATTCTCTTTACAATGAGACCATCGCCAGCTTCGGCGACAGCCACGAGCTTTACAGCCACAAGGATTCCGAGGGCTTCATCAACCTCTTCGGTCTGCCCCTCAAGGTTCGTGCGCTCATGAAGCAAAATCAGGAAAACAAATAAATATCATCACTCCCCGGCGCACACGTGCCGGGGAGTTGCAGCAAAGGGGAAATTTTTATGAAGCTTTGGGGCGGACGCTTTGAAAAGGCCACCGACGCACAGGCCAACGACTTTCAGTCGTCGATACGCTTTGACCGGCGTATGTACCGTCAGGATATATTGGGCTCAATGGCTCACGCCGAGATGCTGGGCCGTCAGGGTATAATCCCCGAGGAGGACAGCCGCCGTATAGTGGAGGCCCTCGGCGGCATACTTGAGGACATCGAGGCCGGAAAGGTGGAGTTCCTCGTTGACGCCGAGGACATTCACATGAATATCGAGAAGATACTCACCGACCGCATAGGCGAGGCGGGCAAGCGCCTCCACACAGGACGCAGCCGTAACGACCAGGTGGCGCTGGACGTGCGTATGTATACCAAGGACGCTATCGGGGAAATAAAAGCCCTGCTGGCGGAGCTGGTCGAAACGCTCATCAAGCTGGCGGAAGCTAATCTCAACACCGTTATGCCGGGCTATACCCACCTTCAAAAGGCCCAGCCCATCACTTTTGCCCACCACCTCATGGCCTATGTGAATATGTTCCTACGGGACATGGACAGGCTGGGCGACTGCTATGAACGCACCGACGTTATGCCCTTGGGCAGCGGGGCCCTTGCCGGCACCACTTACCCCCTTGACAGGGAATTTGTGGCGGAGAAGCTGGGCTTTTCGGCGATAACCATGAACTCTCTGGACGGAGTGTCCGACAGGGACTTTGCTCTGGAGACCATGTTCGACTGCTCGGTGATAATGACGCACCTTTCGCGGTTCTGCGAGGAGCTGATACTCTGGAGCAGCAACGAGTTTCGCTTCGTCACCATGGACGACGCCTACAGCACCGGCAGCTCCATCATGCCCCAAAAGAAAAATCCGGACTTTGCCGAGCTGATACGTGGCAAGACCGGACGGGTCTACGGGGATCTGACGGCCCTGCTCACGGTGATGAAGGGTCTGCCTCTTGCGTACAACAAGGATATGCAGGAGGACAAGGAGGCCCTGTTCGACGCCATAGACACGGTGAAGCTCTGCCTGCCGGTGTTCACCCGCATGGTGGACACAATGAAGATAAACGGCGAAAATATGTACAGGGGCGCCAACGGCGGCTTTACCAACGCCACCGATGTGGCCGACTACCTTGTGAAGCACGGCCTGCCCTTCCGCGAGGCTCACGCCGTGGTGGGACACATGGTGCTTGTTGCCGAAAAGAAGGGCGTGGGCATCGACGGGCTGAGCCTTGAGGAGCTTAAGGAGTGCAGCCCCCTCATCGGCGAGGACATTTACGGTGAAATAAGCCTTGAAACCTGTGTGAACGGCCGCACCGTCGTCGGCGGGCCGGCTCCGTCGGCTGTGGCAAAATCCATCGCGGCGGCGAAGGAGACTCTGGAAAAGCTGAAATAAAACCGAGCAAGCCCTCATAAAATGATAGTAGCATTTTGTGAAGGGGATAACGGTATGAAAAAACTGACGGCATTGGTTCTTGGAATAATCATTATCACGGCCACGGCTCACGCTCAGGCTCCCGACGGCCTTTCCGCCCGAAGCGCCGTGCTCATGGACGCCGCCTCGGGTCGGCTGCTGTACGAAAAAAACGGCTTCGAGCGTCTGCCCATGGCAAGCACCACAAAAATCATGACGGCGGTGCTTGCCATAGAAAACTGCTCCATGGCCGGCGTTGTCACTGTCAGTCCCGTGGCCTCGGGAGTGGAGGGCTCGTCGATATGGCTTGCCGCCGGAGAACAGCTCACTGTGGAGCAGCTATTGTACGGCCTCATGCTTAACAGCGGCAACGACGCGGCGGTCGCCCTTGCCGAGTACACCGCCGGGAGCGTGGACGCCTTTGTCGCCCTGATGAACTCCCGGGCGAAGGAGCTTGGTATGTATAATACCCGCTTCGAAACGCCGAACGGACTGGACGGCGACGGCCATTACACCACCGCCTACGATATGGCGGTTCTGGCCCGCCACGCCATGACATTGCCGAAATTCAGGGAAATAGCGGGCACGAAGCAGAAAAATATACCTTGGAGCGGCCACGAGTGGGACAGGAGCCTGAAAAATCACAACAAGCTGCTTTGGCAGTACGAGGGCTGCACCGGCGTTAAGACCGGCTTCACCAAAAAGGCGGGCCGCTGCCTTGTTTCCGCGGCCATGCGGGACGGGCGTGAGCTTGTGGCCGTGACCCTCAACGCTCCCGACGACTGGCAGGATCACACCCGGCTGCTGGATTACGGCTTCGGCGACTATGAGACTGCCACCCTCACCAAGGCGGGACAGCTTTGGGAGACGGTAACTCTCGACAGCTCCGAGCTGGGGCTGGTATGCGCCGAGGATTTTGTCACTTCACTGACGGGAGCCGAGCATTGGGCCGTGGAGTACCGCACCGAGGCCGGAGACATGACCCTGCCCATAAAAAAAGGCCGAAAGCTGGCCCGGCTCTATATGTTCTGCGAGGGAGAGTTCCTGGGCGGGGTGGATCTGCTGGCCGACCGTGACATTGAGGAGGAAGAGGGCTTCCTTGACAATCTGATAAAAATAGCGAAGGAACTGATGTAAATGCGTTTGCAAAAATATATCGCCATGTGCGGCGTGGCCTCCCGCAGAGCGGCGGAGCGGCTCATCGAAAGCGGGCGTGTGCAGGTCAACGGCAGTCTTGTGGACTACATGGGCTGTGAGGTGGGGGAGGGAGACGAGGTCAGCGTCGACGGCAAGATCGTAACTCCCGAAAAAAAGCTGTACTATATAGCCCTCAATAAGCCGAAAAATTACGTCACCACGGTCAGCGACGATCTGGATCGGCCCACTGTAATGGAGCTGGTCGGGGACGTCGACGCCCGTATCTACCCTGTGGGCCGTCTGGACTTCGACACCTCGGGTCTGCTCATCATGACTAACGACGGGGCCTTTGCCAATCAGGTGACCCACCCCAGCCATTCGGTGGACAAGGTTTATATTGCCCGCGTCAACCGCCCTTTGGACAAGAGCGAGGAGGCCGCGCTCCGCAAGGGCGTGGAAATCGACGGCCGCCTTACCGCGCCGGCCAAAGTGGAACAGCTCCACGGCAGAACTCCCGAGGTAAAAATAACCATTCACGAGGGCCGTAACCGTCAGGTTCGCAAGATGCTGGAAGCCATCGGAGTGGAGGTTCTCGGCCTGAAACGCATCGCCGTCGGCGGCGTGACCCTCGGCAATTTGCCCGAGGGCAAGTGGCGGCACCTCAACGACGCGGAGATAAACAAGCTGAAGGGACGGCGGAAAAAATGATAAAAGTCGTGATTTTTGACAATAAACAGGTAATAGCCTCCATTCATCCCGATCCGGAGGAGGATGTGCGCGTGGCCTGGGCACAGGAAGGGCCTGACTGTAAGGGCTGGTGCGTCTTTAAGGAGACCGGCGAGCTGCTTTACGTTGTGGATAAGGACGGCGTTTTTGAGCTTTTGATTCGTGCGGCCCTGAACCATCTTGACCTGAACGGCGTCGGGACCGGCTTCTGTAAAAACGGGACCATGTTCCCCGGCCTTTATCTGTTGGGCTTCAAGGATGGAGAAAACGGCCTTTCGGTCAACATAAAGGAGTTTTTTAAGCCCTGCGGCGGCTGTAATTGAAAATTAAAGGGGAGCGCCTTGCGCTCCCCATACGGCACCTTTGTGTCGAAAAATTTTTTGAAATTTTTTTGCAAAAATACTTGATTTTTATGTTTCGTTGTGCTATAATAACTTTTGTCGGGCGGCAAAGGTAAAAGCCCCAAAAATATTCCTCAATAGCTCAGTCGGTAGAGCATGCGGCTGTTAACCGCAGGGTCGTTGGTTCGAGTCCAACTTGAGGAGCCAGAAACCGAAAAGGCTGTGATTGAAAAATCACGGCCTTTTTTCGTACAATCCAATTTTATTCATGATGTTTCATGACGTTTTTTCCAGTCCTTTATTTGTTCAAGCCGAGCCTTGAACCGTGCTTCCAAGCCCTGCTCCGTGGGCCGGTAATACTCCCGCCCCAAAAGGGAGTCCGGCAGACACTGCATATTTGTGAGCTTGTCCTCGGTGTCGTGAGCGTACTGATAGCCTTTGCCGTAGTCCAGCTCCTTCATAAGCTTTGTGGGAGCGTTGCGTATGACAAGGGGCACCGGCTCGGCCAACTGTTCGAGGGCGTCTCTCCGCGCCCGTCCGTAAGCGGCGTCGAGGGCGTTGGACTTGGGAGCCAGAGCCATATATACTACCGCCTGAGCCAAATGGACGGTACACTCGGGCATGCCGATGAAATGACAGGCCTGATAGGCCGCCACGGCCAGCTCCAGCGCCTTTGGGTCAGCCAGACCCACGTCCTCGCTGGCAAAGCGGGTCACCCGCCGGGCCACGTAAAGCGGATCCTCACCGGCCTCCAGCATTCGGGCCAGCCAGTAAATTGCCGCGTCCGGGTCGGAATTGCGCATGGACTTGTGGAGGGCGGAGATCAGATTGTAGTGCTCCTCGCCGTTCTTGTCGTACAGCAGGGATTTTTTTGACGTACACTGTTCCAGCGTCTCGGCGGTGACGGTTATCCTGCCCTCATCGGCTTCGCCGTTCAGCACCACCATATCAAGGGTGGAGAGGGCGCTGCGGGCGTCGCCGTTGGCAAAAACGGCGATCTGCTCCAGCGTGTTCGGCGGAATATCCACCTTTATGTTCCCGAAGCCTCTGGGGTCGGTAATGGCACGGCTCATCAGCTCCACCAGTTCCTCGGGTTTGAGTGCCTGAAGCACAAATACCTTGCACCGTGACAGGAGGGCGCCGTTGACCTCGAAGGAGGGATTTTCTGTGGTGGCGCCGATGAGGATGATGCTGCCCTTTTCCACAAACGGCAGGAACGCATCCTGCTGAGCCTTGTTGAAGCGGTGTATCTCGTCCACAAAAACAATGGTCTTTTCTCCGTAGAGCCGATTGTTTTCGGCCTTTTGCATGACGGCTCTGATCTCTTTTATGCCGCTGGTCACGGCGGAAAAGTCGATAAAGGCCGCCTTGGTGCGGTTCGCGATTATCCGGGCCAGAGTGGTCTTGCCCACTCCCGGCGGGCCCCAGAATATCATGGAGGACACGCTGTCGTTCTCGATGAGCCGGCGCAGCACTTTGCCCTCGCCCAAAAGGTGGGTCTGACCCACGAATTCCTCAAGAGTGCGGGGACGAAGCCGGGCGGCCAAGGGCTGGGTGCCGCTGTCGTCAAAAAAAGTTGGCTGTTCCAAGGCGATACCTCCTTCCCAATACCGTGTTTAACGGTATTGCCTATACTCTTTGAGTAAACACTGAATAAATAGCGCCTGAGGCTCAGCACGACGCCTGACGGCCAAATTTCCCCGATACTGCGTCAAAAATGCTTGAAATACACAAAGTATTTCTGCGCTTTTTTCCTTGTCTCGAGAAAATTATGTCTCGCCAATCGCCGCACTGTATTTAGTCAGTGTTTACTTGAAAAGCGTGAAATTCCGGGGTCTGCCCGGAATTTCATATTACTACTCGTCTTTTTCCGTGGCGGCGTTACCCAAAAGAAAGATAAACGCGCCTATGACCGCGAAAATTCCGGCTATAACAATGACCGTGCCGGTGAAGAATGAGAAATAACTGTTAAGTACAGCCTGAAGAAAGCCGGAGGCCACCGTGTGCGACGGACGGAACAGGACGGCGCAGACCACCACGGCCAGCCCGCCCACGATGAACGCCCAGCCGATGGGGCTATGGGACGAGTTGCGCCCGATTATCAGCAGAAGTATCAGCAGAACTATGTTGATGAGCAGCAGAGCGCCCAGCACGTTCAGCGACAGCAGGACCTTTGTGTACCGGGTGTAACTGCGGAGCTTCGTGCCGTTCAGAGCCTGAACGGAAACGTCGTCGAGCTTGCCGCCGGCGTTAAAGTAGGCGGCGACGTTGGAGTAGTCCGCATCCGTCAAAACCTTGCCGGTGAGGTTGCGCACCAAAGTCGCTCCGCCTTTGACGACGTTGGCTATGTCCGTGCCGGTCATGGGGGTGTAAGGCTTGTCCAGCAGCAGATAGTCCGACGCGGACTTGAGCCGGTTCTCGAGAAAGCTCTCAAGGCCGGAGCTGTTTATGCCGGAAATGATCTCGCTGTAAGTGACGGGCACCTGGGAATTGTCGCGGATAATATCTACCAGGGCCGCACGGCTCGAGCTTGGAGCCATGCCGAAGGCCGAGCTGAGACTTTGGTAATCATGAATTTCGATGGGAATTTCCGCCACGTCCATATTGTCCACAGCCAGTCGGAAAGCGTATTTACTCGTGGCCGTTTGGACGGACAGCGCGGCCACAAATCCGGCCATGGCGGCGCTCATTATCAGGAACAGGAAGAAACAGGCGAAACCGGCGGCAACCTTCTGGCCGGCGGAGCGCTTCTTTTTCTTGCCCCGCTTTTTTCGCGCCTCTACCTTTTTCTTTTCCCTGCCGCTGTGCTTTTTGCGTTTTTCCTGCCGGCGTTTTTCCTTTTCAAGATCTATATTGGGGATGTTCATGGGCTTCGGAGCAAACTCGCTGAGTAAATTGGCGTCGGTGCCCTCGGCGGCGAAATATTCGCCCTCGGAGGGAGCGTCGTTTTCTCCGTCCCGACTCTCCTCGGGAACGTTTTTATCCTCCTGCTCGCTTACGGACGCGGCTTTGGCGCCGTCGCCGCCGGTCTCGGGAATATCGGGGACAGTCTGTGTATTTTCTGCCGGGGTAATATTATCGGCTTTTTCCGCGGTCTCCGCCGGTGAGGACTCGTTAGTCTGCCTATCGGTAAGTCTGTCGGGATTTATCTCTTTTGACATAACACCACTCCTTCGTGACTTGATAAGGTTATTATACACTACATTGACAAAAAATGCAAGAGTTTTTGTAAATAATACTAATCCCTAATTAAAATCGTCAATTCGGTGCGGCCTTTTTCGCGCCATACGGCGTCATCGGCCTTGCCAATACATAACAGT
Source organism: uncultured Clostridia bacterium (assembly GCA_947630975.1). GTDB lineage: Bacteria > Bacillota > Clostridia > UMGS1883 > UMGS1883 > JAFLUQ01. The sequence continues at coordinate 21,271 of CANRJP010000029.1, forward strand.
ATTGCCTGCGGCCTCTTCCTTGTCTGGCACAAAAAAATCCTCACCCCTCGGTTGACGCTTTTAATAGGGATTAGTATAAACTGTAATATTTTTTTTGTGGCTTTTTTGCCGTGTCAAGGTGAGCGATGAGAAAATTACGGAGCGTGCCGGAAAGGTCCGACACGCTCCGCGCGATTTTTTTATTTTAAAATCTGAAATCGCGGGAGCCATGCTCGATCTCCGCAAGGTTTTTGCGGGCGATCTCCCTGACCTTGGGATTGGTGACTTTTTCGATTTCCTTCTCTATGAGGGCTTCGCCGATTTTGCGGGTCTCGGGTGAGGCGTAGTCCATCAGGTATTCCTTCAATGTCATGAGGGCGTTGGGGTGGCAGCAGTTCAGTATCTGCTGATTCTTGCACAGGGTCATAAACCGGTCGCCGGTGCGGCCCTCGCGGTAGCAGGCCGTGCAGAATGAGGGGATAAAGCCCCGCTCCATGAGCCAGCGCACTACCTCGTCAAGGGTGCGGGTGTCGCTTACGTCGAACTGTTCCGTCACGTCCTCGTCCTCAAGGGTGCCGTCGGCGTAGCCGCCCACGCTGGTCTTGCTGCCGCCGCTTATCTGGCTGATGCCCAGCTCAAGGACGCGCTCGCGGCATTTCTGATTTTCACGGGTGGAAATTATCATGCCGGTATAGGGAACGGCAATCCGTATACAGGCCACTATTTTGGCGAAGGTGTCGTCGTCGATGCCGTTGTCAAAGGTTGAGGGGTCGATGTCGTCCGCCCTTTTAAGACGGGGAACGCTTATGGTGTGGGGGCCGACGCCGAATACGGCCTCCAAATGCTCGGCGTGCATGAGCAGACCGGCGAACTCGTAGCGGTACAGCTCAAGGCCGAAGAGCACTCCGCAGCCCACGTCGTCGATGCCGCCCTCCATGGCCCTGTCCATGGCCTCGGTGTGATAGCAGTAGTTGTGCTTGGGGCCGGTGGGGTGGAGCTTTTCATAGCTCTCCTTGTGATAGGTCTCCTGAAACAGGATGTAGGTGCCGATGCCGGCCTCCTTGAGCTTGCGGTAATTTTCAACGGTGGTGGCGGCGATGTTTACGTTTACCCGCCTGATGGCGCCGTTTTTGTGCTTTATGGAGTAGATGGTCTTGATGGACTCCAGCACATACTCGATGGGGTTGTTGACGGGATCCTCGCCGGTCTCGAGGGCAAGGCGCTTGTGGCCCATGTCCTGAAGGGCGATCACCTCGTTCCTTATCTCCTCCTGAGTCAGCTTCTTGCGGGCGATGTGCTTGTTTTTCATGTGATAGGGACAGTAGGTGCAGCCGTTTACGCAGTAGTTGGACAGGTACAGGGGCGCGAACATGACAATGCGGTTGCCGTAAAAGTCCTCCTTTATCTGCTTTGCGAGGGCGTAGATCTCCTCGTTCCGATCCTCCAGCTCGCAGGCCAACAGCACCGAAGCCTCCCGATGGCTCAGACCCTTGCGCAGCTTCGCCTTCTCGATTATGGAGTCGATGAGCTCGGCGTTGGTCTTGTTGGCGTCGGCATAGGCCAGCGTGTCGAGGATCTCCTCATGGTTGATGAATTCCTCGGCGTGTTTTGATTTTACGTCGTACATATAAAACTTCCTTTCTTTCAGGTCGGGGCGAACCCTTCCCGTTAGATATTATAAACAGTTAAAGCCCTTTCTTTTCTCCCGCCGCCTTGATAAACGAGGCGAACAGGGGATGGGCACGGTTGGGCCGGGACTTGAACTCGGGGTGGAACTGAACGCCGATGAACCAGGGGTGATCCTCTATCTCCACGGTTTCCACAAGTCTGTTGTCAGGCGAAATTCCGCCAAGGGACAGACCGGCCTTCGTAAGGGCCTCCCGATAGTCGTTGTTGAATTCGTACCGGTGGCGGTGGCGCTCGTAAATCACCTCGTCGTGGTATATACCGGCGATATGGCTGCCCTCGGTGAGCTTGCAGGGGTAGAGGCCCAGCCGCAGAGTGCCGCCCATGTTTTCGATGTCGATCTGGTCGGGCATGATGTGGATAACGGGGTCGGGACTGTTTTCGTCGAACTCGGCGCTGTTGGCGCCGGGCAGGCCAAGTACGTCGCGGGCGTACTCAATAACCGCCATCTGCATTCCAAGACAGATGCCGAAAAACGGAACCTTATTTTCACGGGCGTAGCGGGCGGCCTGTATTTTGCCCTCGATGCCCCGGTCGCCGAAGCCTCCGGGCACCAGAATACCGTCTGCCTCCGCCAGCATTTCGGCGGCGTTTTCGGCGGTTATCTTTTCGCTGTCCACCCAGTCTATCTCCACGTCTATCTTGTTGGCTATGCCGCCGTGGCGCAGGGCCTCGGCCACACTGAGATAAGCGTCGTGCAGGGCCACATACTTGCCCACCAGGGCAATTTTTACCTTGCGGCCGTCCTCGCCGAGGTGGAGAACCGTCTCCACCATCTGCTTCCACTCGGTGAGGTCCGGCTCTGCCTGGGGCAGCATCAGACAACTGAGCACCGCCGCGGCGAGTCCTTCCTTCTCGAGGGCCAGCGGAACCGCGTAAAGAGTGGGGGCGTCGAGATTTTCAACCACGCACTCCTTGTTCACGTTGCAGAAGGAGGCGATTTTTTCCTTTAAGCCTTTTTCCAGCGGTATTTCCGTCCGGCAGACGATGATGTCCGGCTGGATGCCCAGGCTGAGCAGCTCCTTGACGCTGTGCTGGGTGGGCTTGGATTTCTGCTCACCACTGGAGGCTATGTACGGCACAAGAGTAACGTGGATGTAAATGCAGTTGTCCCTGCCGACCTCGCGCTGCACCTGACGGATCGACTCCAAAAAGGGCAGACTCTCGATGTCGCCCACTGTGCCGCCGATCTCGGTTATGACGAAGTCCACGTTGTGCTTGCCGGCCCGGTATATCCTTTCCTTGATTTCGTTGGTTATATGGGGAATTACCTGCACCGTACCGCCAAGGTAGTCGCCCCGGCGCTCCTTGTTGATGACGTTGTAATATACCTTTCCGCTGGTGACGTTGGAGTTGCTGTTCAGATTTTCGTCAACGAACCTTTCGTAGTGTCCCAGGTCAAGGTCGGTTTCGGCGCCGTCGTCGGTGACAAAGACCTCGCCGTGCTGGTACGGGCTCATGGTACCGGGGTCAAAATTGATGTACGGGTCGAACTTCTGGATGGTTATTTTGTAGCCCCTGCACTTGAGCAGACGGCCCAGAGAGGCCGCCGTAATGCCCTTGCCAAGGCCGGAAACCACGCCGCCCGTCACAAAGATGTATTTTGTCTCCACTTTTACTTCCCCTTTCGTATCGAATTAAGGCAATACCGCACAAAGACCGCAAGTGAGCTTTGTACCCATCTTGCTTGCATCTTTTCCGACGTTTATTACGAAAACTCCTTGAAATACGACAGTATTCCTTCGTCGTTTTCGTAATTCCGTCAAAAAATCTGCGGCGCAATATGGGCACAATCTCTGTGCGGTATTGCCTTAACTACATTATTGTACCACATAATTGCAAATTTCGCAATAGGAAATTTATAAATTTAAACGTAAATTTTTATGACGGGCAGGATGGAAATTAGGAATGAGGAATGAGGAATACCGGCGGGGCGGTTACGGCGTATATATACCGTAATACGGCCTCGATGACGTAGGGGCGCCCATTGGGCGCCCGAAATCAAACGTTTACGACTATAATTATGAACGAAATTACAAATCAAATTTTCGATTATACAGGCTTCGTCCGGCGGTGGCCCGCAGGCTCCCACGATATTATTCGTAGTCCACCACATTCACCCACGAAAGCAGGAACTCCCGCTCCTCGGGCTTGCCCTTTACGCTCTGGGACGCCGCCACGATGGGCATCCACTTCTGAACGTACTGCTTTGCGGTGTCGCTCTTTTTGCAGAACAAATTCAAATACTTTTCGGCCATATTCCTGTCGCCGGACAGACAGAACAGCAGGTAGGTTCGGGCCGCGTCGGCGCCGGCGTTGCCCTGGGTCACGTGAGCCCAGTCTATAATATAGGGAGTGCCGTCCTCGGTGATTATCACGTTGGAGGGGTTGAAGTCACCGTGACAAATTTTGTTGTGCTTGGGCATACTCTCCAGCCGGGTGTGAAGCTCGTACCGGGTGGTGGCGTCAAGGTCGGTGGCGGAGATCTTGGCGTTCATTTTGTCCTTAAGCTTGTTGAGTATGGGACACTTCCGCGCGTGGACGGAAAGCTGAAGATCCACGAAAAGCTCCAGATATTCGTCCTTTTTTTCGGGATTTTCCTCCATGAGCCTCGCGAGGGTCTTTCCTTTTATATATCGGGTGATTATGGCCCAGTCCCCGTCCACACGGGTCACCGCCGCGAGGGTGGGACAGTTGATGCCGGTGGTCTCTATTTTGGCCAGATTGAGGGCCTCGTTCAGAATTTCCGCCTTGGAAAAGCTGTCGTCAAAGACCTTGATTGACAGATTTTGCTTTTTGTCCCAGTAGACCGTTTTGTGCGGCCGACGGGCTATGACCTCGCTGAGGTCAAGATTGTTCAGATCCATTTTCATTTCCTCCTTTTATTTGCCGTAGTAGGCTTTAAGATACATTTCCTTTATTTCGCTCATCAGCGGGTAGCGGGGATTTGCGCCGGTGCACTGGTCGTCGAAGGCCTGCTCCGTCATTTCGTCCAGCTTTTCGAGGAAGTATTTCTCGTCCACGCCGTAGTCCCTGACGGTGTCCTTGATGCCGACGGCTTTTTTCAGTTCGTCCAGCTTCGCGATAAGGCCCTCCAGCTTCTCGTTGTCATCTTTGCCGGATATGCCCAGGGAGTCCGCAATCTCGCCGTAGCGGCGGAGAGTGCGGGGGTAGGCGTACTGGGGGAAGGTGCCCATTTTCGCCGGAACTTCGGCCGCGTTGTAGCGGAGCACATGGTCGATCATCAGGGCGTTAGCCACGCCGTGGGCTATGTGGTGATAAGCGCCCAGCTTGTGAGCCATGGAGTGGCACACGCCAAGGAAGGCGTTGGCAAAGGCCATGCCCGCCATGGTGGAGGCGTTAGCCATTTTTTCACGAGCCTCCGGGTCGTTGGGGCCGTTGTCATAGCATCGGGGCAGGTAGTCGAAAATGAGCCTGATGGCTTTCAGCGCCAGTCCGTCGGTGAAGTCCGTTGCCATCATGGAGGCATAGGCCTCGAGGGCGTGGGTCATGGCGTCTATTCCCGAGGCGGCGGTGAGGCCCTTGGGCATATTCATCATCAGGTCGGTGTCAATGATCGCCATGTCGGGCATCAGTTCGTAGTCCGCCAGCGGGTACTTTATGCCCGTGGTCTCGTCGGTGATTACGGCGAAGGGCGTCACCTCGCTGCCGGTGCCGGCGGAGGTGGGAATGGCGATAAAATAGGCTTTTTCGCCCATTTTTGGAAAGGTGTATATCCTCTTACGGATGTCTTGAAACCTCATAGCCATATCCATGAAGTCAACCTCGGGATGCTCGTACAGCACCCACATTATCTTTGCGGCGTCCATGGCGCTGCCGCCGCCCACGGCGATTATCACGTCGGGCTTGAAAGCCGTCATGGCCTCAGCGCCCTTTTTGGCGCTGGCGAGGGAGGGGTCGGACTCCACGTCGAAGAAAGCGGTGTGATTTATGCCCATTTCGTCCAGCTTTTCGGTGACGGTGCTAATGTAGCCGTTCTCGTACAGGAACTTATCCGTCACTATGAAGGCCCGCTTTTTGCACATAACGCTCTTCAGCTCATCTAAAGCGACGGGGACCGAGCCTTTTTTCATATACACCTTTTCAGGCGCGCGGAACCACAGCATATTTTCTCTCCTTTCGGCCACAGTCTTGATGTTGAGCAGGTGCTTGACGCCCACGTTTTCGGAGACGGAATTTCCGCCCCAGCTTCCGCAGCCCAAAGTCAGCGAGGGCGCGAGCTTGAAGTTGTACAGATCGCCGATGCCCCCGTGGGAGGAGGGAGTGTTCACCAGAATACGGCAGGTTTTCATTCGCGCCTGATGGGCGGCCATTTTGTCCTGCGCGGTCAGCACGTTGCAGTAGAGGGACGAGGTGTGTCCGTAGCCGCCGTCGGCAACCAGCCGCTCGGCCTTGGTGAGGGCGTCCTCGAAGTCCGCCGCCCGGTACATCGCCAGCACCGGCGACAGCTTTTCATGGGCGAATTCCTCGCTGAGGTCGACGCTTTCCACCTCGCCGATGAGAAGCTTCGTTCCCTCCGGAACCTGAATTCCCGACAGCTCCGCTATCCTCACGGCGGACTGGCCGACGATTTTGGCGTTCAGCGCTCCATTAATAATGATAGTTTTTCTCACCTTATCCAGCTCGTCCGGGTTCAGAAAGTGGGCTCCCCGACGGGCAAATTCGTCCTTTACGGCTCTGTATACGCCGTCAAGAACGATAACGCTCTGCTCCGAGGCGCAGATCATGCCGTTGTCGAAGGTTTTGGAGTGGATAACGGAATTGACCGCCAGCACCACGTCGGCGCTGTCGTCAATGATAGCGGGAGTGTTGCCCGCGCCCACGCCCAAAGCCGGTTTGCCGCTGGAATAGGCGGCCTTTACCATGCCGGGGCCTCCGGTGGCGAGGATTATGTCCGCCTCCTTCATGACCGTGTTAGTCATTTCCAGCGACGGAACGTCTATCCAGCCGATTATATCCTCGGGCGCGCCGGCCTTTACCGCCGCTTCAAGCACTGTCTTTGCGGCGGCTATGGTGCTCAGCTTTGCCCTCGGGTGGGGGCTGATAATAATTCCGTTGCGGGTCTTTAGCGCCAGCAGCGTCTTGAAAATGGCGGTGGAGGTCGGGTTTGTGGTGGGAATCACCGCCGCGATAACGCCGATGGGTTCGGCGATCTTCTTTATGCCGTAGACTTTATCCTCCTCTATGACCCCGCAGGTGGGGGTGTTTTTGTAGGCGTTGTAAATATATTCGGAGGCGTAGTGGTTTTTTATGACCTTGTCCTCCACTATGCCCATGCCCGTTTCCTCGACGGCCATTTTGGCCAGAGGTATGCGGGCGCTGTTGGCGGCAAGGGCCGCCGCCCGGAATATTTCGTCCACCCGCTCCTGACTGTAGGCGGCGAACTTCCGCTGGGCGGCCCGAACCTTTGCCAGAGCCGTCTCCAGCTTTTCGGGGCTGTCAACGGTTTCGTATGCTTTGTTATCCATTTGGCTCTCTCCGTTTCTGATTTTAGTTGGGATTAGTATTACCGATGGGGGAGGGGCGCCGCTCCCGGCGTGGCGCCTCTTTCTTCCTTATTGTAAGATATTTTTCCCAAAAAGTCAACGTTTTAAATATACAAATTGAGAGTTCCGCTTGAGGAAAACTTTATGTAGCCTGACGCTTTGGCCTTCGGCGGGAAGGTCGGCGTTTAAGAAAGGGTACCTATCTCCAAAAATACCCAAAAACACAGCATGGTTTTTGTGCAGTTTTTACGAAAATTAAAAAAATCAAAAAAAATTAACAAAATGCCTTGCAAATTTTTGGCGGCTGAGGTATAATGTTAAAGCTGTGACATGACATACGATGAAGCGGGAGGTTGCCGGCAAAAGGCCGGG
>CANRJP010000030.1 GCA_947630975.1 uncultured Clostridia bacterium
CACTCAATGCAAATACCATACCGAATATTTTCTTTTTTTGAGGAAATTGGTTCATATCTATTGACATCACAGATATTTTGCCGCCGGATGTAGGTTTACAATAGATGTGTTATACATCTATTGTAAACCTATAGTAAAAATATTGAAAAAATACTTTACAAAAAATAAATTGTGTGATATACTGAATTTGCGGCATAATTTGGATATGTGAGGAGGCACGTTGTATGACGGGCACGCTTTTGGTGTACTAAATTTTCCGGTCTTTGTATGTAAAGGTGTAAATAAAATATCGCGGTTTGAGCACACTTTTGTAATGGCAAAAACGCCGTTCCGTATGGTGTGTTCAGACGGTACTTTTACAAGGCATTAGCCGAAAGTGTCTTTTCATATCATATCCAATTTATGTCGCAGTAAATTCGGAGCGGGCGTTTTTCGTGCGCGGCTCCGTCCGCGCATTTTTTGATGGGCGGGAAATATAACATATATGCATAAGGAGGACGAACAGATGAACAAAATCAGGAAGTGTCTCGCCGTGCTGGTGTGCATGGCAATGGTAATGGCAGTTATGCCGGGTGTGGCGTTGGCGGATGGAACGACCGCCGATGGGCTTAAATATTATGTGTACGGTGATTATGTGGAAATAACCGGCTATAACGGCGATGCGGCGGAGCTTATTATTCCCGCCGAAATTGAAGGCCTGCCTGTCACGTCAATCGGCTATAATGCTTTTTCCGGCTGCACCAACCTTACAAATGTAACTATTCCAAACAGCGTCACGAGCATTGATAGGTATGCGTTTTATGGCACCGCATTGTATAACGATAGTGCCAATTGGGAAAACGGCGTATTCTATATAGGCGATATTTTAATTGAAGCGAATGATGGATTATCCGGCGATTATGCCATAAGGCCGGGAACGCGTATAATTAACGAGCTTGTATTTGATAATTGCACCGGCCTCACCGGTGTGACCATTCCAAACAGTGTCACAGAAATTGGTAGAATGGCATTTTATGGTTGCACCAGTCTCACCAGTGTGGTTATACCAAATAGCGTTACAGAAATTAGTGAAAATACGTTTTCAGGCTGTACCGGCATCACCAGCGTGACCATAGAAAACGGCGTCACTGAAATTGGCGGTAATTCGTTTAACGGCTGTATCAACCTCACCGATATAACCATTCCAAACAGCGTTACAGAAATTGGCGATGAAGCCTTTTATGGCTGCACCAATCTTAAAAATGTGAATATACCCAAGGGTGTCACGGAAATTGGCCGCAGTGCGTTTGAGGGTTGCACCGGCCTCACCAGCTTGACCATAGAAAACGGCGTCACTGAAATTGGCGATAGTATGTTTAAAAACTGTACCGGCATCACCAACGTGATAATTCCAAGCAGTGTCACGGAAATTGGCATAAGTGCATTTTCTGGTTGTATTGGCCTCACCAGCGTGACCATTCCTAACAGCGTCACGGAAATTGGCGGAAGTGCGTTTTACGGTTGTAGTGGCCTTACTGGCGTGGCCATTCCCGACAGCGTCACGGAAATTGGCAGTTATGCGTTTGAAAACACGGCAATATGTAACAATTATGAAAATTGGGACGGTGATGTCCTCTACATAAGCAACCATTTAATTAAGGCGCGTAAGGAAATATCCGGCGATTATATTATAAGGCCCGGGACGCTTACAATTGCCGGAGGCGCGTTTCAAGGTTGCACCGGGCTCACCGGCATCACCATATCCCCGAAAGAGTCGTGAGCATAGGCAGCGGTGCCTTTGATGGCTGTACCGGCCTTGTAAGCGTAAAAATACCTGACAGTGTGGATGAAATAGGAAGCAGAGCTTTTGAAGGCTGCGCCAACTTGGCGACGGTTGACTTTGGAAATGGACTGAAAAGTATTGATGTATTAGCATTTAGTAACTGCGTTAGTTTAACATCCATAGATATTCCGGATACAGTGACTCACATCGGATATTGGGCATTTAGTAACTGTACGGCCTTGGCGAATATAGACCTTCCGGCAGAACTTGTAGAATTGGGCAATGCTTCGTTTTCCAATACGGCTTATTACAATGACCCTGCCAATTGGGTCGACGGCGTTCTTTACAACGGGGACGTTATTATGGACTCCATGGGCACAAATCCGGAATATGGCCCTGCTTATACCTTTGACAGCAGTTATCGCATAAAGGACGGCACAAGAGTTGTGGTCGAAGCATTCTACGACCACAGCGAAATAAAGAACCTGACAGTGCCCGCCAGCGTTGAAGCCTTCGTCGGCAACGCATGCGGCGAGTTGCAGCTTCAAAGGCTGATTTTCGAAGGTAATGTTCCCCAAATGGTGTCCGAGATGGGACCGCAATATGACTTCCATCCATTTGGATACTTCATAGATCAATGGTATTACGGCAATATTTTTATTTACTATCCAATCAACAATCAAACGTGGACTGAAGAGCTTGCCGACGGAGAGTTTTATATTTTTAATGAGAGCAATGCCACATTTGTGCCTTACGACCCATCAGTCGGGCCGGAACTCGTGCCTGATTTAACCGACCCAATAAAGTATAAGGTGTACCCGGATCACGTGGAGATAACCGATTATAAGGGAATGGCGTCGTCTCTGGAGATTCCCGCTCAGATCGAAGGGTTGCCGGTTACTGCAATAGGTGACGATGCCTTTGCTTACTGCTGGTCGCTGGAGGAAGTGATACTTCCCAACAGCGTCACCAGTATTGGAGACAGGGCGTTTGAATACTCAAATATTAAAAGCATAACGATACCGAACAGTGTTACCCACATAGGGAACAGTGCATTTTACGATTGTACCTGTCTTACCGGTGTGAATATTTCCAACTGCGCAACGGAAATCAGTGATTATATGTTTGAAGGCTGTACCAGCCTCACTGACATAACCGTACCCGACAGTGTCAAAAATATAGGCGGTAGTGCATTTGCGGGCTGCACCAGTCTCACCAGTGTGACCATAGGCAGCGGCGTTACAGAAATCGGATATATATTTGATGATTGCACAAGTCTTGCCAAGATTACCATACCTGATAACATCGCAAGCATTGGTATGGGAACATTTAGTGAAACAGCATTATATAACGATGATGCAAATTGGGACAATGGTATACTCTATATAAATAATCATTTAATAGCAGCGCGCAAGGAAATATCCGGTGATTATGTAATACGCCCCGGTACATGTACTATAGCCGGCAGTGCGTTTAGCGGCTGTACCGGTCTCACAAGTGTTGAAATTCCCGAGAGTGTTAAGGAAATTGGCTACAATGCGTTTTCCGGCTGCACCGGCCTAACCAGCGTGACAATTCCAAACAGTGTCACAAAAATTGGCGATAGTGCATTTTCTGACTGTACTGGACTTATCAGTGTGTCTATAGGCAACGGTGTTAATGAAATCAGTACTGCTGCTTTTAGTGGCTGCACTGCTCTGCTCAGCGTGACCATCCCCGGCAATGTCACTATGCTTCGCGCCAGTGCGTTCTATGGTTGCACCAGCCTCACAGACATATACTACGGCGGCAATAATGGGTTTGGCTTTGGTCCCGGAAATGACTCGTTTTTTAACGCACAGATCCATTATGATACACCAATGTCGTAAAATATCCATTATCTCATAAATATAGCCCCGGAGAGTTCCCTTCGCTCTCCGGGGGCTTTTGCTGTGTAATTAAAAATGAGGAATGAGGAATACTGACGGTGACAATGACAGGCAACACTAAGGCAGGCTTCCCCCCAAGGGGAAGCTATATACCACCTGTCATTGCCACATTAATATTTCTCATTCCTAATTATCGTTTATCGTTACCGTCGTAAACGTTTGATTGCGGACGCCCGATGGGCGCCCCTACGGTATCAAGGCTACATAACAGTCATGTCAACGATATATTCCTAATTCCTCACTCCTCATTCCTAATTACAAAAGGCTTCCCACGGGAGGAAGCCTTTTTAATTTACTTTTCGCCCTTACTGGGGCAGAGCGTCCTTGCGTGAGAAGTTGTACCGTCCCATGCGGTCGACCTCGATGAGCTTGACTACTATCTGGTCGCCCACGGAAACTACGTCGCTGACCTTCTCGACACGCTTCTTGTCCAGCTTGGAGATGTGTACAAGACCCTCCTTGCCGGGCAGGTACTCCACAAAGCAGCCGAAGTCCATAAGGCGGGTCACCGTGGCCTCGAAAACGTCGCCGATGTTCACGTCTCCGGCTATGCCACGGACGATCTTCACGGCCTTGGCGGCGGCTTCGGCGTCGTTGGTGGCGAAGTAAACGGTACCGTCGTCCTCGATGTCTATCTTTACGCCGGTCTCGGCGGTGATGCGCTGAATTATCTTGCCGCCCTTGCCGATGACCTCGCTTATCTTCTCGGGGTCGATGACGGTGGAAACGATCTTGGGCGCGTACTTACTTATCTCGGGCCGAGGCTCGGAAATGCAGGGCAGCAGGCACTCGTCAAGTATCTTGAACCGGGCGGCTCGGGTTTTCATAAGGGCCTCGTGGATTATCTCGGGGGTGAGGCCGTCGATCTTGATGTCCACCTGAATGGCGGTGACGCCCTCCTTCGTTCCGGCAACCTTGAAGTCCATGTCGCCGAAGAAGTCCTCAAGTCCCTGAATGTCAACCATGGTGATATACCGGTCGCCCTCGGTCACAAGGCCGCAGGAGATACCGGCCACGGGGGCCTTGATGGGCACGCCCGCGTCCATAAGGGCAAGGGTGCTGCCGCAGATGCTGCCCTGAGAGGTGGAGCCGTTGGAGGAAAGCACCTCCGAAACCACGCGGATTGTGTAGGGGAACTCCTCGTTGTCGGGGATAACGGGCACAAGAGCCTTTTCGGCCAGAGCGCCGTGACCTATCTCCCGACGGCCGGGGCCTCGGCTGGGACGGGTCTCGCCCACGGAGTAGGAGGGGAAGTTGTACTGGTGGATATAGCGCTTGGACTCCTCGTCGTCTATGCCGTCAAGGAGCTGTTCCTCGCTTATCATGCCGAGAGTGACGGTGGTGAGCACCTGGGTCTGGCCTCTGGTGAACAGGCCGCTGCCGTGGGTGCGGGGCAGAATGCCCACCTCGGCGGCAAGGGGACGTATGTCCTCAAGGCCGCGTCCGTCCACGCGCTTGCCCTCGTCCAGTATCCAGCGGCGGACAACGTACTTCTGGAGCTTGTATATTGCCTCGTCAAGCACGGCCTCCTGCTCGGGATATTTCTCGCCCAAGGTCTCGTAAACATGGGCGTAAACACCCTTCAGGTTCTCCTCGCGGACGTTCTTGTCGTCGGTGTCGAGAGCCTCGCGCACCATGTCGATGGCGATCTCCTTAACGTCCTCGTACATCTCCTCGGGAACCACCACGGACTCGTACTCGAATTTGGGCTTGCCTATCTCGGCCTGTATTTCCTTGATGAATTTACAGATTTTCTGTATTTCCTTATGGGCGGCCATTATGCCCTCAAAGACCTTTTCCTCGGGAACCTGATTGGCTCCGGCCTCGATCATGTTCACCTTTTCCTCGGTGCCGGCTATGGTCAGGAACATATCGCTGCGGTGGCGCTGCTCCTGAGTGGGATTGACTACGACCTCGCCGTCAACAAGACCCACGGTGGCTCCGGCGATGGGGCCGGCGAAGGGAATGTTGGAAATGGAGATGGCGATGGAAGCGCCGATCATGCCGGTGATAACGGGGTCGTTGTCCTGATCCACGCTCATTACGGTGGCGACAACGCTCACGTCGTTGCGCAGATCCTTGGGGAACAGGGGACGTATGGGGCGGTCTATGCAGCGGGAGGCCAAAATGGCCTTCTCGGAGGGACGGCCCTCACGCTTGAGATAGCTGCCGGGGATTTTGCCCACGGAATAGAGCTTTTCCTCGAAATCCACGGACAGGGGGAAGAAGTCGATGCCGTCCCGGGGCTTGGCCGAAGCGGTGGCGGTGGCGTGTACTACGGTGTCGCCGTAGCGCACAAGGCAGGCGCCGCCTGCAAGCTGGGCCATTTTGCCGGTCTCGACGGTCAGCGGACGGCCGCAGAATTCGGTTTCAAATACCTTGAACATTGATAATACCTCCGTTTAATATTTTTTGGAGGGGACTGGGCTTCACTTAGAAAAAGACGGAAAAAGCCTGTCCGTCCTTTTCTAAGTGGCAGCTCGGCCCCTCATGACAGGCGAATTTTGCGGGGACAGCCCGGAGGCCGCCCCCGCACATTTTTCTTACTTTCTCAGACCAAGCTTTTCAACAATGGCGCGGTAGCGCTCGATGTCGACCTTAGTGAGATAGTTGAGAAGGCCCCTTCTCTGGCCGACCATCTTCAAAAGACCCCGGCGGGAGTGGTGATCCTTCTTGTACACCTTAAGGTGTTCGTTGAGGTGGTTTATTCTCTCGGTGAGAATAGCGATCTGCACCTCGGGAGAGCCTGTGTCGCCCTCGTGAAGCTTGTAGGCGTCGATAATAGCCTGCTTCTGTTCTTTCTGCATAAAAATGCGCCTCCTGAAAATATTTGCACAACCTCCGCGGGACTGCGGACGGGGTTGGAGCCGCCCCGCTCATAGCCTCGGGACAGGCGCGGAGCTCCGCCGCCTGTATGCCAAAAAAGAGTATATCATTAAAAGCCCGGCTTGTCAAGGGGGAAAAGGGAAAATTTTTCATTGCTGTCGTATTCCGAGCGCTATCGGGCCCCAAAATATTTTTTTAAAGCTATTGTAATTGTCGGAAAAAAGGTTTATAATATAGTCAGGGTAATACCCAATAATACATAAGTGAGGGAGATACATATGGTAACCTTTCAGCTTGTGGAAGCGACAGATGAAATTTTGAGATACGAATACTACCCCGAGGACGACCGGTCGGCGGCGCCGGGCATAATCGTGGTCGATAAGACCCGTATGGCCGTGGATATGCGTAAGCCCGCCGAAAAAGACGTATTCCGCCCGGCCTCCGACGAGGAAAAGGCCGCCATGCAGGCCGGTCTTAACGCCATGCGCGAGAAGCGGGGTGATCCGCCGCTGCCCCAGGATATTCTGGACAAAATGACCCAGGCCGCCGGAAAATACGTCTACCTTGACCCGGCGATGCAGCGGATAGCGGACGCGTTCTATTCGGGCAATCCCACCGACGGCGGGAAGGTTGAGTGACAAATCAAATCACCTCCGCATATTGTGTGTGGAGGTGATTTATTTTGAATAATTGCAACAACTGTCCGGCGGGACAGACCCCGTACATCATAAGAAGAGGCGACACCCTCTGGGCTCTGTCACGCAGATACGGCACCACCGTGGAGGATATAATGGCGGTCAATCCCGGCCTTGTTCCCGAAAATCTGGAGGTGGGCCGTCGGATATGCCTGCCCTATGTGCCGGAAAACTACCCGAACTGCTCCACGGGCAACTATTTTGTGGTGGAAAAGGGCGTGACCTTCACGTCCATAGCCGACTACTTCGGCGTGTCCTTCGATATGCTTTACAAGAGCAACATGGGCATAGACCCCGACGTGATTTTCGCCGGTCAGGTGCTGTGTATTCCCGTGGCCCCCTCGCCGGTAGAGCTTTTTGTGGACAAAGATGAAATCATCGTGCGCCACAAAAACGGGACGGAGACCCGGTGCCCGGTGCTGTCCGGCACATTCACCGGCAAGGCGACCGTCATAAACAAGCAGCTCGACATCGGAGTCAGCGGCGCCCGTATACTTGACCTCTCCGACGGGGGAGCGATCTCCGGCCAAAGCAGCCGCTACGGCGGAGTTGTGGTGCCCGACGCCGAAATGGATACCCTGTTCAACTTGACCCCCGTGGGCGCCTGCGTCACAGGACGACAGTGATCTTGCCGCCTTTCATTCCGTGTATTTCCGCCCCTGAAGCGGCGGCTTTGGCGAGCGTTTCCGCCGCTTCGGCGGAAATCACCTCTCCCGGTATGAGCTGAGGCGTTCCGGGGGGATAGACCGTCACCTCCGAGCCGCATATTCGGCCCGCCGCTTGGGATATGGACGCTTCCGCGGTCTTAGAGAAAAACGCCTGACGCGGAGTCATTACCGACTGTGCCCGCAAAGGGGCGTATACCGTTTTTTCCCCGGCGGGGAGCCGACCGTCCGCTTCATCAAGGGCCGAGCGGAGTCTCAGCAGATCGCCGCGGCGGTGGGCGGTGTTGAGTATGCAGACTATGCCGCCTCCGTAGGTACATTCCACCGATATTCCGTGGCGGAGCCTGAGTTCTTCGGCCACGGCGGAGGGAGCGGCCTTTGTGGGCAGCACCAGCCGGCAGGGGTCTTTGTATTTTGCAAAGCGCCCCATGGGCTTTTCCTGACCGGGGAAAATTTCGGCGGCGTCTTGAGCCGGTTCGGCCCAGAGCCGTTCCCCGTCCCGCTCCATAATGGCTCGGGCGTAGTCCAGCGAGGCCATGAGTATGTAGCTGGGCGAGGAGGTCTGGTACATTTTCAGCATACTGTCCAGCAGGGGGAAATCCCCGTTTATATGGAGGTACGCGGATTGAGTCACCGAGGGGAGTGTCTTGTGGGCGCTGACAACGGCCATGTCCGCCCCGCAGCTCACCGCCGAGGGCGGCAGCAGGGGCGACAGCCCGTAGTGCGCCCCGTGGGCGGCGTCCACCAGCAGCGGCAGACCGTGGCTGTGGGCGATTTCCGCCATTTTTTTCAGATCCCCCGACAGGCCGAAGTAGTTGGGCGAGGTGAGGTATACCCCTTTTGCGTCAGGATTTTCCTCTATAGCCCTTTCCAGCTCCGCCGGATCGATGCCGCCCCAAAGCTGACCGCCGTCCAGCGGTTCGGGCCAAAGCCAGACCGGCTCCGCCCCCGTGAGTATCAGCGCCGATATAAGGCTCCTGTGGCAGCAGCGGTCGCATATCAGCTTGCCTCCGCCGCCCACGGCGGCTCCCACCATGGCCAGTATGCCGCCGGAGGAACCGTTCACCAAAAAACGGGTCTCCTTCGCGCCGAAAAACCGCGCGGCCAAATTCTGGGCCTCCTTTATCGGCCCCTCGGGAAGGAAGAGATTGTCGCTTTCCGGCAATTCGGTGGTGTCAATTTCCAGCAGACGGTCAAAGCCGGCCATGGCCTTGCCGTCAAAGTGGCCTGGCATATGGAAGCTGAGCTGATTTTTGGCTTTCAGCTCCAGCAGGGCGGTGTAGAGCGGGGTGTTCAATTTGCGGCCTCCTCCGGGATTTTTGTTAAAAAGTGTTGACTTTACTGTTGACTTTTTAAAGGAAATAATGTACAATAAATGTAGAAGGAAAAAACTTTCTTTTATGGAGGTGTCATCATGAAAAAGACTGTAAACGGCGCCGAGCGTCTGGCTCGGCGGATGAACGACCGGGCCTATGCCGAGGCCTACGACGTTCCGGAGGACAAGATTTTGTTGGACGAGGACTATGTGCAGGACGACGAGGATTTCGACAGGAACAAAGATGACGAAATAAAGGGAAGATAACAAGGGGCCGTAAAAAAAGTCGCACAGATCGTTCAAGGGCTGATTTTTTAAGGTAAATTTGAGCGTTATATAATCAATCGATAAAATAAAATAATTGCTTCAATGTAGAAAATTCGCCCTGACGAGCGAATTTTCTCATTTTTATGCCCTTGAACTACGAACGAAAATCACCCTCGGCGTACTTATGTACGCCGTCGGGAGGGCTTTCTCGGCGGCAGGAGCCGCCTGCGAGAGCTGATTTTCGTCCGTTCTGCACGATTTTTTCGACCGGCCCCCGTGCCTCCAGATTACATAGCGAGTTGTCCTTTTTTACGCTCCAAAGGCCGGAATGCGTCTATGGCCGCTTGTACCTGTGTCGGCGCCTGTGCCGGTTTCGTTATTTGCGGCGGCCGGGGTCTGTGTGTCCGTACCGCCGCCGGTGTTCGCGGCGGGAACCGTTGACGTTCCGGGCTGCTCGGTTGACGCGTCTGACGGTTCGACGGCTCCGCCGGTCTCCGTTTCGTCCTCGACGACGGGGATGGGGTTCCCGTTTTCGTCATAACCAAAGACCTCGGCAACCATTTTCCTTACCAAAGTCATATTCGGCGCCCAGTAAGAGATATTGTTTTTATCCTCCCAGAAGCTGCCGTCGATAGTGTAGGTCAGGATGCCGTCCTCGCCGGAGTTGGCGCTCAGAATGTTCTGAGCCATGCCCATGGCCTCGCTGGTAGTCATGTCGGTGTTGACCTGCTCGTCCATTATCATCTTGAAAATATCCCCGACTTTTGCCAGATAAACGGGATTGACCTTCTGCTGAACAAGGGCTTTGAGGGCGGCCTGCTGCACCTTTACGCGGTCGATGTCGCCGTTGGGGTATTTGCGGAACCGGATAAGCTGCTCGGCCTTGTCCCCGTCCAGATGCTGAAAGCCCTTTTTCAAGTGGATGTGGAGATCCTGCCACGGATCGTCATAGTCCATATCCTGCGGCACCTCAAAGTCAAAGCCGTCGAGAGCGTCGATTATCTCCCGAAAGGCCGAAGTGCTTATACAGATATAGTGGTGGATGGGTATGCCGGTCAGGGCCTTTACCGCGCGGATGGCGTACTCGTCGCCCCGGTCGGTGCCGTCGGCCAGCTTTTTCTGCCGTCCGTAGGAGTGGGCGGCGTTGATCTTTTCAGTGCGTCCCTGAAAAAGTATCCGGGTGTCGCGGGGGATACTGAGGACGTTTACCTTTTCGTGCAGGGGGTCGATCTGATATATCATCATGACGTCCGTAAGACCGCCCTCGGCGTCAGTGCCCATGAGCAGTACGTTGTACTTGGATTTTGGGGCTTCGTCTCTGACGGTTATGACGGACTCCGCCGAGGTGGAGGCGTTGGTGTCCAAAGGTGCGCCGTAAAACTTGCCCAGCTTCGCGCCGCCGTAGGCCGAGAGCAGTCCCAAAAGCACCAGAAGCACAATGGAAAGCACCCGCTTGAGCGTATTTAAATTCATGTATATTCATCTCTCCTTAATATGAAGAAACCTGAAAATCCCATTTTGCTAAATTTTCAAACCTAATTATAACATAAGCGCAATTTGATGTCAATATACAAATAAAATATTAACAAATTGTTTTTTTCTGGTGATAGATAAAAAAAGATATTGAATAAATATTTATTTTGTGTTATAATAAAATAGTAAATTTATATTTATATTGAATTTAGAACAAACTGTTAAGGCAATACCGCACAGAGATTGTGCCCATATTGCGCGGCAGATTTTTTGACGGAATTACGAAAACGACCAGAGGATACCTGTCGTATTTCAAGGAGTTTTCGTAAGATACGTCGGAAAAGATGCAAGCAAGATGGGTACAAAGCTCTAAAGCGGTCTTTGTGCGGTATTGCCTTAAATATTCTCGGGAAGGCGGCGACACTATGACGGCGAAGGAATGGATATTTCCGGATAAAGAAGAAAACGCGGAACTGACATCCGAATTCTGCGCTCATTTTGACGTGCCTGTTCCCGTGGCGAAGGTGATGATAAACCGGGGCTTCGACACGGTGGAAAAGGCGGAAGCGTATCTGAATAAAAGCATCGGCTGCCTTCACGACCCTCTTGAAATGGCCGATATGGACAAAGCCGCCGAAAGGATCGGGCGGGCTGTTAAAAACGGCGAAAAAATAACGGTCTACGGGGACTATGACGTGGACGGCATAACCTCCACCGCCCTTATGGTGCGCTATCTGACGGGTCGGGGAGCCGCCGCCGACGCGTATATACCAAACCGCCAGACCGAGGGCTACGGCGTGAACCGTTCGGCCCTTGAGCATATCGCCGAACGCGGAACCTCCCTTGTCATCACCGTCGATACGGGCATAACCGCCGCCCCCGAGGTGGAGTACGCCAAAGAGCTGGGGCTGGACGTTATAATCACCGACCATCATGAGTGTAAGGAAGTTCTTCCCCGGGCGGTGGCCGTGGTAAACCCCAAGCGGGCGGACTGTCCCTATCCTTTTAAGGAGCTGGCCGGGGTCGGCGTGGCCTTTAAGCTGGTGTGCGCCCTTGAGGGCGGCAGCCAAACCGTGCTCGAGCGCTACGGCGACATTGTGTCGCTTGGCACCATAGCCGACGTGGTTTCCCTCACCGACGAAAATCGGGCGATAGTGGAATACGGGATAAATAAAATGTGCTCCGACCCCAATCCGGGTCTGGGCGCGGTAATGGATATTGTCGGCCCCGGCTCCAAGTGGAACAGCAGCGCCGTGGTCAGCTATTCCGTGGCCCCGCGGCTCAATGCTGCCGGCCGCATGAGCAGCGCCATGAAGGCGGTGGACCTCCTCCTCACCGAGGATGCCGGCGAGGCCGCCCGCTTGGCCAAGGAGCTGGATGAGGAAAACGAGCGCCGCCGCCAGGTGGAAAGCGTGATCTTCGCCGAGGCCGCCGAAATGGTGCGGGGCAGGGACTGCTTCGGCAAAAAGGTTCTCGTGCTGGCAAAAAGAGGCTGGCACCACGGCATAATCGGAGTCGTGGCCTCGCGGATATGCGACAAGTTTAACAAGAGCTGCATACTTATCTCGGTGGAAAACGGGCGCTGTAAAAGCAGCGGACGAAGCGTGGAGGGCCTGAACCTCTTCGAGGCTCTGAGGAGCTGCGGCGACATTCTCGAAAAATTCGGCGGCCACGCCTACGCGGCGGGCTTCAGCATACTTGAGGAGAACATTCCCGAGCTGGACCGACGGCTCAACGAGTACGCCGACAAAATCTTCAAGAGAGAGCCGACGCCAAGGCTTTACATCGACGCCATGATAAAAGCGGAGGATCTCAATCTGGACACCGTCCGCAAGACCCGGCTTCTGTGCCCCTACGGCGCCGGGAACAGGACGCCGGTCTTTGCCCTCACCGAGGTCGTCATAGAGGATCTGCGCACACTGTCCGAGGGGAGACACTGCCGCCTGATATGTGAAAAGGACGGCGTTCGCATCGAGGCCATAGCCTTTGGCATGGGCGGCCTTGCCGGCGAGTACAGCCCCGGCGACTGCGTGGATCTGGCGGGTGAAATGAACATCAACTACTACAACGGCGCCGAACGGGTGCAGATTGTGCTTTCGGACATAAGGCTGAGCCGCCGGTGGCCCGGCGACATTCTCCCCTCCCGTCAGGACTTCGCCGATATATACCGTTACATAAAGCGCCAGCCCCGTCCGATAAAGGACGAGGCCGCCCACCTTGCCAACCGTATCTCATACGCCGTCCGCCGCCGCATAAAGCGGGAAAAGCTGCTGGGAGCGCTGGCGGTGTTCGACGACGTGGGCATAATAAGTCTGGGCCTTTTGGGCGATATGGTGAAAATAGAGCTTCTGCCCGGCGAGGCGGGAAAGAAGGTAAATCTTGACTCCAGCCCGGAATATATCAGAATCAAAAAAAGTTTGGAAAGCAATATTTAGGCATTTTTGGTATTGACTCAGGGAGTTGATAATTTTATGAAATACGAGGATGCGAGTATAGAAAATATCATCGCAACCATGAACAGCCACGGCAAGCTGTCTCCCGAGACCGAGGACAGCCTCCGCCGGGCATACGGTCTCTGCCGCGAAGCTCACGCCGATCAGGTGCGGCTCTCCGGTGAGCCTTACTATATACACCCCTTGGCCGTGGCCCAGATACTGGCCGAGATGGGCATGGACTGGGAGACCGTGGCCGCCGGTCTGCTCCACGACGTGATAGAGGACACCAAGTACGGCTACGACGAAATAAAGGAAATGTTCGGCCCCGACGTGGCCCTCCTTGTGGACGGCGTCACCAAGCTGCGAAAGATAAAATATGTTTCCCGCGAGGATCAGCAGGTGGAAAACCTGCGTAAGATGTTCTTCGCCATGGCAAAGGACATACGGGTCATACTCATAAAGCTGGCCGACCGGCTCCACAATATGCGCACTCTGAAATATATGTCCCCCGAAAAGCAGCGCATAATCGCCAAGGAAACTCTGGACGTGTTCGCGCCGCTGGCTCACCGTCTGGGTATTTCTCAGATAAAGTGCGAGCTTGAGGATCTTTCCCTCCGTTATCTGGACAGCGTGGCCTTTTACGAGATAGCCGAGGGCTTGGATCAGAAAAAGGCCGAGCGGGACGCCTATGTCCAGCTCATACGCGATACCATCGAAACAAAAATGAACGCTTTGGGCATAAAGAGCCAGATAAGCGGCCGGGCCAAGCACATTTACAGCATTTTCCGTAAAATGTACAATCAGGGCAAGACTCTCGACGAGATATACGACCTCTTTGCCGTCCGCATAATCGTGGACAACGTCAGCGAGTGCTACGCCGCTCTGGGCATGGTTCACGAGCAGTATAAGCCCATTCCGGGCCGCTTCAAGGACTACATCGCCATGCCCAAGCCCAATATGTACCAGTCGCTGCACACCACGGTCATAGGCCCCGACGGCCGGCCCTTCGAGATACAGATCCGCACCTGGGAAATGCACCGGGTGGCGGAGCAGGGCATCGCCGCCCACTGGAAGTACAAGGAGGGCGCCACCGCCAACGACGAAAAGAAGCTGGCCTGGGTGGATAAGCTGGTGGAGATACAGAGCGAGGCCGACAGCGACGAGGACTTCATGCGAACCCTCAAGATAGATATGTTCGCCGACGAGGTTTTCGTCTTTACGCCCAAGGGCAACGTGATAAGTCTGCCCATGGGAGCCACGCCCATAGACTTCGCCTTTTACATCCACACCGCCGTAGGCTACCGCATGACCGGCGCCAAGGCCAACACCCGCATCGTGCCGCTGGATTACAAGCTCCAGAACGGCGACATCGTGGAGATACTCACCTCCTCCGCCGTCAAGGGCCCCAGCCGTGACTGGCTGAAGATAGTCAAGACCAGTCAGGCCCGCAGCAAGATAAACGCATGGTTCAAAAAGGAAAATCGGGAGGCCAATATAGAAAAGGGCAAAGAGGCCGTGGACAGGGAGCTCCGGCGGCTGAATTATAACAGTCTCAACCTCCTGCGGCCCGATCTGGCGGAGCCCATGCTCCGGCGCTACGGTTTTAAGACCGTGGACGAGATGTACGCCGCCGTGGGCTACGGCGGTATAACCGCGTCCAAGATAGTCACCCGCCTCCGCGAGCTTTACAGCCAGCTTGTCAAGGAGGAGCCCGCCCCCGAGCAGCCCCACATTTCCAAGCCCAAGCGCCGCAGCGGCAGCGGCATCGTGGTGGAGGGCATCGACAACTGCCTTGTCCGCCTGTCGAAGTGCTGCAGTCCCGTGGCCGGCGACGACATTATCGGCTTCATCACCCGCGGACGGGGCGTAAGCGTCCACCGCAGGGACTGTGTGAATATCCAGCCCGACAAGCTCACCGAGGAGATGCGCAGCCGCATGATAAACTGCTCGTGGGCGGAGGAGGAGACAGACGGCCACTATAACTGCGAGCTTCAGCTCGAAGGCCCCAACCGGGACGGTATGCTGGGCGACGTTACCACCGTGATCAGCGACGTAAAGCTGCCCCTCATCGCCGTCAACGCCCGCACCACCAAGGATAAAATGGCCATCATCAACATTACCGTGGAGGTCAGCGACCGCAGCCAGATAGATATGCTGGTGAAGAAGCTCTACCGCATACCCGGTATTTTCGAGGTACACAGAACGAATAATTAAGTTAGGAGTGACCCTATGAAACCGACCATAGCCATAGTCGGCCGCCCCAACGTGGGCAAGTCCACCATGTTCAACCAGCTTGCGGGCAGCCGTATATCCATAGTCGAGGACACCCCCGGCGTCACCCGGGACCGCATATACGCCCATAGCGAATGGTGCGGCCGGAATTTTACCCTCATAGACACCGGCGGCATCGAGCCGTATTCCAAGGACGTTATTCTTGAGCAGATGCGGCTCCAGGCGGAGATAGCCATCGAGACCGCCGACGTGATAATCTTCATGGTGGACGTTCGGGACGGCCTCACCGCCGCCGACAGCGACGTGGCCGCCATGCTCCAGAAAAGCGGCAAGCCCATAGTTCTGGCCTGCAACAAGGCCGACACCCCCGGCGAACCTCCCATGGAGCTGTACGAGTTTTACAATCTCGGCCTCGGCGACCCCATGGCAATTTCGTCAATACAAAAAATGGGTCTGGGCGACCTGCTGGACGAGTGCGTGAAGCACTTCCCTCCCGAAACGGAGGAGGAGGAGACCGACGCCGTCCGCGTGGCCGTGGTGGGCAAGCCCAACGTCGGCAAGTCCAGCCTTATCAACCGTATTCTGGGCGAGAATCGGGTGATAGTGTCGGATGTGGCCGGCACCACCAGGGACGCCATCGATTCCGAGTACGAGAGGGACGGACAGAAATATATTTTTATCGACACCGCCGGCATCCGCCGCAAGTCCAAGGTGGAGGACGCCGTTGAACGTTACAGCGTCATACGCAGCTACAACGCCGTGGAGCGCAGCGACGTGTGCCTTATCCTCATCGACGCCGTCACCGGCGTCACCGAACAGGACGCCAAGATAGCCGGCTACGCCCACGAGGAGGGCAAGGCTTCGATAATCGTCGTCAACAAGTGGGACGCCATCGAGAAGGACGACAGAACCATGAACGCCTTTCTGCTGGACGTGCGGAACAAGCTGAGCTTCATGACCTATGCGCCGGTAGTGTTTATCTCGGCTCTGACGGGACAGCGGGTGGACAGGATATTTGAGAACATTGCTCTTGTTTCAAATCAGCACTCCGTGCGGGTTCAGACCGGCGTGCTCAACGACGTGCTGGCCGACGCGGTGCTTCGGGTCCAGCCGCCCTCCGACAAGGGTAAACGGCTCAAGCTCTACTACATGACCCAGGCCTCCGTAAAGCCCCCTACCTTCATCGTCTTTGTCAACGATAAGGAGCTTGCGCACTTCAGTTATATGCGTTATATTGAAAACCAACTGCGGGAAGCCTTCGGGCTCAACGCCACACCGATAAGACTTATAGTCAGGGAAAGGAAGAAAGAAAATGATACACACTAACGTCATAACCACCGGAGATATGCTGCTCATGCTGCTGATGGGCTATCTCCTCGGCTCCGTCAACTTCGCCATACTCTATTCAAAGCTCTTCAAAAAGGACGATATACGTAAGCACGGCAGCGGCAACGCCGGAGCCACCAACGTTCTGCGCACCTATGGCAAGGTTCCGGCCCTGCTGGTATTCGCTCTGGACATACTCAAGGGCATCGTCGCGGTGCTGCTCTGCCGGCTGATATACGCCGGTTCCAATGAGATACTGCCCTGCTTCGCCGCTTTCGGCGCGGTGCTGGGCCACTGCTTCCCCTGCTATCACGGCTTCAAGGGCGGCAAGGGAGTTTCCACCGGCTTCGCGGTGCTTCTGCTGCTGGAATGGCGGGCTGCTCTCATAGCTTTTGGCGTGTTCATCGTCGTGCTGCTCGTCAGCCGCTATGTGTCAGTCAGCTCCATGGCGGCGGCTGTGGCGGCTCCGGCGGCGGCCATTGTTTTCCACTTTGTCAACAACAGCGTCAGCACGGCGGTCTGCGTTTTCACCGTCTGCTTGGGAATTTTGTGCATACTCCGCCACAGCGAGAACATAAAGCGCCTGCGTCAGGGCAAGGAAAACCGGCTGGGCGGCAAAAAACGCGCTTGACAGTCAACGTGGAGGGATAAGATATGAACATATCCGTTATCGGCAGCGGCGGCTGGGGCACGGCTCTGGCACTGCTCCTCAGCAGGAACGGCCACGGGGTCTGCCTGTGGAGCTATCTGCCCGAGGAGAGCGAAAGACTGAAAAACGACCGTGAAAATAAGGAATTTCTGCCCGGCGTCCCCTTCGGCGGCGCCGACCTGCGTTTTACTTCCGACATCGACGGGGCGGCGGACTTCGGCGAGGTTATCGTCAGCGCCGTGCCCAGCGCCGCCGTGGCGGCCACCGCCGCCAAGCTGGCTCAAAAGGCCGACGGCAAGCTGATAGTCAACGTTTCCAAGGGCATCGACGAAAAATCCCTCCGGCGTCTGTCGGAGGTAATCGCCGAAAATCTGCCCCACTCCACCGTGGCCGTCATGAGCGGCCCCAGCCACGCCGAGGAGGTTGCCCGCGGCGTGCCCACCACCAACGTGGCCGCCTGCGCCGACATGGAGGCCGCGAAGCTGGTGCAGCAGATATTCAACAGCGACACCTTCCGGGTATATACCAACTCCGACGTCTGCGGAGTGGAGCTGGGCGGCGCCATGAAGAACGTCATCGCCCTCTGTACCGGCATCGCCGACGGCTGCGGCTTCGGCGACAACACCAAGGCCGCCCTCATGACCCGTGGACTTCACGAGATAAGCCGCCTCGGTGTAGCCATGGGGGCGAGGGAAAAGACCTTCGCCGGACTGAGCGGCGTGGGCGACCTGATAGTCACCTGCACCAGTATGCACAGCCGCAACCGACGGGCCGGGATATTGCTCGGCAAGGGAAAGAGCCTTGACGAGGCCCTTAAGGAGGTACATATGACCGTCGAGGGCGTATGGGCCACAAAGACCGGATATGAGCTGGGCAAAAAGTACGGCGTTGAGCTGCCCATCATAAATCAGGCCTACGCGGTGCTGTTCGAGGGCAAAAGCCCCGCCGCCGCCGTCAAGGAGCTCATGACCCGCAGCGTGAAAAGCGAGGATCAGCTCCTATGAAAGCGGCGATAATCGGCGGCGGAGCGGCGGGCCTCACCGCCGCCATATTTGCGGCCAGAACTGACTCCGACGCCGAAATAACGGTGTTCGAGGGCAACGGCAGGGTGGGGAAGAAGCTGCTCTCCACCGGCAACGGCCGCTGCAATTTGACGAATGCGGCCGTTTCAGTCAAGAACTACGCCACCCATGAACCCGAGCTGCTGGAGATCGCCCTCGACGGTCATGGCCCCGGCTTTGTACGGAATTTTTTTGCCGGTCTGGGCATTCCCCTTACGGCGGAGGAGGACAGGCTGTACCCCCGCAGCATGAGAGCCAATTCCGTGGCCGACGCTCTGCGCTTTGAATGTGACCGCCGCAAAATCAAAACCGTGACGAATACTAAAATCGGCGCGACAGGTTTTGACGGCGGGGGATTTACGGTCAAAGGCGAGGTCTTTGACCGGCTGTGTCTGGCCTGCGGGGGCAAGGCCGCTCCCTCTCTGGGCAGCGACGGCGGCGGCTTCGCTCTGGCCGAGAGCTTCGGCCACAAGGTGTATACTCCCTACCCTTCGCTGGTTCGGCTAAAAACCGAAACGGGCGAGCGCGACCTTAAGGGGCTGCGGGTTCGCGCCCGTGCCCGTGCCGTCGTTCGGGGCGAGACCCTCCGTGAGGAGGTGGGGGAGGTGCAGTTCGCCGAGGGCGGCCTTTCCGGCATACCGATAATGCAGCTTTCCTCCCTTTTTCAGGGAAATATGGTGATAGTTCTGGACTTGCTGCCGGAGCTGGACTTTGCCGCCGCTTTGGACGGGCTGCTTACTCTGGCGGACACCGTCGGCGACCTGCCCCTGCCGGAATTTATGGGCGGCTATTTCCACAAGGCTTTGACCCGCCGCGTCTGCCGCCGGTGCGGTCTGTCCGCCGATTTGCCGGTGAACGGAATGACGGTTAACGACATGAAAAGCTTCGTCAGGGCCGCAAAGTCCATGGAGTTCCGTATAGTGGGAACGGACTCATGGTCCCACGCCCAGACCACCCGGGGCGGCGTGGATCTGCGCGAGATTGACCCCCGCACTATGGAGTCGCGGCTGGTGCCGGGGCTGTATTTCGCCGGCGAGATACTGGACGTCTGCGGCGACTGCGGCGGTTTTAACCTTCACTGGGCCTGGGTCAGCGGAGCCAGAGCCGGAGAAAGCATGGTAAAAAGATGATAAAACTTTCCAACGTTCGTCTGCCGTTGAAATATGACGGTGATATACTGCGGGCCGAGGCGGCACGGAAGCTCCACACCCGGGAGGGCATAATCTCCCGGGCGGAGCTTTTTCGTCTTTCTCTTGACGCCCGCAGCAAAAGCGATATACACTGGCTCGCGACCCTGATAATCGAAATAGAAAACGAAAATTCATTCCTTCATCACAAAGACGTTGAAAAATACGCGCCTTATATCTATCCACAGCCTGCGGTGAGCCGTCTTGAGCGTCGGCCCGTGGTGGTGGGCAGCGGCCCGGCGGGACTGTTCGCGGCCCTCATTCTTGCCACCGCCGGGGCGAGACCCATATTAATTGAGCGGGGCATGGACGTGGACAGCCGCGTTAAGGCCGTGGAGACCTTCCAGAGCGGCGGCCCCCTCGATCCCGAGTGCAACGTACAGTTCGGCGAGGGCGGAGCCGGAACCTTTTCCGACGGCAAGCTCACCACCGGCACCAAGGATCCCCGCCTCCGCAAGGTCATCGACGAGTTCGTGGCCGCCGGGGCGCCGGAGGAGATCGCCTATTTGGCAAGGCCCCACATCGGCACCGACAGGCTGGTGACCGTGGTGAAAAATATAAGGAATAAAATTATCGAACTGGGCGGGACGGTGCGCTTCGGCTGCCGCCTGACCGATTTGATAATCGAAAAAGGGCGGCTGACGGGAGCCGTCACCACCCTCGGCCCCGTCGACGCCGACCGGCTGATACTGGCCACGGGCCACAGCGCCCGTGACGTGTTCGCCCTCTGCGCCGAAAAGGGGCTGCTCATGGAGCGCAAGCCTTTTTCCGTGGGCGTCCGCATCGAGCACCCACAGGAGCAGATACAGCGTATGCAGTACGGACGGGCCGAGGATCTGCCTCCGGCGGACTATAAGGCCGCGGTTCACCTCCCCGACGGCAGGGGAGTGTACACCTTCTGTATGTGTCCGGGCGGTCAGGTCATAGCCTCCGCCAGCGAGGAAAAAACCGTCGTCACCAACGGCATGAGCCGCTTCGCCCGTGACGGCAAAAACGCCAACAGCGCCCTGCTTGTGTCGGTAAATCCCGAGGATTTTGACAGCGACGACCTTTTCGCCGGGGTCAAGCTCCAGCGCCGTCTGGAAAAAGGCGCTTTCTATATGGGCGGCGGGAACTACCGGGCTCCCGTGACTCTTGCGGCTGATTTTATAAAGGGACAAAAATCCGCCGCTCTTGGCGAGGTTGAGCCCAGCTATCCCATAGGCGTCACTCCCGCCGATCTGCGGCGGCTTTTTCCGGAATTTATCGGCAGCGCCCTTGCCGAGGGCCTGGCCCTCATCGACCGGCGGCTCCACGGCTTCGCCCGGCCCGACGCCCCCCTGACCGGAGTTGAGAGCCGCTCCTCATCGCCACTGCGCGTCGTCAGGGACGCCGGGCTTCAAGCCTCCGTTCGGGGGATATACCCCTGCGGCGAGGGGGCCGGTTACGCCGGCGGGATAATGTCCGCCGCTGTGGACGGCATACGCTGCGCCGAGGCCGTGCTGGCGTCACATGAAAAATTATAAAAACCCCTTGACAACGCATATAATATATGGTACAATAAGTTGTACCGGATAATGTGCAAAAAAGAGAGGTGTAAAAAATGCTTGCCGTAAATTATTCAACAATCAGAAATAATCTTAAAAACTATTGCGACAAAGTCACCGACGACCATGAAACCGTGATAGTTACCCGCAAGGACGAGAAAAATGTGGTGCTGATCAGCCTTAACGAGTGGAACCGTCTGGCTAAGGCCGCCCGCAACGCCGAGTATCTTGCCAAAATCGACCGGTCGTTCGCTGAATTGAAAGCCGGACGGGGCATTGTAAAAACTATGGAAGAATTAGAGGCTATGGAAAATGAATAAAATTGTATTTTCTCCCATCGCATGGGACGATTATACCTATTGGCAGGATCAGGATAAAAAGACCCTTCGGCGGATAAATCAGCTTTTGAGGGATATTCAACGCGACAGCTTTCACGGCATAGGCAAGCCGGAAAGCCTGAAGCACAGGAACGGTTGGAGCCGCAGAATAGACGATGAAAACCGCATTGTCTATGATGTGGACGAAAACGGCGATATACAAGTGTTCTCCTGCCGGGGACATTATGAGGATTAGAAAGACGAAAAACAGGCAAAACAAGATAAAAATAACGGGAGCCACAGCGGTTCCCGTTATTTTGTTTGCGCCTGCTCCTCCTCGTCCTCGCGGAGGTTTTCCAGCGCGACCCGCACCGCCTCCACCACAAAGGCCGAAAAGGTGCAGTCCGTGCCTCGTATGGAATTTTCTACATCTTCTATCACTTCATCGGGAAAGCGTATACATTTGTTGGTGGAATGAGCGGGAATGGGTATTTTGAATTTACGCATAGCAACAAGACCTTTCTACATTATACTATGTAATACAACGCTTAATTTTATTATATTGAAAACTATAATTTTAATGAATATATAATTTTGTATATAAAATAACATAAAAGTTTGTTATATGTTTTGTCAATAAAAATTAAACGAGGTATTGCATTTTGCATTATTATATGTTATAATAGTAAAAAAACAGAAAGGGATGTTTAAAATGAAAAAGCAAATTCAAGGGTATCTGGCGGGCTTGCTGACAACAGCGTTGCTTGCCGGAGGAACGGCCTACGCCAGCACGGGCTCCAAAACCATCGAGGTGATTTATGACAACATCAAGATTTTTTTGGACGGCGAGGAGATTCAGCCCAAGGACGCCGACGGCGACATAGTTGAGCCCTTTGTATACAACGGCACGACCTATCTGCCTGTCCGGGCCATAGGCAACGCCATCGGTAAGGATGTCAGCTGGGACGGCGTTGAAAAGGTCGTATATCTTGGCTCAAAGCCCGGCAGCGCGGAAAGCTGGCTGGATGTGTGCGGGCCGTATCAGTATAGCTATGGCGATGAATACCGACTTGCCAATAATGAGTACTTTACGATGTCAGGAAAGAAGTATACAAACGGTTTTATTTTGGAAGAATTTCATGGTGGGCCTGCTGGGGAAGCGTTGTTCAACCTTGACGGTAAATATGACTCGTTGTCATTTACGGTCGGACATATTGATGGTGAACGTAATGTCAATGCGGAATTAAATATATATCTCGACGGTTTGATCGCCTATACCACCGATTTGAAATATGACGATGTGGCTAAAAGAATTACAGTACCTCTGGATGGCGCGAATCAGATGAAGATAGAGTTAGCTTCACTTAGTCGTTCTTATAATGGATTTTACGGCTTTTCCGAAGGCGAGTTCGAATAATTACGGGGGAGGAATGATTTATGCAGTATGAGGTAAACGAAGTCTCGCCGCTGAATTACGTAATCGCGGCAATAGTCATTGTTATTGTAGGCTTAATACCCGTTATCCTTTCGTTTATTCTGCACAGCCGCAAGAAGTTTATAATATTTTTGGTAGATTTGGTTCAGTTTATCGTGCTTGCTTACGCTCTCTTGTTTTCGCGGATGGATCTGCTTGTGTGCGTCATTGTGTCGATACTGTGCATAATCGTATGGATAGCTGATATTGTGGCGGCAATCATGTGCCGACGCAAAAAATAAACATAAGGCAATACCGCACAAAGACCGCTAAGGAGCTTTGTACCCACCTTGCTTGCATCTTTTCCGACGTATCTTACGAAAACTCCTTGAAATACGACAGTATTCCTTCGTCGTTTTCGTAATTCCGTCAAAAAATCTGCCGCGCAATATGGGTACAATCTCTGTGCGGTATTGCCATAAAAATATTTGCGGGGAGGAAGATGTATTATGGGAGCGGCATTTTTTATAGTTTTTGCCATTGTGATCGCCATAATAATTGCCATACGTGTGCTTGCGAAAAAGGACTCGACCCTCGGCAAAATTTGCCTCTGGTATTGGAATACCAGCTTCAAGTTTGCGGCGCACATTCCATTTTTAGGCTGGATGGCGCATTTCATCATAACCGACGGCAGCGACGAGGCTGAAAGTATGCGGGAACACTACATCAATGTTGGACAGCAGAGCGACAACTTGGGTGCTCAGATGGCGGAAATGATGGCCTCGTCAAGAGGCGACGGATTTGCAAGCCGCTATGTTGGAGGGCCGGATGGCGGAGAGTATGAGCTTCATAGCACTAACAATCATCAGGCTATTTTAAGAGATTTCAGCGGTAATTTGATTAATGTTATGACTCATGGAAGTGAAGGAAATTTGATAGATCGGGATGGCAATTTGTATTATCCGGATTAAGGTGATCTAAAGTAATTATGATATTTTGAACAACAAAACCAACCGCTCAAAAAATGGGCGGTTGGTTTTTATAATAGCTCTTGACAAATAATTATTTTATAATTATAATATAATTATGGATACATTATATTTCGAGTGAAATAAAAACAAAATAACAAAATATAATGAGGTGATATTATGAGAGAGGAATACGATTTCACCGGAGCGGTGAAAAACCCATACGCAAAAAAGCTGAAAAAGCAGATAACCATCAACATAGACAGCGACACGGTGGATTTCTTCCGGCGGCAGGCCGCGGACAGCGGCATACCGTATCAAACGCTGATTAACCTGTACCTGACTGACTGTGCGGCCCAAAACCGCAAGCTTAGTATCTCATGGCAATAACCGACATATCAAAAATACCGTTTATATTTACGATAAGCAAAGGGGTTGTAAAAAACTTACTATGTAATCTGGAGGCACGGGGGGCCGGTCGAAAAAATCGTGCAGAACGGACGAAAATCAGCTCTCGCAGGCGGCGCCGCGAAGCGGCGTGTAAACAGGCGAATGCCTGCCGCCGAGAAAGCCCTCCCGACGGCGTACATAGGTACGCCGAGGGTGATTTTCGTTCGTAGTTCAAGGGCATAAAAATGAGAAAATTCGCTCATAAGGGCGAATTTTCTACATTATGCAATTATTTTATTTTTATTGATTGATTACATAACTCTCAAATCTGCCTTAAATTAAGTCATTCAGCCCTTGAACGATCTGCGCGACTTTTTTTACGGCTCCTTGTATTTATCTTCTTTTTTTGAGCTCGGCGTATATATCCTCCATAGTCATTCCACGCTCGGCTATCATCACAATCAGGTGATAGAGCAGGTCGGAGGTTTCGAGGGCTATCTCCGACGGCTCCTCGTTCTTGGCGGCGATTATGGTCTCGCTGCACTCCTCGCCCACCTTTTTGAGAATCTTGTCGATGCCGGTGTCCAGCAGGTAGTTGGTATAGCTGCCCTCCTTGGGATTTTCCATTCTGTCCTTCACCACGGCGTAGACCTCGTCCAGAATGGCGGAGGAGGCGGGGGCTTCATAAGCCTTAAGCTCGCCGTCCTCACCGGCCGCGCGGTAAAAGCAGGTGGGATTGCCCGTGTGGCAGGCCGGCCCCATGGGCGTAACCTTTATGAGAAGGGTGTCGGCGTCGCAGTCCACAAGGATTTCCTTTACCTCCTGCCGGTTGCCGCTGGTCTCGCCCTTGTTCCAGAGCTTTTGGCGGCTGCGGCTGAAAAACCAGGTTTGGCCGGTCTCCACGGTCTTTTCCAGCGACTCGCGGTTCATATAGGCCACCATCAGCACCCGCCCGTCGGCGGCGTCCTGAATCACGGCGGGCACAAGGCCCTTTTCGTCAAATTTTATCTCGTCAATAAACATCTCAATTACCCCACTTATGTACTATTTCTTCCAGCTTCAGCGCTCCGGTATACAGCGCCCGCCCGACGATTACGCCCTCAACTCCGGTGCGGCTCAGAACCTCCAAATCGGCCTCGGAGCCAACGCCGCCGCTGGCAATGACGCGCATACCCGTCCGGCGAACCATCTCCTCCATGGCGGCCGCGTTTGGACCGGCAAGGGTGCCGTCGGTGGCGATGTC
This sequence comes from uncultured Clostridia bacterium, assembly GCA_947630975.1. Taxonomy (GTDB): domain Bacteria; phylum Bacillota; class Clostridia; order UMGS1883; family UMGS1883; genus JAFLUQ01. The sequence goes on from CANRJP010000030.1 coordinate 25,680, forward strand.
GGTATATATTACTGTTTCGACGCCCAGGGCCTTCATTTCCAGAGCGAAGTCCACGGCGGGCCGGGTGCTGACCTCAAGCCAGCCGTCGGTAGCCACAAAGCCGTCCTTGGCGTCGATGCCCACGGCTATTCGGGAGCCGAACCTTTCCACCGCCGCCTTGACGGTGGCGGGCTCCTTCACCGCCGCCGTGCCGATTATCATGCGGCTTACCCCCAGGGCGGCCACGGCCTCCGCGTCCTCAAGGGTTCGTATTCCGCCGCCCTGTTGAACCGGAACGCTGACGCGCCGACATATTTCGGCCACGGCAAGGCGGTTTTCGCTGCCGCCGCTGCGGGCGCCGTCCAGATCCACCACATGAATAAAGTCCGCCCCGAGGCTCTGCCATTTTTCGGCCATGTCCGCCGGAGAGGAGCCGTAGACCGTCTCCTTGCCGTAGTCGCCGTTGAGCAGACGGACGCACCGACCCCCGCGTATGTCAATGGCGGGATATATTCTCATTATAAATCATCCTCCCGGTAACTGTCTTAACACGCCGAAAGTCCGGTCAGTGCCGGACTTTCAGACGCCTTATAACTATCCCCTGAACAGGAAGTCGCCTATGGCAGCCTCAAATCTGGCCTCCTCATTTGCCGGCAGATCGTCGGCAAAAACTCTCAGGGTGATGGGTCGGGACAGATCGAGGGAAAAAATGCCCATAATACTCTTGGCATCTACCACGTATCTGCCGCTTACAAGGTCCACATCGAATTCAAATTCGCTGATGGCGTTCACGAAGTTTTTAACGTCGATGATGGTCTTTAAAAAAATCTCGTAGCTTTTCATTCATTACCTCCATTGCTGCTGCCGTTGCTGTCGATAAACTCAATGCTGTCAAGTGTGCTTTTCAGGTTTCGTCTTATGGCTTCGAGGTACTCGCGCCGGAGCGCGGCTTGTTCGTCCTTCTCCTCCTGTGTCAGGCCCCGAGCTTTGCTCTTTCGGGCGAGGAAATTAATTCTGTCGATTTTGGCCTGCTCCATTTCTTCCTCCTTCATACTAATCCCTAATTAAAACCATCAATTCGATGCGGTCTTTTTTGCGCCATACGGCGTCATCGGCCTTGCCAATACATACAGTATTGCCTGCGGCCTCTTCCTTGTTTGGCACAAAAAATTCTCGCCTCTCTGTTGACGTTTTAAATAGGGCTTAGCACCATGCAACGCCATCATTATGATTATACTACAAAATTTGAAAAAAGCAACTCCTGTAATGTAAATTTAACAAAATTGGTGTAA
>CANRJP010000031.1 GCA_947630975.1 uncultured Clostridia bacterium
TCCATGAGCAACGACATTTATTCCTTTGCGGAGGTCAGCCGCGCCTACGGCATCCAAAGCGACGTGCTGTTCGCCTATCAGGGTAAGGACTTCGTCGATTTTGAGCTTGGCGGGCAAAAGACAGTGCTCACCGAGGGCGTGACCGACGTCGCCAAAGCCCCGCTGTCCATTGATGTGTTTGTGGAAAAAGGCCGCTACCGCTTTGAGTTCGAGTATCGGGCGGATATGTACAGCCGTGCATTCATAGACAGGCTGAAGAATGTGCTTGAAGAAGCCGCGCTAAGCTTCCTCATCGCCCGAACGCTGGGCGATGTGGCCCTCACGCCGAGGGACGAGCTTGCTCGCGTCGAAGGCTTCAACGATACGGACTATCCCGTCGATATCGTCAGCGTGAACCGGCTGTTCGAGCGGCAGGCTCACGCCGATCCCGACAAAACGGCGCTGATTGCCGCCGGGGAGACGATTACATACGACGGGCTGAACCGGGCCGCCAACCGTGTGGCGCACGCCCTGATTGCACTCGGCGCGGGTCGCGACCAAAAGATCGGTCTCCTTCTCGAGCGGAACAAGTATGCCTATATAGTTAATCTTGGCGTCCTCAAGGCGGGAGCGGCGTTCCTGCCCATGACGCCGTCCTATCCCGATGAGCGCATCGAATACTGTCTCACCGACGCGGACAGCCCCTTTCTCATCACCACCGAGGCTATACGCACTCAGAGGGGAACCCTGTGGGAGGGCAAGCCCTACCGTGTGCTGACGGTGGAGGAGCTTCTCAAGACGGAGGACGAGAGCGACCCCGGTCTCGACATCGGCACGGACGCGCTGGCCTACTGCCTGTATACCTCCGGCTCCACGGGCAAGCCCAAGGGCGTTATGATTGAGCATCGAAATCTCTGCAATTTTGTGAACGCCAATCCCCGCAACATTGAGATCACCAACTATACAGACAACGCCACGGTCTCGCTGGCGTTGGCGGCGCTCTCCTTCGACGTTTCGGTGATGGAGGAATTTATACCTCTGTGCAACGGACTGACAGTCTGCATGGCTACTGAGGACGAAATTCACGATCCCGTGGCATTGGCCCGTCTTATGGACGAAAACGGAGTGGATTTCATGACCTGCACTCCATCCTTCCTGTCCAACGTAATCGACCTCGAGCAGATGCGCGGCGCCATATCACGGCTGAAAGCCTTTGATTTCGGCGCGGAGGCTTTTCCGCCGTCTCTCTACGGCAAAATTCGCGCAATCAATCCCACGGCCTCTTTGGCCAACGGCTACGGCCCGACGGAGTGTACCGTAAGCTGCTCCACCAAATTTTTGAACGGCACTGACCCCATAACCATCGGCGTACCGCTCTCAAACGTAAAATTTTACGTTATGGACGCGGGCAGCCACGTGCTGCCGGTGGGCTTTAAAGGGGAATTGATAATTTGCGGTGCGGGCGTGGGCCGGGGCTACGTCAAGCTGCCCGACAAGACCCGCAAGGCCTTCTTCCGCATAAAGGGTCAGAGGGCCTACCGCAGCGGCGATTTGGCTAAATGGACCGAAAAGGGCGAAATTGATTTCCTTGGCCGTCTGGACAATCAGGTGAAGCTGCGCGGCCTGCGGGTCGAGCTGGACGAGGTCGAGAGCGCCATCAACGCCTATGAAGGAGTGGGTACGAGCAAGGTCATTGTGCGCAACAACGGCAGCGAGGATTATCTCGCGGGCTACTTCACGGCAGACCGTCAGGTGGACATCGCCGACCTGACGGCGCATCTGCGGGGGACTTTGACAGCCTATATGGTGCCCGGTGCGCTGATGCAGCTTGACGAAATGCCCCTCACGCCCAACGGCAAGATCGATAAAAGCCGTCTGCCCGACATACGGAACGTCTCGGCGCGGCGGGACTATGTCGCACCCTCAGGCCCTCTGGAGGCGGAGTTCTGTGAGCAGTTCGCCAAAATTCTCGGACTTGAACGCGTTGGCGCGGCGGACGATTTCTTTGAGATAGGCGGCACCTCCCTGAGTGCCACCCGAATTGCGATGTACGCGCTTAATAAGGGCTATCCCATCGCATATAAGGACGTCTTTACCCACCCGACGCCTGCGGCGCTGGCCGGGTTGGTATCCACGAGCCGCGGCGGTAAGCCGTCCGCCGACAGTGCGGACGCATACGACTACACCGCCATCGACGCGCTGCTCAAGAACAACGACGAGGAAGGGCTGGACGGTGTGCGGCCCGGCCAACTGAACAATATCATGCTGACGGGCGCTACGGGCTTTTTGGGCATCCACGTTCTGCGTGAATTCCTTAACTCATATACCGGAAAGGTTTACTGCCTGATGCGCAAGGGTCGTCACGCGACCTGCGAGGAGCGTTTGAAGGCCATGCTCGTCTACTATTTCAGCGATCCCTGCGAGAGTGCCTTCCAAAATCGCATCGTCTGCGTCGAGGGCGACATCACCGACCGTAAGGCCGTGGCCGCGCTGGCGAACATCGACTGCTCCGTAGTTATCAACTGTGCGGCCTGCGTCAAGCACTTTGTCAGCGACGACTCCCTTGACCGCATAAATGTGGGCGGCGTTGAAAATCTTGTGGCAATGTGCAAGTCGTCCGGCAAGCGCCTTGTACAGATATCCACCACCTCCGTTGCCGGAGAAGGGGAGATAAACACACCCTTGGCGGACAAAAAGCTGACAGAAAAAGAACTGTACTTCGGACAGCTTCTGGACAACGCCTACATTCGTACCAAGTTTCTCGGGGAGCGCACGGTTCTCGCCGCTTGCGCGAAAGGCGAGCTGGACGGGCGTATTCTGCGTGTGGGCAACCTGATGAGCCGTCTTTCCGACGGCGAGTTCCAAATCAACTTTGTTACCAACGGTTTTATGCGTACGCTCAAGGCGTACAAGGCTCTTGGGCAATTTCCCCTTGGCGCGATGCACTCCCCGGCGGAATTTTCACCCGTTGATTCTACGGCGGCGGCGATTTTGGCACTGGCGGCTTGTGAGGGCGGCTTCACGGTCTTTCATGCGTACAACAGCCATTTGATTTATATGTCCGATGTGATCTACGCCATGCGTGCCCACGGCTTTGACATCGACATTGTTCCGGACGGTGTCTTTGCCCAAACTCTTCACGCCGCCTCCGCACATTTGGAATTCAGCGGCACTTTGCTTGGCCTGATCGCCTATGACAGCGGCGACGGCTCGGCCCGCTGTGAAATTCCCGCGGACAACGGTTTTACTTCCAGGGCGCTCTACCGCCTGGGGTACAAATGGCCCATAACGGACGACGCTTACCTTGAAAATTCCATCAGAGCGCTGGACACGCTGGGTTTCTTTGACAGTACGGGGGTGTAATTGTGCTGAAACGAAACGAAAAACTGATTAAAACCAAACTGTGGCAGTATATGCTGCCCAGCGTTATGCTCACGGCGTCGACGCAGATCGGCAATGTTGTTGACACCATGCTCGTCGGCAACATTCTGGGAACCGACGCCATGTCCGCCGTTCAAATCGGTCTGACTGTGGACAATATCATGGAATTGCCGAGCTACGTGCTCGCCGCCGGCGGCAGCATCGCGGTGGGTATGCTGCTGGGCCGCCGGGAGCGGGAAAAGGCAAACCGTGTATTTTCAACGACCTTTGCGGTGAGCGCGGTATTCGGCATTCTGTTCGCCCTGCTCTCGTTCTTCTCGCCGCTGATGGCGCGGCTGCTTACCGGCGGCGGTCCGCTGGAGGCGGATGTGAGCGGGTTTGTGCGGGTAACTCTGCTGGGTGGGCCCGTCATCGCCGTGGCGCTGCAGTTCATCAACTATGTGGCCGTGGACAATCACCCCGGTATCGCCTCCGCTTATGTAGTCACCGCCAATGTTCTCAACCTGAGCTTTGACTATCTGCTGCTCAGCTTTACCCCCCTGGGCACGGCGGGTGCGGCGTTGTCCACCGTAATTGGCTATGCTCTGGCGTGCGCCGTGCTGATTTTATATTTCCGCTCTCCAAAGCGTATGCTGCATTTTACCGCCTTTAAGACGGTAATGCTTCCGTCGCTTGAACCGGCCTTCAAATTTGGTATGCCCACGCTGTTTTACATGGTCTGCGATACGGTTCGCGGTCTTGCGCTCAACACGATGATAGTACGCGCCATCGGAAGCGACGCCATGGCGGTGTATACAATTTGCAACAACATCGTCCTGATAGCGGAGATGCTCGTTGGCGGCATCATAGGCACGGTCTCTTCCGTCGGCGGCGTTATTTACGGCGAAAAGGACTATTTCGGTTTGCGCGTCCTCGCCAAAAACGTGCTCTGCTGCAGCTACGCCGTGATGGCGGTGTTTATGACGGCGCTGGCGGTGTTCACGCGGCAGATCGTGAGTCTTTTCGGCATTGCGGACGGGCCGCTGATGGACATGGCGGCGTCCTCGCTGCACATATTTATGTTCAGTCTGCCGTTCTATCTGTTCAACGGCTTTATGATGTATTTTTATCAGAGCACCGAGAAGGAAAAGCTGTCGTCGTTTGTAACGTCGCTGCGCAACTGCGTAGTCGCGTTGCCGTCGGCGTTCCTGCTTGTGCTGCTGGCGAGGCCGGACGAGGCCGAACGGCTGCGTTGGCTGATGATCGCGCTGGTTCTCAGCGAGGTGCTGACCGTGCTGACGGTTACAGTCCTGCGCCGCTTCCGCTATAGGGGAAAGGATTTCCTCCTGCTGCCCACCGTGCGGAACGAGCGCGTTCTGGACTTTTCCATCGGCCCGGCTCTGGAAGAAACATCCCGTGTGCCCCAGGAGATCACCGCGTTCTGTCAGCGTTGCGGCGTCGGCCTGACGAGGGCGAACCTTATCGCTGTCGCAGCGGAGGAAATGACGGTCAACATTATCCGGTACGGCGGCAAAAATGTGCGCTCCATTGACATCAATCTCTGCATTGCCCCGGACTTCTTGATCCTGCGCACCCGGGACAACGGCATACCCTTCGATCCTACGAGTTACATAACGGACTCGAAGGAGTTCGAAATACATGGGATCGAGCTCATCAAGCGCGTATCGGACAAGGTGCAGTATATGCGTGTGCTTGATTTGAACAACACGACTGTGGAGGTTGCGCTCAAGGAGCCGGAGACACAGCATGGTTGAGTACGCGCTGGCGGACGTTTCGACCCTTCCCGATCCGATGGATGATCCGTCGGCTTTGTGCGGCATCCCGCCGTGGCGGCAAAGGTATATCCTCCGTTACCGGCGCGGGGACGACCGCAGACGCAGCCTTGGCGTTTGGCGGCTGATGGAGCGTATGCTGGCTGCCCACGGATTTCGGACCTGTGACGTCGCCGTTGATGCGCAGGGAAAACCGTACTGTAACGGGATTTTCTTCAGCCTGTCCCATGCGGGCAGCTTGGCACTGTGCGCCATAAGCGACGCGCCGGTTGGCTGCGACATCGAACAGATAAAGGACGCACCGTTTGAGGTCGTACCACGCGTCTTTACTGCGGGCGAACGCGCATATCTGCGTGCGGCGGAAAGCGAAATAGAGGCACTGCGGCGCTTCTTCACCCTTTGGACGCTAAAGGAGAGTTATATGAAGATGACCGGCGAGGGCCTTTCCCTTGCGCCGGAACGTTTGGAAATATGTATGCCCGGTCTGACCCTGCTCCGAGACGGAACCGCCCGGCCGTGTACGCTCTTTCATACTGAGTTCGGCGAATACGAACTTTCTCTGTGCGCCTCGGGACATGACGGGCAATTTATACGGCTCCGTGAAGGACTCCAATAAATTACAGTATTCTCTGTGACCTCTTCCTTGTCCGACAAAAAACTCGCCCCTCGGTCGACACTTTTAATATATCACAATATCACAAAAAAAGACCGCAACCTCTGCTTTTTGAGATTGCAGTCTTTTTTTGTATGGCTTTTTTTACAGCCCGTTTATTATACCGTCTTATTCTGCGTTTTCAATGGTAAACACGGTGGCGCTGCGCCGCTGAGTGACGGCGCCGTCCTCGTCCACATTTATGTAAAGGCCGCTGTTTACGTTCTTTATCTTCACGCCGCCGGTGGTCTCCTCAAGCACGAAGAGCTGATTGGCGTTGCCGTAATAATCATAAGTTATCAGAGCCGCGCCCTCATCCGTGCTGGAGTCAAGAATATCCATAGCAAGGCCGGTGGCGGTGTTGATTATTTTAACCGTGCCCTTTTCCTCCGCAGGGCTTATCTTCCATGAGGCTCCCTCCGTTCCGGTGGTGACAGGCTCCACGGACTCCCCGGCGTTAAGCGCCTTGCCGTCGTATTTTATCGTGGCGACCTTGACATCGCTGTCGCCCACCTCTACGAATTTCCAACCGTGTGCCTCTATGGTCTGACCGACATTGTTGCCGAACGGGGAGGCGTAAAGCTGATAACGGGGAGCCATAAGCTCAAACAGGCCATCCTTTTCATACACTGCAAATTTTTCGTCAATCGCCCAGGTGCCGCCGTATTGAACAAGGCTCTTGCCGCTGAGTGCGCTGTCGTCAAGCTGAATGGGCTTGCCGCTGTTATTGCTTATTATTTTAATCTGATTGCCGTACTTTTCAATGCCGAAAATCTGACCGGGCTTCCAGGTGAACTGCTCAAGAGTGAGAGGAACGTCATTGTCCATGGAGCTGTCCTTGACCGTGAAAGCCCTGTCGGTGGCGGGATCGACTATCTTATAAAGCTTCTTCTCGTCAAGGCCGGAATTGTCGCTGTCGCTTCCGGCGGCACGGGCCTGAGCGGTGAGCTCGTCGATAAACTCCTCAAACTCGGCGTAGTCGGCAAAGTATTCCTTATCTGCCCGGTAGAGCAAGCCCTTAAATATTTTAAGGCGGTTGGGATAAACCTTTTCCAGCTCGTCAAAAGTGTCCTTGCCGAGGTTCGTCCAGTAGGTGCGGCTGAACTCGGCCAGATCCTCGGTCTCATTGCTGGAACCGTAAGACGAGATAGGCGTGGCGTCAAGGCGTTCGGCCAGCGACCACACGTCGGGATCCTGAAGCATATTCTGCTCCAGCACGTGACCCAGCTCATGGGAAAGTGTCTGGGAAATCTGCTGACGGGTAGGCTCCCAGGTAAGTCGGATCCATATCTCGTTGCCGCCGCCGTTATAGCTGTTGGCGGTGTCCCCGCTCTTCCAGTAAAGCTTGTGTACGTGCTGACGGAGGGCGTAGGGGAATACGCCGATGGCCTCGATGGCCTTGGTTACCATGGGGGCGTCCTCGTCGGCTTCGTTGCTGATGAACTGGAATTTGTGTACCTGACCTTCAACGTCGCCGGCCATTTCAACGTCGTATACCCAGCAGGTGGTGCGGCTGCCGCGCCAAATGTCGTAGTCGGGCACCTGTTCGGCCTTGACGATGGTATACTCGGCGGGAGTTTCATTCACCACGTCTCCGACCACCTGACCGGAGGCGGTATAGGTCAGGGACGTTATGAGCAGCTCCTTTTGGGCCTCGGCGGAAAGCGCCATATAATTGTTGGTGCAAAGGAGGGTCTCGGCGCTGTTCCTGACGCTGCGGCTCATATCCATTTTGCTAAAGAAATAGTTGTCAAAGGCCCGCTTCTGGTTGTCGTCGAGGAGGGCGTATCCGGGAGTTCCGGCCACACGGCGCATAATTGACTCCTCGAGAGGAACTAACCTCCAGTGTGCCTCGTCGGCGTTTTTGTCGGAAATCTGCACCAGCTTGCCGCCGCTTTCGGCCAGATAAGTATCGGCATGGCTGGGTTTTATTGTATATAAGCCGTCCGAACCGTCTACCTTTTCAAAAGTCATCTTTTGCTGGGCGTTGCCGTTGTAGCTGTATTGAATGAGCTGTACGCCGTCGTCCTTAAGGGCGTCGGGCACATCAAGGCTTCGGCCGCTGTTTTTGTTGACGGCGCAGTACATACCGCCGCCGATGGGGGAGATGCGCCAGAGAGCGTAATCCCCAAAGGGATAGGATGTGCCGTCGGGCTCGCCGATCTTTTCAACAACTATCTTGTCGAGATTTTCACGGCCCATGCCCTCGACGGCTATCACGCCGGAGGAGGACGCGTTGACGATGGCGCAATAAGCGCTGTCGAACGGGTCGATGGCCGTTTGAGCCTGGATTTGCGCCGCGGGAACGCTGTCCGCGGCGTAAATAACAGCCGGGGACGCGCCCATGAGCATTGCCGCCGCAACGGCGGCGGACAGAATTTTTTTCATTGTAATCTCTCCTTGTCATTTAAATTTCGGATTTATTTCATTATAACACTATATGTATGGTTTGTCAATTCTAACAAGTAAAAAATTGTGGTAAATATCACAAGTATTTTAATATTTGCTATTGACTTTTTTGTTAAATTATTATATAATATATTGTGAAATTATTAACAGGAGGTAAAGAATATGAAAACAAAACGTTTCTTAGCTTTGTTGACGGCTTTGGTAATGGTTCTGGCGGTAATGCCGGGGCTTGCTTTTGCCGCCGACGTAGCGGACACCGTCACGGTTGAAGCGACTAAAACTGCCACACACAACGTAAAAGGAAGCGGGAGTGCCACAGATGACGTTACACTTGGCTCTTACCCAAGCTCATCTCTGTTTGTTTACCATTCTAACTGGAACCAGAGAAATGCGTACGTTGGCTTTGACCTTTCAAACGCCTTTTCTGCTGATCAGCTTTCCGGAAAAAAGGTGGTTAAAAAGGCCACTCTTTCCTTAAACTGTGCCGAAGCCGATATAGGTTCCACTGTATCTATTGTCGCGATAGATAACTCAAAATGGAAAGAGAGCGAATATGTGAAGCCTGAGGATCTCGGGCTTCCCGCTCATAACATCACGTCGTCAACTACTGTTGTTCCCGGCGATATGGTCGTTTTAAGTGAACAGACAGTAAATAATACGGGTACATATGATTTTGACGTGACGGAATATGTTGCTGAAAATTTTGTCAGTCTTAAAGATACCGGTATTTCGTTTGCAGTAATTAATATTAACACAACCACCAGCACCGGTGAAATAATTAAAGTGCTTTTTGAAGGTAAGGACGGTTCTGTTAAACCTAAACTTACCGTTGAACTTGCCGATGTCTGCACTGTTGAATTGACTCTTAAGAGCGGAGATACTTCTCTTAGAGCAAAAACTGTTACCTCTTATGTAGGCGACCAATACATTCCCTCTGACGAGGATGCTCCTTTGGTTGTTGAAAAAGACGGCGAATACTACACAAGGAACGAGCTTAAGGCTCTTGAGCTTACAGAGGGGACAAACAGTTACACGGCTGAATATACAAAGACAAGTATAGATTTAGATTCAATAAAAAATCCCGACGATATTTCCGTAATTGAGGGCGATAAACCTTTCTTGCCCAAGACCTTGTCCGCCACCCTCGCTGACGGCAAGAACACCGTGGATGTTCCCGTGACATGGCAGGAAACCGATACCGGTTATACTACCACAGTTGGGGGAAAGGATATAAACATTAAGCTTGAAACTCTGCGCTGCGACCACAGTATTGACGTTAAAGACGATAGCAAGAAAGACCATATTTACAATGGCGGCAACTCTGACGGCGCTCAATTCGTGTGGAACAACAAGCTTGGCACCACCTATGCCGGCGGAAATGTCATATTCGATACTACCTTCACAATTTCCGAAGGAACAAACAAGCTTATTTCCTACGGCAATGAAACAACGAGCACCTTTGACGGCACCGGCCCCATTGTTCGGTTCATGAATAAGAGTGTCTTTGAGTATCACGACACTGCATGGAAAGATAGCAATGTTCCCTGTGAAACCGGGAAAACCTATCGGCTGAGAACCGTTGTCGATTTCGCTGATAAAAAATATCAGATGTATATTACTGATGAAAACGGCGTTAAGACCGAGGTCACCAATGGCCCCGCCGCTTTCAGAAACAGCAGCCTCGACAGTATATCTTTGATGTTTGTTCACGGAGCGGGCTATGAGGCCGGCGAAAATAATTACGGGGTCACAAGCCACCGTGTTCACTGGGAAGACGGTTGGACCGAACTCACTTTAAAGTATCTTGATGAGGACAATAATAATGTCTTTGACCCCAAGACGATTAAATGGACCACCGATAAAGCTTATACCGACGACACTCAAGGAGTCGCTTACGACAAGGAAAGCAAAAATATATATGTTACCGACGACATAAATAAAGCCCCATACATTGAAAAAGTAAATGCCGAGAACAATGTATTGGAAGTAAATTATCACAAGGTTACCGCCGAGTGTGATGATGTTGTCGCCAATACTGTCGTTGGCAGCGCACCGACATTGCCCGCCGACGTTCTCGTAAAATTCAGCGATGGACAGTCAAAAAAATATTCCGTTAAATGGAATGGCGACGCTGATGTAACCGCCGCCGGCGACACGAGCGAGACCGGCACTATTGAAGAAATCGGCCTTGAGGTCACCTGCACGGTACATGTTAAAGAAGTAGAGATAGACAACGAGACCTTGGCTAACAAGAATACCGTCGCCACTAACAACGGCGGCTGGAACTGGTACGTTGAACCCAGCGGCACACACATTCAGCCCGGCGATGATCTTGCCAAGCTCTATCAGGGTGAAACCAAAGATTCCGAAGGTAATCCCATAGTTTACACCAGCAATAACGGTTACAAGTTTGAGCATGACCGCACCTACATGGGCTGGGTTGAGGACTGCGGCGACATCGTTGTCGCTCAGTATGATCATGATACCGACACATATGACCGCGTTGTTATCCACGAAAAGCTGGAGAGCGACGACCATAACAACCCCGCTGTTGTAGTTCTGCCCGACGGACGTATCATGGCTGTGTACTCAATGCACACCAACGAAGCCTATATGTATTTCCGTGTAACCAAGGCGAAAGAGGACATCACTCAGGGATGGGAAGCCGAACAGTATTACTACTGCGAGACAAACAACGATCTTGAAAGCAAAGAGGTCTACAACGCCACATATCCCACTGTATTCATGGTTCATGACGATACTGACGCAAAAGGCGACGCTATCTATGTAGGCTGGAGAGGCGTTCACTGGAAGCCCACTCTTGCCAAATTCCCCATGCCCGACGAAAATGGCCGTTTCGGCAGCGACAAAGACGGCGAGATTGTTCCTGTTATGGGACAGACTCAGATCGCCAACACCTCCTACTACAGTTTTGACGACGGCGGAAAAAATGACACTACACGGAGACCCTATACCAAGTACGATTACGATGAGGAAAAGAACCTTATTTACATTACTTATACTGCCAACCATCCTGACAATGACAAGAGAAATCATATCTTCTATATGACTCTTAACGTCAATGATCAGAACATTTACACTGCCAATGGCACTTTGCTCCAGCCCCTTCCTTTCGAAAATAAGGCTGAATTTAAAGATCAAGGCGCTCCTGATGCTGACGGTACCAAAACCAATGGTCAGTGGGGTGTAATGACCGCCAAGCTTTATAACGTTTATCCCGATCTGGTAGTATTTGATGCCAGCGAACAAACCGGTATGAACTTTACCGATCCCAGCGGCGGCAGCATTGAACACAGGGGTTGGACTTGGGATATTTCTCACAATGAGAATGGCGAGCCCTGCGTCGTATATGCCGACATCACAGCCACAGAACCGGGCCCCAACGGCGAACTGCCCAGTGAATATTTAGGCGAGGATACAGAGAAAGATAACTCACGCAGCCACCACTATTACTGGTACGCCCGTTGGGATAAGGAGACCGGCCAGTGGGTAAAGACTTTCCTTACCTACGCCGGAAAGTGGTTCCACCAGAACGCCACACAGGAGCGTTGCTACAGCGGCGGTCTGACCTTTGACCATAACGCCGATGACGCCAATGTTATCTATCTGTCCATACCTACCGATGGCACATACGGCAAAGTATTTGAAATCTACCGTTGGGAAAGCGACGACCACGGCTCCACTTGGACTAAGCGTCAGGCTTTGACACAGAATTCTCCCGTACCTAACGCCCGTCCCAACGCTATCTACAATTACAAGATGAACGATGACGGCACCAATGCCGGCCCCAGACTGCTCTGGATAAGCGGCGAGTACCGTTACTGGATGAACTATGAGTATCATACCGGCGTTATGACCGATTTCCAGGCTAATGGTTTTAAGACCCAGGACGACCCCGAGATGTTCGCAGACGCGGCACTTGAGGTGAATGGCGAGGAGATCGACAAACTGCCCGTCGGAGAAACAACTTTTAACGGCAAGTTTGTAGTTTCCAACATTTCTATCGGCTCCGGCGATGCCAAGTTTGCTCTTGCCCATTATGACAATACCGGCAAGCTTGTCGGCTTTAAGAGTCAGGACGAGGTAATTCCGGCCCGCAGCGTTCCCCAAACAAGCCTTTCCGGCGCCGATGAGGACAACAGCAGGGATAACGGTCGTTCCGCTATGGGTGAGCCTCAAATAGAGGTTGATGTTCCGTACACCGGCGAAATAAAGGCCGGCGACAAGATCAAGCTCTTCGCATGGGACATGGGCGTTGAACAGCCTTTGTCACCCATCATATCCATTCCTGTTGAAATTTCCACCAACGGAAGCAGGTATCTGTACTCTGAGGATTTCACATATGAAGCTGAAGATAAGCTCATGTTGGATAAGGACGGCTTTAACGGTTGGACCGGTAAAATCTATGACAGCAACGGCACTGCCAAGGATATGAGTGACGAGTTCTATGCCGCTGTAACAAAGACGGCTTTTGGCAACTCCGGCATACATCTGTACCGTGTTCATGACAGCGATAACGGTCAAGGGGTAATGGTTTCTCACAGTCTCCCGATTGAAGATACAAACGGTGAGGACTTTACCATAGAATTTGATATGCGCTATATCAACGAATGGTCTTGGCAGAATATCCAGAACGGCGGCTTTACCCTGTCCCACGGCATTCCTACAAAGATAGGGGATAAAGATCACCCCAGCGCAATTCAAATTCGCCATCAGGCATGGGGTAACGGAGGCTATGACGAAAACGGACGTAATAACACCTTCCAAGCCCGCGATTCCGTAGCTTTCGACAGCGGTTCTTTGACTACGATAGGTAAATACGCAGATATTTACAGATATGACGGAATGAACGATCCCGAAAGATTTGATGTTCTTAACTATCAGAAGGGTGAAGCGGACGCCCGTTACGACAAGGTGGAACAGATTTACATCCATGATTATAACGACGGTATAATGGACGGTGCGCTCTTAAAGGTAAAGGTGAAGGTTCATCCTTCCTTGCATTTGACTGATATTTCCATCTATGACGGCTACCGCATGATTGAAACCGTTGTACCCTACAACACTGACAGCGACGTTGATTGGGACGCTAACCCCGTCGATACAATTACGTTCTCCATCGGTCAAGAAAGATGGGGCGAGATATATATCGACAACTTGCGTATGTATCTTGACACAGAACCATCCAATATCAGAACAGTTGAGCTTTCCGACGGAACCAGAATGTTTGAAGTCGGCCAAAGCGGCACAACTTGGAACCTCTTTCCCAAGGGTGACGGCAGATATGTATTCTTCAGCGCCGCTACCGGTCAGGTAATCGACGTTAGCAATGGAGCTATAGTTAGCGGCGGAACCTGTGGCATGTATAAGTATAAAGGTCCCGCCGACAATGCCGACGCCAACCAGTGCTTCTATATGGACGAGGTCGAGGGCGGAATTGTGCTTAGCATACCCGGCAACAATACAGATGAAGGCCATAATTGCTATGTTAGATTTGAATCGGATGCCGTCACTCTTACCAATGACATTAACCGGGCCACGGTATTTACGGTCACTGATCTGAACGAGGAGCCTTCCGCCACCGTGCTTGAAATCGTTGAAATGATTGAGGACGGCACCTATGAGGCCACTATGGACGCTATCCTTGACGAGGAATGATTGTAAGAAAATAAAGGAATAATAAACTCAGGCTTAACATGGGGCGAACGGAGAGCCGTTCGCCCCGATTTTTTCAGGGATGTGTTATAATTGAACATTTGCGTATTTGGTGCTTCATCGCCCACGATTGACAAAACCTATATTGACGCCGTGGAAAATCTGGGCGAGTTTATGGCGTCACGGGGTCATGATCTGGTGTTCGGCGCCGGAGGGAATGGCCTTATGGGCTCGGTCGCCCGGGGCGTTCGCCGCGGCGGAGGAAAAATTCTTGGCGTTATACCGGAATTTTTCAGGGAAAATAGCATAGAGGCCGTATACAGCGATTGCGACGAGCTGATATTCACCGAAACCATGCGTGAGCGCAAGGCCATAATGGAGGACAGAGCCGACAGCTTTATTGTGGTACCCGGCGGCATAGGCACCTATGAGGAGCTTTATGAAATCCTCACACTAAAGCAGCTCGGGCAGTTGGATAAAACCATTGTAATACTCAATTTTGACGGCTTTTACAACGATATGCTGGCGGCGCTGGATGGCGCGATAGAAAAAAATTTTGTGACCCGAAAGTGCCGGAGCCTGTTCATCTGTGTAAACGATTGGCGCGAGGCCGTGCTCGCGGCGGAAGAAGAATGCGCCGCAGTCACTGTCAGCGAACTTAAGAAGGGATAAGATAATGGCGGATATAAGATTTGAAATAAAACAGGAGCTTGGCCGCATCTCCGAGGAGAACGCGAAAGGCTGGCGCAAGGAGCTGAATTTGGTTAGCTGGAACGGCGCCGCGCCCAAGTTCGATATTCGTGACTGGGCGCCCGGCCACGAAAAGATGGGGAAGGGCGTGACCCTGACTTATGACGAGCTCATGGTTCTCAAGGCAATTTTGAACGAAATAGAATAGGGATTGAAAAAATGGCTTTTCACTGAGCCATTTTTTCATTTTTTCCGGATAAAATCGAAATTTTTGTTGCACAAATTGAAAAAATGTGGTATGATAAAAAGAGAATTTGTGGGAGGAATTTTTAGTGAATGATATAGTAAATATACTTGGCGCAAATATACATATTGTCACAATGGACGAAGCGGAAAGTCAGGCTATGGCCCTGATGGAGACCGAGGAGTGCAGCGTTCTTTACACTCCGAATTCCGAGATAATACTCTACGCGTCCAACGATCCGGTATTTATGGCCAAGCTCAACAGCGCCGATCTGACCGTTCCCGACGGCATCGGCGTGGTCTACGCCGCCAAAATGCTTCATAAACCGCTTAAAGAGAGAGTGGCCGGTTTTGACCTAGTGTGCCGCCTGTTCAAGGATATGGCCGCAAAAGGCAAATCCGTGTACCTTTTCGGCAGCAAGCCCGGCGTCGCTGAAGCGGCGGCAAAAACAATCACTGAAAACAATCCCGGCATTGTTATCGCCGGCACATCCGACGGATATTTTAATGACGACGGCCCCATAATCGAAAAAATCAACTCAACCCATCCCGACCTGCTCATGGTTTGTCTGGGCTTCCCAAAGCAGGAGGAATGGATATACAACAACCGCAGCCGCCTGAACGCCAAATTGGTTATCGGGGCCGGCGGCAGTCTGGATGTTTTGGCGGGGACTGTACTCCGGGCGCCGAAATTTTTCTGCGACCACGGTCTCGAGTGGTTTTACAGGCTTATAAAGCAGCCTTGGCGCTTTGTGCGGATGCTTGCCCTGCCAAAGTTCGCCGTTAAGGTATTTTTTAAGGGCAAAAGATATAAGAGGGACTGATCATGGCAAAGCTTATTGTTATCGAGGGCACGGATGCCAGCGGCAAGGAGACCCAGACGGGGCTTTTGTGTGAGTATCTTGAAAAAGAGGGACACAGGGTGTTTCGCCTTACATTTCCGGATTACGAAAGTCCTTCTTCCGCCCTTGTAAAAATGTATCTCGGCGGCGACTTCGGTACTGAGCCCGACGCTGTCAGTCCTTATGCGGCGGCTTTGTTTTACGCGGCGGACCGTTACGCCTCGTTTAAAACAAAATGGGGAAGCATGATGGATGAAGATGTGTATATTGTTGCCGACAGATATGTCAGCTCGAATATAATTTATCAGGCCGCCAAGCTTCACGGTACGGAGCGGACTGATTTTATAGAATGGCTGAATGACTTGGAGTATGGGAGGCTTGGGCTGCCAAAGCCGGATAAGGTCATATTCCTCAACATGGAGCCGGAGGCCGCGCAAAAGCTCATGGAGGGCCGGAAAAATAAGATTACCGGCAAAAGCGAAAAGGATATACATGAAAAAGATACCGCATATCTGCGCCGTGTCTACGACAGTGCCTGCGCCGCCGCAAAAGACCTTGGCTGGACGGAAATAAAGTGCTCGGAAAACGGCCTTCCCCGGTCAGTTGAGAGCATAAGCGCGGATATAGTGAGCAGCTTACAGAAAGGGAATTTATGCTTACATTCAGAAATATCAGAGTAGATGATAAGGTCTTATTCGATAAATATAAAGCTGAAACGAACGCATCGGAAGGCTCATTCGCCACGCTGTTCATCTGGGACGACTATTACCGGGCCAAAGTGGCGGTAGACGGAGAATTTTTCTATTATCAATTCAACGTCAGGGACAGAATTCCATCTTATTATTTTCCGTTGGGGAATGGCGACATCAACACCGCTCTTGACAGGCTTAAGGAATATTGCCACAGCAACGGCCATATAATGGCCTTTCGCCTTGTTAACGAGGCGCAGCTTGCACAGCTCATGTCCTACAAGGGAGCGGAGTTCCTCGCCAACGAGGAACGAGACTGCGAGGATTATGTCTATACCTCGGCGCAGCTTATTTCTTTGGCAGGAAAAAAACTCCACGCCAAGCGAAATCACATAAATTATTTTGTGGAAAATTATAATTACACCTATGAGGAGGTCAGTCCGGAAACTGCGGTAAACGAGTGCGCTCCCCTGATGTATGAATTGGTTTCCGAAAAGGATCACAATCAAAATCCGTTTGAACTTTCCGCGATGAAGAAATATTTTGACAATTATTCCGCTCTGGGAGAGCGCGGAGCCGTTATACGCGTTGACGGAAAGATCGTTGCGATGAGCTTCGGCGAGGCTCTCAACGGCAATACCGCTCTGATCCAGCTTGAACAGGCCAGAGACGAATACCGCGGAGCGTATCAGATGATAAACCGGCTTTTCTGCGAAAACGCCTGGAGCAAATACGAGTACGTTAACAGGGAAGAGGACATGGGTATAGACGGCCTGCGTCAGGCCAAGGAAAGTTATCAGCCCACTTTTTTAGTGAAAAAATACACGGTCATAGAGGCCGGGGAATAGAGAAAGGATGGTAAAAATGGTATATTTGTTTCTTGCGGACGGCTTTGAGATAGTCGAGGCAATGGCGCCCTTGGATATGCTGCGCCGAGCCGGGGCACAGGTGCGCACCGTGGGTCTGTTCGGGAAAAAGGTACGGTGCTCAAAAAATGTGGAGGTCACCGCCGATATAACAATGGACGAGGTCAATATGGACGACTGCGAAATGATCATCCTTCCCGGCGGACTTCCCGGTGCGGAGCATCTCCGCGACAGTGAAGAAATAGGCGAAATTATAGATAAGGCCGAGAGCAACGGCTGTTTTATTGCTGCCATATGCGCCGCTCCCATGGTTTTAGGCCGCAGAGGAGTTTTGCGCGGTAAAAGAGCCACCTGCTTCCCCGGCTACGAGGACGAGCTGCTGAGCGCCGAGTGTACCGGCGAGGGCGTTGTAAGGGACGGACGGGTAATTACCGCCAAGGGGGCGGGCCGCTCTATCGAGTTTGGTCTCGCCTTGGTCGAGGCCCTTTACGGAAAGGCCATCGCCGATGTGATAAAAAGCAAAATACAATGCTGACGTCTGAACTGAGAAGAGAGTTAATTGAAGCGAGAAAAAAATTTGCAGTTGATGTGGGGCGATATAGCTTTGCATCGGGCTTGGTTTGTGAAAACGCAAAAAAACTGATTTGTAGCCTTAACGCCCGGTCGATTATGCTCTATCTGCCCATAAGGGGAGAGGCCGACGTGCGAGGAGTGTTCACCCTGCCCTTAAGCTTTTATGTGCCCGTGACCCACGGCGTGAAAATTTGTCCGGCTCTCTTTACCTCCGACACCCTTTTGACGAGGGGGAAATTCGGCGTTTCCGTACCCGCTGAGCCGGTTTTTGCGGATAAGCAAAGCATTGATTTTGCAATCGTTCCGGCTGTGGCAGTTGACCGCGACAAGAACCGCGTTGGTTACGGAAAAGGCTGTTATGACCGTTTTCTGGCTGACATGGATTGCGTTAAAGCGGCGGCGGTATTTGACTTCCAGATCGCCGACGGCATCGAGCCCAGGCCTCACGACATTAAAATGGACTATATAATTACGGAAAGCGGTTGTTTCTGATGGACAACGAAAAGGAATATATTAGGTCTCTGCTGCCCCGACGTAGCGCATTCCTTGAGGAACTGCGGCGGAAATCGTCTTTAACGGAAAGCTACGCTCCGATTGTCGCTCCGGATACCGAACAGTTCATCGTCACTCTCCTCGCGCTGAAAAAGCCCCGGCGTGTACTTGAGGTGGGCACGGCTGTCGGTTACAGCAGTATTCTCATGGCGGATAACCTTCCGCCGGACAGTGAGATCATCACCGTGGAACGGTACAAAAAGCACGCCGAAATTGCCGTCGACAACATTTTCAAGGTTGGATATGAGAGCCGTATCAGAGTAATTGAGGGAGAGGCCGCCGAGGTTTTGTCCTGGCTGGACGGAGATTTTGACTTTATTTTCCTTGACGCGGCCAAGGCTCAATACATCGAATTCCTGCCCGAGCTGCTCAGGCTGTTGAACTCCGGCGGCATATTGCTTTCCGACAATGTGCTTTTTCACGGCATGACCGGCGACGACGGTAGTGTCGTCCGCCGAAAGATAACCATCGTCAAGCGGCTGAGAATGTACCTGGAGGCCGTAACAAACCATCCGCTGCTGACAACAACTCTCATTCCAATAGGCGACGGCGTGGCTCTTTCGGTTAAGAAATAATGTTAGGAGAATTTCATTGAAAAAAATCGAACTTCTCGCCCCGGCGGGCAATTTATATAAACTTAAAATTGCCCTGAAATACGGCGCCGACGCGGTTTATATCGGCGGCGAGGCATTCTCGCTCCGATCCGCCGCGGACAATTTCACCCGCGACGAAATGGCCGAGGGCATTGATTATGCTCACAAAATGGGGAAGAAGGTCTATGTCACCGCGAATATCATTCCCCACAATTCCGACCTTGAACCTATGGAGAACTATTTCCGTGAGATATACGCTCTTGGAGCCGACGCGGTGCTTGTTTCCGATCTCGGAGCCTTTTTCCTTTGTAAGAAGGCCGCTCCCGGTCTGGATATTCATATCAGCACCCAGGCCAACAATACCAACTACGAAACAGTCCGTGTCTGGCATGAAATGGGTGCCTCACGGGTGGTGCTGGCCCGGGAAATGACTATCGGCGAGGTTAGGGAAATATCGGATAAAAACCCGAACTGCGAGCTGGAGGCCTTTGTTCACGGAGCCATGTGCGTCTCATATTCCGGACGCTGTCTTCTCAGCAACTACATGACCTGCCGCGACAGCAATCAAGGCGCCTGTTCCCATCCCTGCCGCTGGAACTATTCATTGGTCGAGGAAAAGCGGCCTGGAGAATATTATCCTGTGTACGAAAACGACAGGGGCACGTTCATTTTTAATTCCAAGGATCTCTGCATGATAAATCATATCCCCGAGCTTATTGAAAGCGGGATTACATCGCTCAAAATAGAGGGCCGCGTAAAGAGCGAATATTACGTCGCCACCATAGTCCAAGCCTACAGAAACGCCATCGACGCCTATATTTCCGACCCGGGAAATTACGTGTATGACGAAAAACTCTATGAGGAAATATGCAAGGTCAGCCACCGGGAATATTACACGGGATTTTTCTTTGGCATACCGCCGGAAGGAGCGCAAATATACGGCAGCAGCTCTTATATAAGGGATTACGATATTGTCGGCATCGTGGAGGAGTATGACGAAAAAACCGGTATAGCCCGCGTTTCACAGCGCAACCGCTTCTTTGTGGGCGATGAGGTGGAGGTCATACAGCCCATGCGGCCATATTTCACCCAGACGGTCGGGGAAATGACCGACGAAAACGGACTTCCGATCGAGGCCGCCCGTCACGCCGCAATGACGCTGTATATGAAGATGGATCGGCCCGTGGTCAAGGACTCCATGATCAGGAAAAAGAGGATTTAAAATGCGAAAAATCAAATTCAGATCAACAGCTCCAAAGAAACATCGCATCCTGCTTACAGTTACCGTTATTGCCGTTATAGCGGCAATAATCGGTACGGCGGGTGTTTATGTGGCCGCGGAGGCTGGTTCGGACAAAATACTCCGCAACGTCTACGTCGACGGCATCCGTGTGGGCGGAATGTCCCCCGGTCAGGCGGAAGAAGTTCTCGAAAAGGCCTTTGCCGGGCGCAGGATAAACGTGGCTTTGGACGATGGCAGCGAAAAATCCTTCACTCTTGACGAGCTTGGCCTCATGTACAAGACCAATGTAATTGTCGGCGAGGCCTTCTCTCTTGGGAAAAGCAAAAATTTTGCCAAAAATGTATTGAATATCTGCACGTCTTTTTTTGCCCCGACAAAGTTGTCCTCGTCAAAATCTCTTGTGGCGGTGGAACCGAGCGGCGAGCTTACGGAATTTGTCGAAAGCTACGCAATCGCGCCAACCGACTCGAAGTTTGAGCTTGTGGACGGCAAGGTAGTAATTACAAACGGAATGAACGGCCGGGAGGTGGATGTGGACAAGCTTCTATCCATAATTGAGAACGCGAAATCCTTTGAAGATGTGGAAACTGTTCAGGCGCCTGTCAATGTTGTTCCGTTTACGCTTCTGAATGTGGATGAAATTTACCGCAGCGTAAAATCTGAACCCAACGCGCCTTACGGGCGCAATTCCGAAGGAGACATAACCGCCACGGTAAAAGTCTTTGATCTCGACCACGCCAAAGAAATACAGGCGGAAAACTCTTCCGAGGGCGAGAGCTACGAGTTCCTTATCGACTCGGAAAGCGTGGAGGCATTAGACGACGGTGAGTTGTATCCGGATATTGTGGGCGAAATGACGACTCAATTCGATACGAGCTATTCCACACGGGTACATAATATTAAAATCGCGGCGAAGAACATAAACGGTACGGAGCTTTTGCCCGGCGAGACCTTCTCATTCAATGACGTAAACGGTGAAATAACGGACGATGAGGGATATCAGGTGGCAAAGGGCTACGCCAACGGAACCGTTGTGGATTCGGTCGGCGCGGGTGTGTGTCAGGTGTCCAGTACCCTTTACAACGCGGCGCTTAACGCGGACTTGGAAATAGTCAAGCGCTCCAACCACTCCCTTCCGGTGGCCTACTTGCCTTTGGGACAGGACGCGGCCATAAGCTATCCAAATCAGGATTTTAAGTTCAAAAACAGCTATGACGCTCCTATAAAAATCGTTGCCGAAGTCAACGGCGGCGATTTGACGGTCCGCGTTTACGGTCAAAAAAGCGATGCCTTTACCGACGTAAAAATCGTCAATAACACCGTTTCCGTAATCGAGCCCAAGGTTCGTGAGACCGTTGACGGCAGCTTAAAGCCCGGCGAACGGGTTACGTCAAAGACAGGTTCAAGAGGCTACGTTGTGGAAAGCTACAGAATAGTTTATAAGGACGGCGTCGAAATACGCCGCGACTCTTTGGGAAGAAGTACATACAAAGCCCAGGACAGGGAAGTTCGGGTCGGCCCAGAACCCCGGGAAAGTTTGGATGAGGAGAGTGACGGCGATGAATAGGATAGCGAGTTTTTCGGTGAACCACGATTTACTGGAACCGGGAATTTATATTTCACGCGTGGACGGCGATATTACGACCTTTGACCTTAGAACAAGAAAGCCTAACAGCGGCGTTTATATGGACAACGTTACCATGCACACAGTAGAACACCTGTTCGCGACATATGTACGCAACTCCGAAATTGGGGACAGGGTAATATACTTTGGCCCCATGGGCTGCCGTACAGGATTTTATCTGTTGACAAGAAATGTGCCGAAGGCCGCTGTACTGGAAACCGTCTTTAAGGTTCTCGAACAAATTGTGTCCCATGAGGGAGAGGTCTTTGGAGCCAAACGCGAAGAGTGCGGCAACTACCGAGAGCTTCAGCTCGAGAGCGCCAAGGCAGAATGTGCCAAATATTTGGAGACGCTGAAAAATTACGGAAATATTGATTTTCGTTACAAGGGGGAGCCAAACATATGATAGGAATAATCGGAGCTATGGATATCGAGATAGACGGTCTGCGCAAAAAAATGACCGCCGCCGAGTCCCGCGTTATAAGCGGGATAGAATTTACAAGCGGTGGGCTTTGCGGCGTCGAAGCTGTGACCGCCGTCTGCGGCATAGGCAAGGTCAACGCCGCCATGTGTACACAGACAATGATAATGGCCTACAACCCCGACAAAATAATAAACACCGGCGTTGGGGGTTCGTTGAGTCCGGAGCTGGAAGTGGGAAATATTGTAATTGCCGGCGACACGGTAGAACACGATATGGACACCACGGCCATAGGCGACGAGCCGGGGCTTGTGCTCATAAACGGCCGGCCAACGGTCAGAGTCCCCGCCGACGCTGAGTTGATTAAAGACCTTGCCGCCGCCGCGGAGGCTTGCGGAATAAAATATTTCACCGGTACCGTCGCCTCCGGCGACCGATTTGTGTCGACCGTTAGTGAAAAAAAGGCTATCGCCAAAAAATTCGGCGCAATAGCCTGTGAAATGGAGGGCGCAGCGATAGGTCATGTCTGCTGTGCAAATTGTATTCCGTTCGCGGTGATACGGGCCATTTCCGACAGCCTTACGGACGGCTCCGCCATGGAATATAATGAGTTTAAGCATATTGCAGCGGATATGTCGAACAAGCTGGTGAAAAAATATCTTGAAATAATGCTTTAAACGAAATAAATCCGCTTCTATGAGCGGATTTATTTCGTTTAACTGCCTTTACATTTCAGCCACAAGGTCGCGCATATTGTACAGTCCGGGTTCCTTACCGGTCATAAACTTGGCCGCCTTAACAGCGCCGACCGCGAAAATTTCCTTACTTGTGGCCCGGTGAGTTATCTCGACGATTTCGTCCTGACCGGCAAAAATCACACTGTGTTCGCCTACGATAGTGCCGCCTCTCACGGCGTGGAGGCCTATCTCCCGTTTGCTCCGCTTTTTGCGGACATCATGTCGGTCGTAGATATATTCATTGTCAGCCTTGCTTACCTCGTTTATGGCGTCCGCGATAGCCAGAGCCGTGCCGCTTGGCGCATCGATTTTCTGATTGTGGTGCTTTTCGATTATTTCAATGTCAAAGCTGTCCTCCAAAAGCTGGGTCGCCCGCTGTGCCAGTTGTATCAGCAGATTGATGCCAAGGCTCATATTTGCCGAAAAGAATATAGGCGCTTCATTTGCGGCTTGAGTCAGCTCCGCCTTTTGCTCATCCGAAAAACCGGTAGTCGCCACAACGGCCGGTATTCGCTTTGACTTTGCAAACTCAAGCGTACCGGTAAGGGCGGATGGGTGCGAAAAGTCGATTATGGCGTCGCCGCTTATCTCGGAGTTGAATTCCGTATAGACGGGAAAATCGTTCTTTTTTTCACCGCTTATGTCCACGCCGCAGACAATGCGGGCCTCGGGGTCATTTTCCACCAAGCGGCAGATAACCTGCCCCATTTTACCGTTGCAGCCCACGAGAATTATATTGGTCATGGCGTCCTCCTTTGTTATGTAAACCTCTTACTTTATCAGGCCGTAAGCCCGCATTTCATTTTCGAGCCTTTCATGATTGGCGGGGCTCATCTCGGAAAGGGGCAGGCGTAGTACGCCCGCGTCAAAGCCCATAAGCCGCATGGCCGTCTTGACCGGAATTGGATTGACCTCACAAAACAGAGCCTTTATCAATGGGAGAGCTTCCAACTGTATCTTTGCGGCGGCCTTGTAATCGCCTTCCAGACATTTTGCAATCATTTCATGGCTCTGTCCGGGAGCCACATTGGCAAGCACAGAGATCGTGCCTATGCCGCCCAGGGAGCAGATAGCCACATTCATGTCGTCGTTGCCGCTGTATACGTCTATCCTGTCGCCGCAAAGGGCTATCATTTCAGCCGTAACGGCGATGTTGCCGCCCGCCTCCTTGATGGCGGCGATATTTGGGTGATCCGCCAGCTTGGACAGTGTGGCGGGAGCAATGGCGCATCCGGTGCGCGACGGCACATTATAAAGGATTATGGGAATGTCAACGTTGTCGGCCATAAGGGTGAAATGCCGAATAAGTCCGTCCTGAGTAGCCTTGTTATAATATGGGGTCACATGGAGCAAAGCGTCGGCTCCCAAGGCTTCGGCGGACTTACTGAGGGCAAGTCCGTGGCGGCTGTCATTGCTTCCCGTACCGGCGACAACGGGAACGCGTCCGTCGACCCTCTTGATAACCCGTTCAATAGTGCTGAGATGCTCTTTATCATCCATGGTCGAAGCCTCGCCTGTGGTGCCGCAGGCGATGATGGCGTCAGTGCCGTTCTCGATCTGGAAATCTACAAGCCGGTCAAGCTCCTCATAATTCACGCCAGTATTGGTAAAAGGAGTGATTATAGCACAGCCCGAACCGGTAAAAACTGTTTTTTTAGCTGACATTTTGCAACCTTCCTTTTTTTCAAAAATCCTGTGTTATAATATGCAGCGTCTGGTGCCTCTGCTATTCTATATTACATTATAACATTTAATATACGCAGTGTCAAACTTTTTTTCTCTAAAATCGGAGAAAATTTTGAAGGGATTTTGTATGTTATGTCGAAATAAATTTTTGTGAGATTATATGCGCCCCGTGTGTCGGCGCATAAAAAGGAGAAAATTTAAATGAAAAGACTGTTATTTTCGATGTTCTTGCTTTTCGGTCTTATATTCGCGGTTTCGGCCGGAGCCGAGGAATCAATGGTAAGCGTGGGACTGGAAAGCGGCGTTTCTTATGCCAGTTTTTCCGGAGAGAACGGGCTTGACATATACGACGCCGTATATGGCGATCTGCTTTATCACGCCGCTCCGGGCGAGGTCGTTGACATTTATTCTTATGACGGCGGCTTTGCTTCCGACGGCAAGTTTTCGACCCCGATAAGTATGCTTTCCGTCATCTCGGTGGAGCGTGCGCCCATAAACTGGTATTCCGAGCCGTACAGAGGGTATTTCAGGCTCGACAGGATCGGCGGCGCATTCACGGTCGTAAATTTTGTACATATGGACAACTACCTTTACAGCGTCCTCGGCAAAGAAATGAGCGACTATTTTCCCGGCGAGGCCCTCAAGGCTCAGGCGATTTGCGCCAAAAATTTCGCACTCTGCGCCAACGGGCGGCACAGCGGCTACGATGTGTGCGCCACAACTCACTGTCAGGTGTACGGCGGAGTAAACAGCGAAAGCCCGAATATCCGTGCCGCGGTCGACGCCGTGAGCGGACAGACGGCGCACTATGCCGGCGATTTGGTACAGCTCTATTTCTTCGCCACAAGCGGCGGAGCCACCGAGGATATTTCCAACGTATGGGGTTCGACATCTCCGTATTTGATTTCGGTTCCGGATCCTTACGAACCTGCCGAAAAGGCCAGTCGGTATACATGGACAACCGTCCTTACTTCTTGGGAAATTCAGTCGAAGCTGGCGGACAAAGGTATATATATCGGTGAAATAACAAATGTTACCGTTGACGAGGTCACTCCTGCCGGACGGGCCCTTACGCTGACAATAACCGGCACCGAGGGCTCTCATACGGTTCGCCGGGAATCCTGCCGCACCGTACTCGGTCTAAGCAGTCAGTGGTTCACCGTCAATCCTTACTATGACGAGGCCGGAACGCTGTGCTTCGCCATCGACGGACGGGGCTACGGCCACGGCGTGGGAATGAGCCAGTGGGGAGCCTACGGTATGGCCATGCAGGGCTACAGCTATGTGGATATTTTGACACACTATTTCCCGGGCATATCCGTATACTGATAAGGGAATGATATAATGGAAGAAAGCTATAAAACCGTCAAACAGGCCGCCTCGGCGGAAATGACCGAAAAGAGGAGCCGCTTCATCGGCTATTGCCGTCCGGTAAAAACGGAAGAGGAGGCTCTTGCCTTTATTGAGAGCGTCCGTGCCCGTCATCGGGAGGCAAGCCACAATGTCTATGCCTATATCCTGCGGGAAAACAATATAATGCGCTACAGCGACGACGGCGAACCCGGCGGCACGGCCGGTCTGCCGACACTTGAGGTCCTTCGTAAGGAGGGCCTCACTGATGTTGCGGTGGTCGTGACCCGGTACTTCGGCGGAATTCTGCTCGGCGCCGGCGGTCTGGTAAGAGCCTATGGCAAGGCCGCAAGACTGGGAGTTGACGCCGCCGTTCGGGTGGAAAAGCTGCTCTGCCGAATTTATTCGGTCAAGACCGACTATTCCATGTACGGCCGGCTTCAGTACGCCGTTATAGAGGGAAATTACATTCTCAGGGACACGGTATTTACCGACGGAGTGGAACTCAAGGTCTGTGTCAGGCTGTCCGGCTGCGGTGCCTTCGAGAAAATGATAGTGGAGGAAAGCAGCGGGCGAACCTGTGCCGAAGCGGTGGGCGAGGAATATATCGAGGTAGAATTGTAAATTTTTTGGAAGAAAACTCTTGACTTTACGTTCATAATATGATACTATATATTGTATAGAGTTATATTGTCAGCTCATTATTTGAGGAGGCGCTTTGAACCGTGAAGAAGGATTTCTTCGAAAGAGTTGGATTTGCAATTACCGCCGGCATGATGATTTTCACCACGGCCTGCGGAGAAGATGGGACATCATATGTCGGCGA
>CANRJP010000032.1 GCA_947630975.1 uncultured Clostridia bacterium
ATTTTATTTTCCCCTTTCTTGTCTTCTATTATATCATTTCCCTTTTTTCTTGTCCACTTTTTTAGTATACATCCAACAACAATGTCCTGCGCAAATCACACCGAAAAGATTTGCTGCTTTTTATCAGGGATTAGTATTAAATAACCCCCGGTTCTACCGGGGGAAGAAAAAAAGCTTTAGCATATGAAAAAAACCTACGGTGATATAATAGTAGTGGTTTGGCGACCGCATTACTAAAATATCAACAGAAGGTTTTAAACAATGATAAAAAAGATAAAAATGAGATAAAAAGCACGGTACACTCGAAATACAGATGTCAGTATCATATAGTGTTTGCGCCAAAATACAGAAGAAAAGAAATATATGGTCAACTGAAAAAAGATATAGGGGAGATATTGAGAAAGCTCTGTGAACAAAAAGGGGGGGTAGAAATAATAGGATTAGTATAATAAGTATTTTTTGTGAAAAATTTGAAGCCAAAAGGCAATGTTTTCAAATTTTTATAGCAAAAATCAACAAAAAAAACGTCCAAAATAGCATATTTTCTTCAATATATGTGGTTGACTAATCCATAAAAAAGTAGTAAAATATATTTAAGTTTTTTATGAATATATTATGAATAGGAGTATTTGACATGGTATCTAAAGAGATAGTTGTTCAAAATCAGGTCGGCCTTCACGCTCGCCCAGCCACATTTTTTATCCAGAAGGCCACTGAGTTCAAGTCATCTATTTGGGTTACCAAGGATGATCGCAAAATTAATGCTAAAAGTCTGTTAGGCGTTCTTTCTCTCGGTGTTACAAGGGGGACGACTATCACCGTTACCGCCGAGGGCCCTGACGAGCAGGAGGCTGTAGACGCCCTTGACGCGCTCATCGCATCCAATTTTGCTGACTGATATTCGTGCATAATTGTATAGGAAGGGCTGTTCGAGAGAATGGTCCTTTTGTATCATATTGTATAATTTGTATTGTATTTTTAAATTTTTGAACGAAAGGAGTGGTTTCATGGACGGCGGCAGTAATGGCGTCGGCAGACGAGGTATGGCGGTCCGTGAGACCGCCCTTACCTGACAATATCGACGCCTCCTTGTGTTTTACATAACATAAAGTAAGGAGGTTTTTTTCATGCAGGAAGAATTTGACGCGGTAATGAAAACCATCATGGCTCTGCTTGAAAACAAGCGCTACGCCTCCATAAAGGACATTTTCGGCACGCTTAAGCCCGCCGACGTGGCGGCCATGTTCGACGAGCTTGGGCCGGAAAATCTGTCGGTGCTTTTCCGCCTTCTGCCCAAGGAACAGGCGGCCGAGACCTTTGTGGAAATGGACGAGGACGCGCAGGAGCTGCTGATCCGCTCCTTCAGCGACAGCGAGCTGAAAGCCGTGCTGGACGAAATGTACGTGGACGACGCCGTCGACCTCATTGAGGAAATGCCCGCCAACGTGGTGAAGCGCATCCTCAGGCAGGCCGACCCGGAAACTCGGAAGTCCATCAACGAAATACTCAAGTATCCCGAGGACAGCGCCGGCAGCATAATGACAACCGAATATGTGTCCCTGAGGCCGAAAATGACCATTGCCGAGGCCATAAAGCGCATACGCCGCGTAGGCGTGGACAAGGAGACCATAAACAACTGCTTTGTCACCGACAATTCCCGGATGCTGCTGGGGCAGATCACCATTCAGGACATTATCCTCGCCGACGAGGACGAGCTTGTGGGCGAGATCATGGACAAAAACGTCATTTATGCC
Organism: uncultured Clostridia bacterium; assembly: GCA_947630975.1. Taxonomy (GTDB): domain Bacteria; phylum Bacillota; class Clostridia; order UMGS1883; family UMGS1883; genus JAFLUQ01. Next base: position 1,755 of record CANRJP010000032.1, read on the forward strand.
GAGACCGGCGAGGACAGGGAGCTTGTGGCACAAAGCTTTTCAAAATACGACCTCATTGTAATGCCCGTGGTGGACGAGGAAAAGCGGCTGGTGGGCATAGTCACCTTCGACGACGTCATGGACGTACTGGAGGAGGAGGTAACGGAGGACATCGAAAAGATGGCCGCTATCGTGCCCGTGGACAGGCCGTATCTCAAGACCGGCGCCTTTGAGACCTTTAAGAGCCGTATTCCGTGGCTCCTGCTTCTGATGATCTCCGCCACCTTCACCGGAATGATCATCACCTCGTTCGAGGACGCTCTGGCGGCTCAGATGGCGCTGAGCGCGTTCATTCCCATGCTCATGGACACCGGTGGCAACTGCGGCAGCCAGTCCAGCGTCACGGTGATACGCGGTATCTCCCTCGGAGAGATAGAGTTCGCCGATATGCCAAAGGTCATATGGAAGGAGCTGCGGGTGGCGGCGATGTGCAGCGTAGTGCTGGCGGCGGCCAACTTCGCCAAGATAATGCTCTTTGACCGGCTGGTACTGGGGAACGACGAACTAACACTTACCGTAGCCGCGGTCATATGCCTGACTCTGGTATTCGTCGTATGCGTGGCGAAGCTGGTGGGCTGCGTCCTGCCCATGCTGGCGAAAAAGGTCGGCTTCGACCCAGCGGTAATGGCAAGTCCGTTTATAACCACCATCGTGGACGCGATCTCGCTGCTGATTTATTTCCGGTTTGCAAAGTTGATCTTAAAGATATAAACATACAAAAACTACAAAAACGCTGAGGCGGCTTTTCCGGCTGCCCCGGCGTTTTTACGTTTATATTTCTCTTTATATTTCCTCTATGCTCGAGGCCTTTTTGAGTATCCAGGTTTCCATATGAACGGCCCCCGCTCCGGGAGCCAGCTTGGCCATGGGCGAAAGGCACTCCATCTCGGTGTACTTTTTGCAGGTGTAGCTCTCACAGTTGCAGCCGTTGTCGGGATAATCGGCGCCCTCGGTGAAGCCAAACTTTTTAATGAAAGCGTTGCCCTTGCTGAGATAGGCCATCCAGCCGTGTTCGTTGAGGACGCCTATTTTGGCGGCCACGTCGTTCTCCGGATCAAGGGACAGTGTAATATAGTCCCTGCCTAAGTTTATGCGGCTGTCGTTCATGGGGGTGTAATCCCAGTAGCAGACCCACTTGTTTGGGAAAAAGCCAGTCTTGCGCTCATTTTGAGGAATATACACCACGCCGTCAGGGTTCATGACGGTCACCGTCCAGGGTGCAAGCTCAATGTCCCAGGCGTTAAGATTGGTAATTCTGTGCTCCAAAATCACGTTGCCGCCCTCACGCATGGAAACCCGCGTGGTACACTGTATCTGGCTCCACTCCTGGGGCGGTGCGGCGAAGGTAACCGTGTCGCCATCGACCTCATACTTGACGGGATAATTGTCGGGATAGTACGTGCGGGGGGCCACCTCGGGGCTGGCCCAGAGCCGGTGTCCGCCCACTACCCACCAGAGGTTTTCCTTATATGGGCTGTCGGTCACGTCATTGGTGGCGAACTTGTCCACATCCTCATAAAACATATTGTCCTCGCCCTCGAAGCCGTAGCGGATAATATACGGGCCACGGTCAAGGGTCACCAGCAGCTCCTTGCCGTCGCGGGCCATTCGCAGACATTTGCCAAACATACCGTATTCGGTCTCGTTTATCTGTAAACTCATTTTTTCTGCCTCCTTAGTTCATTTATCATGATTATACCACAGCGCCCGCTTTTTGTCAATCGGGAAAGAGGATTTTTTGTGCCGGACAAGGAAGAGGCCGCCGAATTCCGGTGCCGTTTTTACAATCCATCAGAATACATTCGACCGCTTCTAATTTACGCCCGACCGTTCTTTCCGCCACTTATAGGGAGAAAGTCCGATTCTGGAGCTGAACCTTCGGGAAAAATTCAACGGATCCTCATAGCCCACCAGCCGGGCGACGGTGGAAATATTGTAATCCGTGTCCAGCAGCAGGGACTGGGCGACGCGCATACGGTAGCCGATCAGGTACTCCTGAGGTGAAACGTCCTCATGCTCTTTAAATAGCTTGCACAGATAGCTGCGGTCTATATTCACCGCGTCCGCTATCTGCCTGACGGAAAGAGGCTCCATATAATGGGAGTGTATATAGGTTTTCGCCCGCCGAAGGTGCCGGTTGGAGGCAGAGGTTCGTTCCTGTGGCAGCGCGGCGGCAAAGTTCCAGAAATCGCTCATAAGACGGGCGTAGGACGTAACGCCCCCGTCCACTATTTTTTTCAGGGCCTCACCCGCCGGACAGGAGGCATCGTCGTCAAATATGGGGCATTCCTCACTCAGTCCCGCCGAACAGAGCAGCGCCTCACAGAGACTGCCGTCAAAGGCTATCCATCTGTAAAACCATGGGTCTTCCGCGTCGGCCTCGTAATATGTGAGCTGCCCGGGAAAAATCAGGAACATCTGTCCCGCTCGGAGCCGGTACTCCCTCTCCCCCGCCCGGAACACGCCCTTACCGCTGTATATGTAATGAAAAAAATAAGTCTGGCGGATATACGGGCCGAAGCCGTAGCCCTTTGGGCACTGTTCCTCGCCGTACTCATAAATCCTGAAATCGCCGCTCAAGTTTTCAAAATCCGTAAAGTAGTCCCGCACAAAAATCACCTCCGTATGTTTTAAGGCAATACCGCACAAAGACCGCTTTAGAGCTTTGTACCCATCTTGCTTGCATCTTTTCCGACGTATCTTACGAAAACTCCTTGAAATACGACAGTATTCCTTCGTCGTTTTCGTAATTCCGTCAAAAAATCTGCCGCGCAATATGGGCACAATCTCTGTGCGGTATTGCCTTAAATTATACCACATAAAAACATATTTTGTCAACATAGGGGTATTACTTTATACTAAAAACTGTGATAAAATAATATGTATAATTGTTATAAGTGTGCGCATTTGTCCCCCCCGAACATATATGCGGCACTGTTACGAACAACGAAAAAGGAGAGCAGAGCCATGAAAAAAATTATCTCGATTGTGCTGGCCTTAACGGTGGCGTTCAGCGTAATGACATTCGCTCCGCTGACGGCGGCGGCGGCGGGCGTTCCCACCCTTACGGTGGACATGACCGACAGAACAGGCCCCATGCGTCACGGCAGCGCGGGCTTTCTTTACGGACTGGGCAGCCACGGCACACCCAACCCCAACACCCTTACGCCCCTTAAGCCCGGCACCGCCGTGCAGAAGGCCCCCGACGGACTTCAGCATCCCACTGGCGACGTGCTGGACGTGGCCGAGACCTTTCTCGAGGCCGGCGGCGAACAGGTGCAGATCTATCTTCAGGACATTTTCGCCCTGTGGAGCTATGAATATACCACCATCGACGACTATCTGAACAGGATAAAAGAAATGGTGCCCAAGATAGTTGAGCTTCGCGAGAGCCGCCCCGACTTCGAGGGCAAGTTCGTTTATGTTCCCTACAACGAGCCGGACGGCATCTGGTTCAACAACGTAAACAACGATACCGGTGTTCAGGACCGTTTCAACGAATACTGGCAAAAGGCCTACACCCTTATAAAGGAACTGGATCCCGAGGCCCTTATCGGCGGCGCAAGCTATGCCACATACCAAGGCAACGCCATGAGGAGCTGGATAAACTTCTGCGCGGCCAACGACTGCGAGCCCGACTACATAACCTGGCACGAGCTCCAGACCGACAAACTGAACAGCTTCAAGTCCCATCTCGACGACTATCGTGCCATTGAAAAGGCCGCCGGAATGACGGAGCGCGAGATTATCATAAACGAGTACGCTCCCCAGGCGGACTGCTCCGTCCCCGGCAAGCTGGTTAACTGGATCGCCCTCTTTGAGGAAAACAAGGTCAGCGGCTGTCTGCCCTACTGGCACATGGCCGGCAACCTCAACGATATTGCCGCCGACAACAACGAGCCCAACGGCGCATGGTGGCTGTACAAGTGGTACGGCGACATGAGCGGCGAGACCCTTAAGCTCACCACCTCCACCGCCCGCGAGCAGCTTTACGGACTGGCCTCCATCGACGACAACAAGAAGAGCGCCAACGTTATCTTCGGCGGCGTGGACGGCACGGCCGACGTAGTTCTTGAAAACGTGGCCGATACCGACGCCTTCAAAGACGCAAAGGCCGTGAACATTAAAATAGAGGCCACCTATTGGACGGCCTTCCACGGCGTGGCGGCGGAGCCCACGATTATCCGCACCGGCACCTACGCCGTTGAGGACGGCAGAGTAGTTGTCGAGCTGGACGGCATGGAGGCTTCGGCGGCCTACAATATCACCATTACGGCGGCAGATGAGGACGACGAACCCGGCGCGGTGTTCCACGGCCCCTGGCGCAAGACCTGGGAGGCCGAGACCGCCGAATATGTGGGAGGCGTGTTTAAGAGCAACGACCCCACCACATACGCCTATTCCGGCGGTTACCGGCTCAGCGGCTTAAACACTCCCGACGACGGCGTTGACATCAAGGTTGACGTTCCCGTGGACGGTTATTACCGGGCCGACATGGTTTACGGCAACGGCTATGGCGTAAATACCGCCGACCCCGCGGCCCACGACCCCAAAACCGTTTATCAGACCCGCTCGGTTGACAGCGGAGAGAGCGTCCGCCTCACCCTTGAAAACACCCTTGGCTGGAAGATGGGCGGTATGTACATCGACTACATTGAGCTAAGCGCCGGCGAACACACCATTTCCTATCGGGGCACAGACGATACCCCTCAGGGCGCGTCCATCGACTGCCTGAGTCTGACCTACGTGGGCGGAGAAATTCCCGAGTTCGACAGCCTTTACGAGGCGGAGCTGGGCGACTTCAACACTCTGCTGGATAACAGCGCAACGACTGTCACCACCGAAAACACTCTCGGCGGCTACAGCGCCTCCGGCTATATCACCGGCCTCGACGGGGTCAGCGTTGAAAACGGCGGCGGCGTGCGCTTCACCGTGGTCGTTCCCGACAACGGAATGTACAGTTTGACCCTCCGCTATGCGGCGGAAGCGGACGCCAAGGCAAATATCTACCTTGACAACACCGCCCTGACCCTCAATAACCTTCTAACAACCGTCGATCTGCCCGCAAGCGAGAGCTTCACTTCCTCCGGTGTGACGGTGTTCCTGCAAAAGGGTATCAATATCATCGACGTGGACGCCGATGGCGCCATAGCCCTTGACTATCTGCGGGTACGGGCCACCGACGCGGAAGCCGTCACTGTGGAGGCCGAGGACGGTGCGCTCACAAACGGAGAAACCGTCGACGGACAGTATGCCGCGGGCGGCAGCTATGTGGCCGGGCTTAAGGCTCCGCAGATCTTCAGCAACCTTACCGACGGCTTCACCGTCGAGGGAATGAACGGCGATTTCATGAGCTATGAGAGCAACGCAGCCGCCAAACTCATTTACGCGGACTACGACGGAGAAAAGCTCACGGCGGCCAAGACCGTCGGCCTTCCCGCCGGTGAAAACGCCGTCAAGCTGGAGACCGGCCACGGAAAAATATTTGTATGGCAGGATACGGCCGGTATCTCTCCCCTTGTGAATATTTCTCCCGACGCCGAGGGCGGCAGCCTTGAGCTGAACGTGAACGTTCCCGAGGACGGAGAATATAAAATGGTGATTCGCCACTCCAACGGCGAACTTTTAGGCGCTCACGACTATAACGCCCAGGTGGTTGACCGCTACTCAAGCTACAGCGTCAACGGCGCTGACGCGGAGCGGCTGTACTTCAAGAACACCTTCAGCGACGAAAACTGGCGCACCGTGGCCGTGCCCGTGACCCTCGCCGCCGGGGACAACACAGTCAGATTTTTCAACGACAACTGGCGAATAGTCCGCTGCGGCGTGCTTAAGTCTGACACAAAAGACCATATTCCGGAGAATATAGACTACCGCACATTGACAAACTACACTCCCAACTTCGACAGCTTTGAGTTTTATCCCGCCGTGGCCGGAGCGGCTCAGGCGGAGGAAAAATACAAGGTCAGCGTTATGGCTACCGAGGGCGGGACCGTAAGTATCGACAAGACCTCCGCCGCTCCCGGCGAAGCCGTGACCCTCACCCTTAAGCACGATTGGCAGGACGGAACCTTCGCCGTTTCGGCCAACGGCAAAAACGTGTCCTCGCAGATCAAGGACGGCGTTCTCTCCCTTGAAATAAACGAAAACACCGAAATAAGAGTAGAATTTGTCCTTCCCGAGAACCTTGACGAATATATAAGCAACAACTCCTTCGGCACCGGCGACCTGACTGACTGGACGGCCGAAAATGTGACCGTCGAAGGAACAGAGGGCGCATACAAGGCGGTGCTCTCCGACGGAGGCAGCCTCAGCCAAACAATGACTGACATTGAGTCCGGCTATTACACCCTCGAGTTTGAGGCCGAGGGCGAGGGCAAGGTCAGCTTCGGCGGAAAAGAAACGGCAATTTCACCAAAAACCGTCCTTACGGCCTACGGAGAGGGCGAGCTTGAGCTCACCGTCACCGGCGACGGCCTCACCGCGGACAACTTCCGCATAACCGACTTTCTGCCCGCGGACACGGAGCTGCTGTACTTCGTGGACTGCGGCGACAGGGACGTCAACACCCTTTCCGAGGGGGATAAGCTGGGCGTAAACAACTCCGTTACCGAGCAGTTCTACGCCGCCGATCCCGTCACCGGCAAAAAATGGGGCATTGACGACGAATACGTAAAGAACGACACCTATCCCACCCTCCTCACCGGCGCGGACACCTGGCCATATGAGCAGGGCGGCGCGGACGATGGCTGCGTCAAGGCCGCGTCCTATCGCTACGCCAAGGATCAGACCGACCACGTTGGCCCCGGCGTGACCTATAAGTTTGAGCTGGAGGACGGCGTATACTCTTTCCAGGCCGGCTTCTATACACCTTGGAGCACAAGCTCCGACAACCGCAAATCCAGTCTGAGGATCAACGATAAAGTCATCGCCTCCGGCATAGTTCCGTCAATGGATGTGAACAAGCCCGTGACCCTTACCGGCGTCGCCAATGTGACCGGCGGCACCGCCACGCTGAACCTCAATCTGGACAGCGACGGCAAGGGCGGCCCCATGATAAGCTACATCAAAATTTCCGCCGTTCCCTTCAAGCTCGTCGACACAACGGACAAAGCCAAAACCGACGGCGGCACATGGGAGGACAGGAACCACGCCCCCAACGCCTTTGACAGCGACGTGAACACCATGTTCGACGGCAACAGCGGCGGATGGGCCCAAATAGACCTGGGTGAGGGAACGTCCATAGCGGCCATCGGCTTTATCCCCCGTCCCGACTATCCCGGTCGCATGGTAAACACCGCCTTCTACGGCTCCAACGACGGCAGCCAGTGGACGGAGCTTTACAGGATAACTGAACAGCCTCCCGTATATCAGGAAACAAGAGCGGTGTTTGAGGAGGCGCAAAGCTGGCGTTACATCAAGTATGAGAATAAGAATGACTACTGCAACGTCAATGAAATTTATCTTTACTCACCTATTGACTGAGTAATAAAATAATAAATATAGGGGTTGTAAAAAAACTCGTTCTGTAACATGGAGGCACGGGGCCGTTCTGCGACTTTTTTTACGGCCCCTATATTTTCCATCGGCTGCCGTCATATTATACAAAAATTCATGGACAAAAAGTTGCACATTGCCATCTTGTAATTCCGCTCGGACAATGTTATTATATAATCGGAAGAAAATAAACGGGAGTGTGACTATGGAAAAAATAAAAATTGACCGGGCCAAACTGTTCGACGAGCTTTGGGAAACGTCCGTCACGAGAGTCGCTAAAAAATACGACGTCAGTGCGTCCAAACTTCGGGCCGCCTGCGCCGAGGCCGCTATCCCGCTGCCCCAAAAGGGAGTCGAAAGGCCTGAGCTGACCGAGTTGCACAATGATTATGTGGAAATAGAGAAGATCGCCCATTACAGCCAACGGAATGGAGACACGGTTCTGACTCCAAAAGCCAACACGGTCTGTCTGCTGAAGATTTTATATGAATATTCCTCGCCTGAACACTACATCTCCATGCCGGAATTGCAACGGCTTATGCGGGAGAAATACGGTCTCGAGGTCGACCGGCGAACGGTGACAAGCTCGCTTCAGGTACTGGAGGCGGCAGGCTGGGACGTTTCGGGCTATGACAGAGAGGGGCGGGGCTACTGCCTGATGAGCCGTCTGTTCGAGCTGCCGGAGGTGCGGCTGCTTATGGACTCGGTGTACTCCAACCCCACCGTGCCGAAAAAACAGACCGAAAACCTCATAGCCGCCCTTCAGGAGCTTCTGCCGTCCCACCAGCGCCACCGTTACCGTCACCTCCGTGTCATCGACCGGGTGCGCAAGTCCGCCAACAAGGAGATATTTCTTAACATTGAGCTGTTGGACGAGGCCATAACCGAGAAAAAGATAGTTCAGTTTACATATTGCCGCTACAATGTCAACGGAGAACTTGTAAACCGACGGGAGCGCCGTTATTACGCCAGTCCTCTGGCTCTGTACGCCGCCAACGGTTTTTACTATCTCCTGTGCATGAACGTGGGCTTCAACAACGTCGCGCCCTACAGGCTGGACAAGATAAAGGAAGTGGTCAAGACCGAGCGCGACGCCTTTGACCCGCCGGAGGATTTCCGTCCGGAGGAGTTCGCCAACTCCGGCGTGCTCATGTACGGCGGCGAAGTCGTTACGGCCAAGCTGCTTTGTAAAAACGAGGCTTTGGACTATATGATAGACACCTTCGGCCGGGACGCGCGGATGACGGACAACGGCGACGGCACTTTCAATATGACGGTCACCGGCTCCTTTTTGGGATTAAAGTACTGGGCCGTGCATTATCTGGACAGGGTAAAGGTTCTGGCGCCGCCGGCACTCCGCGACGCCGTGGAGGAAATGATAAAGAATAATATGTACGGGGTGTAAAAATTGCTGGGCGCGGACAAAAAAGCCGCGCCCTTATTGTGTTTCGGGTCGCGGCGTGGGGCTATGTCATATGTTTTACGCTCGCGCACATATTCGGAAAAAAACAAAAATGAGGGCTGATTTATGAAAATAAGGACTACAATCCGGCCCGACCTTTTCGGCGAAGGAAGGGAAAAGGAAATCGTCGACGAAAAGAGCGGAAAAACATACCGCATCCGAACTTCTGTCTGGCCTGATTTATTCGGCGAAGGAAGGCAGAAGGAGATAGTGGAGGTGGACGACGGGCCGGTCTCTCCTGATGATGAACACAGAGCGAGCCTGGTCGTGGGCTACGGCGGAGCCTTTATAATGGGATTTATCGTACTTCTTCTGTCAGAGTCTCACCTGTTCGAGTGGTCATGGTGGCTGGCGGTAGGGCTGACGGCGGTTGTTCTTATAAAGACTATTCTTAAGGACGTGGGCAGGTTTATAAATTGGGTGATTTATGCCGGTATTCTGGTTGGATTTTTAGGCTCGGTCATAGCGCTGATAATATATTGCACCGTGTAAAAAACAGTAATACTAATCCCTATTAAAAGTGGCAACCGACAGCAAATAAAATACAGGCGTCCGTGGCGCCTGTATTTTATTTGCCGACTGTACTGAGACCCCGCAAAATTTTGTGTAAAATAGAATAAAAGACTTCCAACCGGACAATACTTAAAACAGAGAAAAAACTGGAAAGGAAGTCTTTTATCATGGAAAAAACATCAAAGGAATTACTGCGCGAATTTGTCAACAGTCAGAGCTTCACGAGCACGACCGACATCTTCAACGCCATGAAGGAGCTGTTCAGTGACGTCCTTCAACAGGTTATGGAAGCCGAGCTGGAAGAAAAGCTTGGCTACGAAAAAAGCGAGCGTGTGTCGAGAGACGGCGAAAATATTTCGTCGAAAAACTACAGAAACGGGTACTCGAAAAAGAGCATAAAAACTCAGCTTGGCGAGGTTGATATCAAAATTCCCCGAGACCGGAACGGCGAATATGAACCCCAAATCATCGGAAAATACAGCCGCAACGCAGACGGTATGGAGGAGAAAATTCTCGCCCTTTACTCCTGCGGAATGTCTCAGCGTGACATCGCGGAGCAGATCAAAAACCTCTACAATGTTGAAATTTCTGACACGCTGGTGAGTAAAATTGTTGAAAAAATAACTCCCGAAATCGCCGCGTGGCAAAACCGCGCCCTCGACCCGGTTTATCCATTCGTGTTCATGGACGCCATCCACTACAAGGTCAAGGAAAACCACCAGTATATCACGAAAGCTGCCTATGTAGTGCTCGGCATTCAGACCGATGGACGCAAGGATATTCTGGGTGTATGGATAGGCGAAAACGAGAGCTCAAAGTTCTGGCTTCAAGTGATGAATGACCTGAAAAACCGCGGTATAAAGGACGTTTATGTGTTCTGCGTGGACGGTCTCAAAGGGTTTCGGGAGGCGATAAACACGGCGTTCCCGAAGTCGGCAATACAGCGTTGTATTATTCATCAAATTCGCTCGTCAACAAAGTTTGTTAACTACAAAGATATGAAGTCACTAATGGCCGACCTTAAGAAAATTTATCAGGCGGTGACCGAGGATGAGGCAATGAACGCGTTCATTGAGTTCAAGGACAAGTGGCAGCCAAAGTACCCGAGCTGTGTGCGCAGCTGGGAAGAAAATTGGGATATTCTTACAACATTTTTTGCATATCCGGCGGAGATACGAAAAATAATATATACAACGAATATCATTGAGGGTTTGAATCGGCAATTCCGGAAAATCACGAAGAACAAGCCGTCGTTTACGAATGATGATTCGCTGAGAAAAATATTGTATCTGGCGTCGAAAAATATTGTCGGACATTGGAGTGTCGCATGTCGAAACTGGGACATGGTATCAAACCAGCTGAGCATAATGTTTAGTGACAGAGCGACGGTGTGAGTAGATTTTCTGTGAGTGCACAATTCCCGGAAACCGGACTGAGCATTCGCACTTTGGCGCACATACTCAGCCCGGTTTCCGGGAGACGGGCAGCTGTGAGGAAATCCACCGGTGGGCTTGACGGGCAAGCCACGAGTGTGTTTGGTTGGATGGTTTTTACACAAAAATTTATGAGATGTCTCGCCCGTTTTTTATTTGAAGTTTGTGATTGTTTATTTTGACACCAAAAAACGCCCGGAAATACCGAGCGTTTTTTGGTTACCGCCGTTTTTCAGGCAGCAGCATTTCCAGAACGAACACCGACCCGATAAAATATATAATCGGTGAGGGGTTCGTCTGGCTCTGGATTGGTGGAGCCGAGGGGAGTTGAACCCCTGTCCGAAAACATCTCCACCCGGGCGTCTCCGAGCGCAGTCAACAGTTTAACGTTCCCTCCGCCGGACGGCTGTTGACGGCCTTCCGGTTTCAGTAGCTTCATTTGTCATGTACGGCGCAAAGCTTGACCGTATCACGTTCACCGCTGAGTGACGCCCTTATCCCGGCCGCGGTACTCCGGGTAAGGACGACGGGCCAAGTTAGGCCGCGTAAGCTAAACTGTTATTGTTAGCGTTTAATTTTAGGTTGGGATTTTATCGCGGTTCCCGCCGCGGCTCGCTTCCCAAGCTTCAACATCCCCGTCGAAGCCGTTACGGCCCCATTTACAGTTATATTATATCACAACTATTATTACAAATCAAGGACAAAAGGCGAGATTTTTTGTCCTTGATTTGTTTTTTCTGTCTAATTCCGGAATCCGCACCAGTCTTCATGGAAGTCCGCCAGCCGCCCCGCGAGAGATAAAATCGGATACAACAGAAGCTTTACCTTGTGCCCGCCGCTGAAATTGTAAACGTTAAGACATTCTCCCGTGCCTATGTCCAGAGTCTGCTTTAAAACAAAGCTGAGGCTTTCCAGCTTTTCGAGGACATTACGGGCATTTTCTTCATCCATGCCGCAGCGAACTGCAATGGACGAAACCGTATAGGCTACGGGATTTTCAATCAAATGCTTCATAATCCTGCGGACATAGGGATCCGCAAGCACGGTCAGCAGCTCCGATATGCTCTCATCCTCCAGCATTGGCAGGGATTCCTTCTCACCCGGAAGCCAAACTAAAGCTATGTCCTTATTGGCATATACGGCGCCGGCCTGTCTCGACAAAAAGCCTGTGTTCCGCTGAGGGGTTGATCGGAGACTTTTTAGCGTCATATCCGGGTCGTTATCCTGACACCATGCCCACATGGTATCTATGACCGCCCTGTAAACGGCGGATGGAGTTTCATTCACGGGGAAAGAGCTTATTCGTTCCGGCCTTTCTATTGAAAACAGCTCGTCCACGGTCACGTCAAAAATCCCGGCAATCACCGGCAGCAGCAGAATGTCCGGCATGGTAACGCCGTTCTCCCATTTTGAGACCGACTGAGCCGACACGCCAAGGTTGGCGGCAAGCTCCTCCTGAGTCATTGATTTTCCCTTGCGCAGGGAGGCGATTTTTTCACCGACAGTTTGCATTTTGATTCCTCCTTTTTATCTATATTGTACCACAAATTCCGGAGAAATCAACAGAAAATCCGGATAGACGAACGCCTATCCGGATAGAAATTCAACCGGAGAACCCGCCGCAAATCAGTCAAACCTCATGCTGTCCAACTCGCTGTTAAATTCCTTTGTGACCTCGAGCATCACCCTGCCGCCGTCGGCGCTGATTTTGTAATCCTTCAAGACGGGAAATTTCTCACCCTTGAATTTCAGCACCATCTCCTCGGCCTCCTGTTTGGAGGCGAGTTCAAAGGTTTCCGTGGTTTTGATAAGCTTTGCCATATTATCATTCCTTTCCAAGCCCAGCAAATAGTCTGCGGTCACTCCAAAATATACGGCAAGTTGAGGGAGCATCGACAGATCCGGAGCATTGACGCCGTTTTCCCAGCGGGAAACAGTTTGGACGGACACTCCCAGCGCTTCCGAGAAATCCTCCTGCGTAATACCTCTGCTCTGTCTTAACTCTCTTATGGTCTTTCCGATATTCATAGGCAACCTCCTGAGCTTTATGATGATATTATAGCAAAGCCTGTTTCATAAAAACAGCACGCAAAACGAGAAAAAACTTGACACTTGTGTTATGTTACTGCTTTTGCCGCTCCCGAAGCGCCCGATCCATCTCCCGCTTTGCGTCCCGCTTGGCGGCGTCCTCCCGCTTGTCGTACAGCTTTTTGCCCCGGGCGAGAGCCACGGTCATTTTCACCAGCGAGCCCTTGAGGTACACGTCCAACGGCACAAGGGTCAGGCCCTTTTGCTTTACCTTGCCGAAAAGCCGCATTATCTCGCCCTTGTGCAGGAGCAGCCGCCGTGTGCGCAGAGGATCCTTGTTGAAAATATTGCCCTGCTCGTAGGGGGAGACGTGCATTCCGTGGATAAACATCTGGCCGCCGTCTATCTCGCAGTAGCTCTCCTTGAGATTTACTTTGCCCTGACGGATGGACTTCACCTCGGTGCCGAAGAGCTCAATGCCGGCCTCGATTTTTTCTTCGATGAAGAACTCGTGATATGCGCTTTTGTTTTGCGCCAGAATTTTTACGTTTCTGCTTTCCGCCATCGCTGGCTCCCTCCTTCTTTGCAGGTTTGCGGACATTCTGTCCCCTTACTATAAATTCGATTTTGCGGTTTTCCCGGCTTGCGGCCACCAGCGTCACGTCCACCGCCGCGCCCAGACGGAACTCACGATGGGTGCGCTCGCCCCGCAGACAGAGGGCTTTTTCGTCATACACATAGTAGTCGTCGGCCAGAGAGGTGACGCTTACCAGCCCCTCCACAGTGTCGGGCAGGGCCACAAAAAAGCCGAAGCTTGTGACCGAGGAGATAACTCCGTGGAAGTCCTGACCCACGAACTGCTCCATATATTCCGCCTTTTTCATGTCCAGCACGTCCCGTTCGCAGTGCTCGGCGGCGGTCTCACGGTCGCTGCTTCTTTCAGCGGCCTCGGCGTTGGTTCGGCGCAGGAGCCGCAGCGCGGCCTCGTCGCCCTCGATGGCGGCCTTCAGCGCCCTGTGGCACACAAGATCCGGATAGCGTCTGATGGGCGAGGTGAAATGGCAGTAATAGTCGGCCCCCAGGCCGTAGTGTCCCAGATTTTCGGTGGCGTAGACCGCCTTGGCCATGCTCCGCAAAATCAGAGCGGAAACTACGGCCTCGCTTTCGGAGCCCTCGGCGGCTTTTAAAATTTCCGCCGTTGAAAGATTGGGATTTATGCCCATACCGCTCACCAGTTGGCGCACGGTGCGGAGCTTGTTTTCGTCCGGCAGACCGTGAACACGAAAAACGGCGGGGATATTTTTCTCGCAGAGGAACTTCGCCACGGCCATATTCGCCGCCACCATGAATTGCTCTATGAACTCAGTGGCCTCGCTGAAGCGGCGCAGCTCGATGCCCACGGCCCGTCCCTCGCCGTCCAGAATTGCCTTTGCTTCGGGGAGCGCCAGCTCGATATAGCCCCGCTCGGCGGCCCGTTTTTTCAGCTTAAGGCTCAAGGTGCGCATATCCCGCAGCATGGGGACGATATCGCCGTAACGTTCCTCCAGCTCCAAGTCGCCCTCGAAGATTTTTTCCACATTGTTATATGTCATACGGTGAGCGGAGCGAATGACGGACTTGTGAAATTCGCTCCTTTTGACAACGCCGTTTTTATCCATATCCATCAGCACCGAAAGGGTCAGTCTGTCCTCTCCCTCGTTCAGGGAGCAGATGCCGTTGCTGAGCCGGGGCGGCAGCATGGGTACGACCCGATCAACCAGGTAAACACTTGTGCCGCGTTTGAGGGCCTCCTTATCTAAAGGCGAACCGGGGAGGACATAGGCGCTGACGTCGGCGATGTGTACCCCAAGGCGCCAGCCGTTTTCGGTCTTTTCCAATGACACCGCGTCGTCAAGGTCCTTTGAATCGTCGCCGTCGATGGTTATTATCTGCCTGTCCCGCAGGTCAAGCCGTCCGGCCAGTTCCCCGGGAGAAAGCTCCGTGGGAACCGATGCGGCCTGGGTAAGTACCTTTTTGGGAAACTCCACCTCAAAGTCATAGTCCCTGATTACGGACAGCACGTCCACGCCGAAATCCTCCGGAAAGCCGAGAACCTCCTCTATTTCTCCGTGAAGTCCGCCGTCGGAGGGATAGCCGGTGATTTTGACGATCACCTTCTGCCCGTCCAGAGCCTTGCCGTTGTCGGTGACGAAAATTTCTCTCGGGAGCCGTTCGTTGTCGGGAGTCACTATGCCCAGCCCGGAATAAAGCCGAAGCTTGCCCACAACCCGTTGAGTTCCGCGGCGGAGAACCCTGTACACCGCCCAGCGGGAGCGTCCGTCCTTTTCCGTCTTAAGGGGGTGTACGAGAACGAGGTCGCCGTTCACCGCCGAATGAAAATCCTCGCCCCGGACGTACAGATCCTCGCCGCCACCCTCCCGTACAACGAAGCCGAAGCCCTTGGGATTGACCCGCAGCACTCCCGCTTCAAGCCCGGCGGCCTTTCGGGTGAGGATGCGGCCGGTTTTCCGGCTTTCCACAAGCTCGCCCTCCTCTAAAAGAGCCGTCAACTCCCGATGGAAGTGGGGCAGGCTTTTTTCGGGCATAGCCATGGCGGCTGCGAGGCCGTCACGATCCACGGGCCTGTAATCCGGGGCGGACACGAACTTATATATTTTTTCTTTTTTTGTCATACTGTCATCCTTTTCGTCAAATAAAACATAAAAACAGGCACCCATTCAGGTGCCTGAATACCTTTCTTACTTAAAAATGTTAAGGGAAAGGACAATGGAAAGAATGAAAAACAGAACGGCAAATATGCTTGTGAGCTTTTCCATGAAGCCTTCCATTGTGTGGGCCTTGTTCTTGCCGAAGAAGGTATCAGAGCTGCCGCCCATGATAGCGGAATCTCTGGGATCCTTGCCCTCCTGAAGCAAAACAACGACCGTGAGCACCAACGCGATCACAAGGTAAACAAGTGTGGCGGCCAGAGTCATTTTATCACACCTCCGTATAAGTATCGTATATCATACTTTGTTATCATACCACATTTTGTGAATAAATGCAAGAGTTTTTTTCAAATTTTATAAAAATTTTTTCCGGCCAACCGTGAGGAAGGAATTGACAGCGGCGGAAAAACGGTGTATAATATAAAAAGAGGTGAAGCTGATGTATGTGGGAATAGACGTGGGCGGCACGGCGATAAAAGCCGGCGTCGTTGACGAGAAAGGGAACATAATCTCCCGTGGGAGTGTGGACAGCCGGCCCGATAGCGGCGCTGAAACGGTAAGGCTCATGTACGTGGCCATGACCCACGCTCTGGACAGGGGAATGATTTCCCGCGGCGATATAACCGCCGTGGGCATCGGCAGCACCGGCCTCTGTGACAACAGACGGGGCACGGTAATTTACAGTCCCAATATTGCTTATGACAACACTCCGGTTCGGGAATATTTCATGGAACGTATCGACGCCCGCATAGACGTCGGCAACGACGCAAACTGCGCCGCCGTGGGTGAATACTTCGCCTCGGGCGAGAGCCGCGGCAGCTTCGTGTTCGTGACGCTGGGCACAGGCGTAGGCGGAGGGATAATTATTGACAACAAGCTCCTTCGGGGCGTCAACGGCGGAGCGGGAGAACTCGGTCACACTACCCTCTTCCCCGGCGGGCGGCGCTGCGGCTGCGGGCGCGAGGGCTGCTGGGAGGCATACGCCAGCGTGACGGGTCTGATTAGGGACGCGGAGGAGCGCGGAGGATGGTTCGCCGCCCGGCAAAAAATAGACGGACGGACGCCCTTCGAGGGTGCGGCCGCCGGAATTCCCGAGGCTGTGGAGGTTCGAGATAACTGGATAAGGAACGTAGCCATTGGAGTGAATAACCTTGTGAACATATTCCAGCCTGACAGGCTGGTTATCGGCGGGGCCATAAGCAGAGAGGGCGACACCCTCATATCCCCCATTCGTGAGTTTGTCAGCAAAAACGCCTATACAAGGGGCGTGTCCGGCATAAGGCAGACGGAAATTTCCGCCGCCCGGCTGGGGAACGACGCCGGAATTGTGGGCGCGGCGTTTTTGCACAAAATACAATAAAAGGAGAGAAAAAAATGAAATTGAAGGGTATCGAGCACCTCGCCATAATCAGCGAGGACACAAAACGGCTTTCGGACTGGTACAAGCGGGTCTTTGAGCTGGAGTGCGTTTACGACAATGGAAAGGGCACCTACTTTCTGGCCTTTCCCGACAAGAGCATGATCGAGTTTATCCCGGCCACACACCCGTCTCAGGGCAAGCCCGAGGAAAAGCTGGCCGGTGTGCGCCATGTGGCCTTTGCCACCACGGATTTTGCCGCCACCGTCGAGCAGCTCAAAAGCGAGGGAGTTGAGGTGATCCACGACGCCACCACAAGCGACAAGGGAATTTCCACCTTCTTCTTCCGCGATATAGACGGCAACGTAATGCACCTTATCGACAGACCGACGCCGTTGGTATAATTTGGTATAATATAGAAAAATCCAAAAGGCCCCTTGGGAGCGTGCCGGATTGTTGCGGCGCTCCGAGGGGCCTTTGTTATTTCTCAATTATTTCTCCGATTGACCTTCCGTCGCGAAAATCGGTTATTTTTACCTGCATTATCCCGCCGGTGAGATCCTCGCTTGAGGGAACATACACCCGTATATAATTTTTGCTGAAGCCCTCGGCCATTCCGTTTCGGGTCTGTTCAAACAGCACGGCGACGGTTTTTCCGATGAAGCCGCGCTCAAATTTTTCCCGCAGCTCCTCCCCCACACGGCCGAGCCGCGCGGCCCTGTCCTCCCTGACTTGGTGTGGAACCTGCGGCATACCAGCCGCCACGGTGCCGCGCCGCTCGGAATAAGGGAAAACATGGATGCGGGCAAAGGCCGCCGTCCGGGCAAAATCCGTGGACTGAGCAAATTCCTCCTCTGTTTCTTCCGGAAAGCCGCATATCATGTCCGTGGTAACCGAACAGTCGGGCATGGCCCGGCGTATGCGCTCAAGAGTGTCAAGGTATTGCTCCGGAGTATATTTGCGGTTCATGCGCTTAAGCACTGTGGCGCTGCCGCTTTGGAGGGAAATATGGAAGTGCCGGCAGAGCTTTGAACAGGCGGCGGCCCGGCGGATAAAACCGTCGGTAAAGGCCCGTGGATCGATGCTGCTTATGCGGATGCGCTCGATGCCGTCCACACCGGCCACGCTCTCGATAACGTCTATAAGGCCGCCGCCGTTCTTAAGCTCCTTACCGTAGGAGGCCACGTGTATGCCGGTCAGCACGACCTCCCGATAGCCCAATCCCGCCAAACGCTCCGCCTCGGCGA
This sequence comes from uncultured Clostridia bacterium, assembly GCA_947630975.1. Lineage (GTDB taxonomy): Bacteria > Bacillota > Clostridia > UMGS1883 > UMGS1883 > JAFLUQ01. The sequence goes on from CANRJP010000032.1 coordinate 20,039, forward strand.
GTATGTTTTCCATTTTACGGGAGCGGACAGGCCCTCTGGCATAGGGAATTATACAGTAGGAGCAGAAGTTGTCGCAGCCGTCCTGTATCTTGATATAGGCACGGCTCCGCTCACTGCTGCCTTGGGTCTCCAGCTCCTCGAACTCCCGCTCCTTCATTATGTCAACCTCGGTATTCGGCTTTTCGCCCCGTAGGGCCGCTTCGGTCAAGTCATAGAGCCGGTGGCGGAGGGCCGTACCGACGACCAAATCCACCTCGTCCATGGCCTCCACCTCGGTGCGGGCGGTCTGAGCATAGCAGCCGGTGGCGATCACCAGAGCGGACGGATTGAGCCGTTTTGCCCGGCGCAACATTTGGCGGCTCTTGCGGTCGCCCAAATTTGTGACGGAGCAGGTGTTGACCACATACACGTCGCAGGGCTCGTCAAAGCTGCCTATTTCCGCCCCTTTTTCCCTGAAAATGGCAGAATAGGCGTCGGCCTCATATTGATTTACCTTACAGCCAAGGGCCGCGAACGCAGCTTTCATAATTACACCCCGTTATAGGGGCCGTAAAAAAGTCGCGCAGATTGTTCAAGGGCCGAATGATTTAATATAAGGCAGATTTGAGTGCTATATAATCAATTCATCAAATAATATAGCTCTATTAATGTAGAAAATTCGCCATTATTAGCGAATTTTCTCATTTTTATACCCTTGAACTACGAACGAAAATCACCCTCGGCGTACCTATGTACGCCGTCGGGAGGGCTTTCTCGGCGGCAGGCATTCGCCTGTTTACACGCCACTTTGCGGCGCCGCCTGCGAGAGCTGATTTTCGTCCGTTCTGCACGATTTTTCGACCGGCCCACGTATCTCTAAATTACACAGCAAGTTATTTTATTACGCCCCTGCGTATCAGCTCGTTGACCTTGAGCACCGCCACACAGGTCTTGGCGTCAACGATGTCGCCGTTCAAAATCTTCTCGACCACGGACTCCAGCGGAACCTGCTCAAGCTCCAGATACTCGTCCCGGTCACGCTTTACCTTACCCTTGTAAAGGCCGGTGGCCACATACATATGGAGCACCTCGCTGCAAAAGCCGGGCGTGGGCAGCACACTGCCCAGATAAGTGAAGTTTTTTGCCTTATAGCCGGTTTCCTCCTCCAGCTCACGCTTGCCGCAGTGGAGAGGATCCTCGCCGATGTCCCGCTTTCCGGCGGGAATTTCGTATACATTTCTGTCAAAGGGGCGGCGGTACTGCCACTCCATTATGATCTTATGGTCTTCCGTCAGCGCCACAACGGCCACTCCGCCGGGATGCTCGACAAGCTCTCTCGTGACGGTGTTTCCGCCGGGAGTTTCCACAGTGTCAACTCTCAATTTAATAATTTCACCGATAAACTTATAGTCCGTATTTATAGTCTTTTCGGAAAAATCCACTATATAGCACCTCTCACGCAAATTCAATAAACTGTCCCGACAACTAACCATGTCATTTATATTATAACAAATAACGCGGATTTTTTCTATAAAAAATACTAACAAAATTTACAAATTGTTTCCATATAAAAATGTGCAATAGAACCGACGGCGGAGCCATATCCGGTCTTAGGTTCTTTGACGCCGACTACGGAAAAATACACCCCGCACGGCGCACGGGGTTCGACTCCTCATTGCCTATTCGCCGTAAAGTCCGCCGAGTATATCCGCCATTCCGCAGTTGCTCAAAACGAGAGCGTAGTTTTCCAGCAAAACGTCGTCCACCTCGTGCTCACGGCAAAAATCCGCCAGATTGGCCGGAGTGAGCCTGGGGTCGAGAAGATACACCGTTTCATAATTTTCCAGAAAGAACAGCGACATTGCGTTGGAGTAGGAATCCTTGACAACCAAAAGGGTCTTGCCGTTGTGATTGGCGCCGGTGAGCTTTACCAGCGGCTTGTCGCCGCCCAGAAAGGTGATATATTTGTTATCGTATCCCTCGGGATCCATCAGAGGGAAAAACTCGTACTCGGTGTTCATGGCGGCGTCGGCATAGCCGTAACAGCTTTCCACCTCCGGAGGATAATGCACCTCAACGCTGTCATACTGAGCCTTCAGCGAGTCCCTCCTCACCGAGTTATACAGGGTGCCGAGGAACTCGCCGGGAACCGTGTACTTTCCCTTCGAGGCCATGGCCTTAAGCCCCGCCTTGGCGCAGAAGGCCTTATATCCCGCATAAGCGCCCTCGGTAGTCCAGTGGTGGTCGGTGCGGAAGTACACATACTCGCCCTTTGCGACTACTCTCCGCAGATATTTTTCGGCGTCGACGGGAATGACTCCGTCCGACAGCAGACCGTTCAGTTTGTCTATCGCTCCGCTCTCCGAATGCACGCCGTTTTTATAAGCCGCCGGCGCGTAAAATTCATAGGACGTGGGCACCACCATGGAAAAGACACGCGTCTCGGGAGCTTTTTGACTTATGCTCCGTTGAATGCCGTTCAGAGCGTCGGCGTACCTCTCGACGGAGAGATCGTCATATTTGAAAACCTCCATGGCTCTGCCGTCGTATATCATTACATCATTGGCTACCGCCGCAAATTCGGAGGAGCCTTCGACCGCCGAGGATTGGGGGATTAAGGTCACATCTCCTCCCTGATATTTCACGAGGCCGCTCAGGCGGCTGCTGATGTCAATAAGGGAGTCTCTGAATGGAAAATGGTCGTTGAGATAGGAGTTCACTCCCCTGCTGTAGCCGCCCTTGGTAAGGGTGTAGGCGGTGGGAACGGGAGATTTGGACAGAACCCGGTTTTCCTCGGCGGATATTTTGTCCTTCGGCAGAGCGAAAAGCATCACGGCTCCCGCCACTATGAAAGTGATGAAGGTCAGGGACGTTATATTCTTGACCTCAAACTTTTTATTATGCTTTTTCATTCGCATGACCTCTTAAAATCTGAAATACAGGAACGGGCTGTAGGTGCCGGAGACGATCATCGCGGTACAGGCCAGCAGCATCACAATGACAAAGGCAGTTTCGAGAATGACCCTTGCCCATTCGGGTATCGCCGAGATAACCTTATCCTTTACGCGCACCGGCAAGGGAGTTGAACCCACGGCGCATATGACAAGAGTGGGAATTACCGACAGGAGCTGGGGGCCGGCAAGCAGGTCGGAGCCAGTGCCGCCGCCAAACATAATTTTGTACATTTGAAGGGCCTGACCCATATCCTCAAAGTAGAAGAGTACCCAGCCCAGCATGACAAGCACGAAGGTGACCGGAACGGAAATGGGAGCCGGAACCTTTATTTTTTTCATCAGGTATTTTTCCGCCGTCAGCAGAAGGAAAAAATACAGCCCCCAAAGTATGAAGTTCCATCCCGCGCCGTGCCACAGACCGGTGGCCGCCCATACTACCAGCATATTAAAAAGCTGGTGACGGCGGTTGCCGCCCATGGGAATGTAAATGTAGTCACGGAAAAAGCTGCTCATGGAGATATGCCATCTGCGCCAGAAATCCTTTATTGAAACGGATATATAGGGGTGGTTAAAGTTTTCGTTGTACTTAAAGCCCAGCATTTTGCCCAGGCCTATGGCCATATCGCTGTAGCCGGAAAAGTCAAAATATATCTGGAAGGTGTAGCACAGCATCACGCCCCAAGCCCCCAAGGCGCTCAGTTCGGAAAGGGGATTGGCAAGCACGCTGGCCATTACACCGCCCACGGTGTCGGCCAAAATGACCTTTTTACCGAGACCGGCGAGGAAGCGCAGCACTCCGTCGGTGAAATCCTCACCTGTCACCTGTCTGCCGTTAATTTCACGCTCCACATCCACATAGCGGACAATGGGGCCGGCGATGAGCTGGGGGAAAAGGGAAACATAGAGCATCAGATAAAACGGGTTGCGCTGGGCCTTGGCCGTGCCCCGGTAAACGTCCGCCAGATAAGAGATTATCTGAAAGGTGTAAAAGGATATGCCGATCGGCATGGTCGGGCCGTTGAATTTAACTCCCACAATGCCCGCCAAAAAGCCGCTGTATTTAAAGAAAATCAAGGGCGCGAGGGTCAGCACAACGGACAGGGCCAGCACTTTTTTTGTACGGCGCCTGTTTATGCAAAGGCCGAGCCACCAGCTAAGCAGCGAGGTGCCTATCATGAGTAGCACGTAAACCGGCTCGCCCCAGGCGTAAAAAAGCAGCGACATCACAAGCAGCACCGCGTTTTTGGCTGCGGTGTACTTTCTGAAAACAATGTTCAGTATCAGGCATACCGGAAGGAATATGTATAAAAACGTCAATTCGGAAAATAACATATCTGTCTCCGTTCCTCGCTTCATGTGTTTTTATACTAACCCCAATTAAAAGTGTCTAATAAAGCCTTTCCCTTTGAGGGAACAGACATCGTCTGACGGTGGGCCCGCAGGGGCCCCACGAACAACGAAGTTGTTTTTGGGGAGAGGAGACGTGTCTCCCAGCGCATTAAGTTAACAATGACAGGGACAAAGCCTTCTCCTTGAGGAGAAGGTGGCACGAAGTGCCGGATGAGGTGTAGCCGCCGTAGGCGGCGTTAGTTTTACCGAGTGTGTTTTAAACGGACGCTTCGCGTCCTACACCTCATCAGTCGGCTTCGCCGACAGCTTCCCCTCAAGGGGAAGCCTTTTTTATCTGTCTTGTTACTATAATAAATCCGCATATTTATGATTTTAATTTGGGATTAGTATTATTACCCTATAACTTTTTATATTATACTCCTTTATCCGCCATAGGTCAAGGGTATTTAAGAAAAAAAGTCCGGCCGAGCCGAACTTTTTATCGAATAATGTCTATGGGTCATGTAAGCTTTTGGCGGATAATCCCGCAGGGAGTACTCTGTCCGCACTGGCCCAGGGGGTTGTCTTTGAGAATTTTTTTGTAAAGAGCCTTGTCGACTTTTTCGGAGCTGCCCAGTATCTCCCCGCCAAGGTCGTTGATGTCCACTATCAGAACAAGGGCGCCGTTCAGCGCGGCGGAAATTCGCTTCGCCACCGTATTCGGCTTTGCCGGGCCAAGCACCACATACCGGTTGTAGGGCGGTATCGTGTAGTGGCAGGGGCCGTCGATGGAGGCGGCTTTCCGCCCGGCGACGGTATAGAACCAGCCCCGCTTGCCGAACAGCCGCCCCACACAGTGGCAGGCCGCCGCAAAGAGTATCCGCGCCGTTCCGCACTCCCGTAGTGCCATTTCCATGGTCTCGGGCATGGCGAGGCCGATGCCGCCGGGGTTTTTGTACACCTTCGACGACAGCCAAACCGCCAGCCCGCGGGGCTTTATGTCCGTCACGGGTATGGCCCGGCCCTGGGTGCAGGCTATCATTTTTTCAGAAAAAAACACCGCGTCCCCGGGCCGGAGGTGAGGGAGCACATACCGCCGGGCGATCTCCGCCGGGTCGTCGCCTTTGATTACGACCGGCGTCCTTACGGCGTAGCGGCCGTAGGTCACACCGTTGGCGTCGATGTACTCCTCCTTGCCCTCGTTCACTGTTAACTTTTCTTCGGTCATTTATGTCCCTTATTTGAAGCTTTCGGCCATTTCTATTATCTGCTCCTTGCCGAGGTTGCCGCCGGTGTGCAGTCCTACCGAAACGTCGCCGACCTCCCAGTCAATGGTAGTGCCGTTGGACAAAGCGGCGACATGACCGTTGACCCTTGTCTCCTCAACGGTGCCGTCATATCCGGCGGCAAAGGCCGTTTCTTCGTCCATAAAGCGCTCGAATACCACCAGCTCCTTCCCCTCGGCGTTGGTGTATATGAGGGTAAGGTATTTGCCGCTGTCAGAGAAGTAGGCCGCGCCGTTAAGGGAGTAGCCCTCGGGCAGCTTTTCGGGCAGCAAAGGCTTGAATATCATATGCTTTGCCGCGTTTTCCGCCGCGTTCTCGCCACGGTCTACCGTGTAGCCGTTTTCCTCGAGGTGGGTCAGAGTGTCGGTGACTGTGTTTGCGGACAGACTTATGTCAACGTGTTCGTAATCTTCAGGGAAAAGCTCCTTGACCTTCTCGTTGAGATAAGCCTGAACGTCGGTTATGACGTTGCCGTCGGCGTCGTAGTATGTGGCGGCGGGGTCGTAGTCCTCGTCATGGGGTATGGGGCTGCCGTCGGCGTCAAAAAGGATATTGTATTCCGCCGGCATATCTTTGTCGGAAAACTCAACGGAATAAAATTCGTTGTGGCCGGTGGAGACCTTTGACACTATCTTGAACCACAGCTCCCTGGCAAGCCCTTTGGCAAAGGCGGTCTGCGAAAGTGCCGCCACAACCGCGACGCAGGCGGCGAGGGCCGCTATTCTGCCCCAATGGGGCTTTTTGTTTTTACTGACGATTTTCTTCATTGCGTTTAACTCCTTTTCACTGAGGGGCTTCTCCTCGTACACGGAGAAGTCCACCTTTACGTCGTTCAGATAATCATACTCGTTTTTCACACTTGTTCACGCTCCTTATATAGGTTACGCAATTTTTTGCGGCCCAGCGAAAGCCGGTTGTACAGTCTGTCCGGCCTGTCGCCGGTTCTTTCGGCTATGTCCACCACGCTCTCGCCGTTTATATAGTGGTCGTAGAACAGCCGCC
>CANRJP010000033.1 GCA_947630975.1 uncultured Clostridia bacterium
CGCAAATAAAAAATGCGCAGCTTACCGAAGCCGCGCACGAAAAACGCTTGCTCCGAATTTACTGCCACATAAATTGATATAACCCAAGGAACGCCCCTCGATATTATGCCGAATAAAGCGCTGCCAGTGTAGTTATAGGAGCAGCATTTTTGCCACTACTTATAAACTACACTTTCAGCTATTGCTTTATTCACTTTTTAAGGCACAACTAAAAAATAAAATCTTGTACGCAAAAAGCGCACACGTAAAAACGTGCCTTGGGTTCTTACAATATCAATTATGTGGCAATCTCAGTATAACACACATTTTTTCATTTGTAAAGCATTATTTTCAATATGTTCAAAATTTTTCGTACAGAACGGCGTCGTCGCAAGCCTTCCTTCGCTTGCGGTGACTTTTTATGCTTCGCAAAAAAGTCACCGTTTGGCTCGTTCGGCTGCTCCTCCTTTTCCCCACAAACAACTTTGTTGTTTGTGGGGAGTGTTGCTGTCAACCTCGCAAAAGGTTGGTAGCAAGCGTAGGCGTAATGAGGGCGGCTTACCCGCCCGAATAGCCGGAGCGCCGCGTGACCTTTTGCGAAGAAGGAGGGGCAAGCCCTCGTGCGACGGCATTTTTGTAAAAAATGTCGGAGCATAGACGGGCTTTGCCCCGACGCCGCCGAGGGTGATTTTCGTTTGTAGTTCAAGGGCATAAAATATAAAGAAAAACCGTCTTTTTCCTGAAAAAAAGCGGTTTTTCCACATCAATTCACTAATTTGATTTTATTGCCGGATTTATCAATACATAAATTGGCTTAAATAAGTCTTCGCGACTTTTTTACAGCCCCTGCTATTTTACTTATTCTTCTCCCGCTTTTCTATGCGTTCTTTCCATTCCGACGGCACGGCCATTCCGGCGCGGAGGTGAGAAATGGTTTCGCTCACGACCTCGTAGTTGAGCTGGGTTCCGACGCTGTCGCTCTGATATGTCGCCGAACGGTCACGGGCTATGCCCATTTTCTCGCCCACCGCTCCGGCGTCAATGTTGGCGCCTAGGAATATAAATTCCCAGCCGTACTTTGACTTCTGCCGCTCTATCATGGACTTTACTTTATCATAGCTGTAACATTGGCTGGCGTTTTCCATTCCGTCGGTCGTTATGACGAACACCGTCCGCGCGGGTACGTCCTCCTCACGGGCGTATTTGTGGACGTTGCCGATGTGGTGGATGGCTCCGCCTACGGCGTCAAGCAGAGCCGTGCAACCCCGAGCGTAATACTCGTTCCGTGTCAGCTCGGGCACCTCGCTGACCGGCACGCGGTCATGGATGACCTCTGCCTCGTTATCAAAAAGCACGGTTGAGATCAGCGCCTCGCCCTCCTCGTTTTTCTGCTTTTGCAACATGGAGTTGTAGCCGCCGATGGTGTCGGCCTCCAGCCCGCTCATGGAACCGCTGCGGTCAAGGATGAATACAAGCTCTGTCAGATTCTTTTTCATTTTGTTTTCCCTCTCTTTCGTTTATTGTGACTTTATTATACCAAAACCGAAAGAGAGAAAGGTCGCTTGCCAAGCGACAAATTAAGCCCCGATGAGCGGCTGGTCAAAGGCGAAGAGAACCTCATTTATCTCGATAATATCATAACTTCTGTTCGTGATAAAATATTCGATAATGATGTCAAACTTGCTGCTGCGGCTCAGGGCGTAGCCCGCCCGGCCTATAAGGTCCCGCGTGCCGTCGAGATCCAGTTCCAAAGCCAGTGCGAAGGCCACCGCCGTTGGCTTGCTGGGTTTATATTGAGGATTGCTGCGGATCTTTGAAAACAGCTTACGGTCGATGTTGGCCTTTTTGTAGACCTGCGCGTCAGTCATGCCGCTTTTGTCGATAAGGGTAAGCAGATATTCCGAAAACGAAGCGTCTATATGACGGAGCATTTCGTCTATGTTCCCCACCGTCGGGATGGCCGCGTCCATCATGGAGTAGGCTTCGGCGGCTTCCCTCTTAGTCAGGCGGCGGCGCTCGTCGATTTCTGCATGGCGGATAAACTCCTCCACGTCGGCGAACAGCTTTGAGCTTATCTCGAAGGTGCCTTTGTCGTAAACGACAAGGTAAATTTCCATTTCGTTTTCCGCCAGAAAATCCATTATTGCATTGGTGGCAACCTTCAGCGCTTTGGCCTTGGGAAAGCCGTAAATGCCGGAAGATATCAGGGGAAAGGCTATGGACTCCACCCTTTTCGCCTTTGCCAGATCAAGGCAACTTTTGTAGCAGGAGTAGAGGAGGCTTTCCTCCCCGTGCTTGCCGTCGAAATAAATGGGGCCGGGGGTGTGGATTATGTGCTTGACCGGGAGCTTATAACCCTTTGTGCAAACTGCCCGGCCGGTGTCGCAATGGCCGAGCCTGGCACATTCGGCCGCCAAGGCGTCATAGCCCGCCGCACGGAATATCGCACCGCAGACCCCGCCCCCGGGAGCGAGGTCGGTGTTAGCGGCGTTGACGATAATGTCGACCTTCATTTGAGTTATATCGTTGCGTATTATTTTAAACGGCACATCTGTACCTCCTTATTATAAATTCATTATACTCTGATTTTTATTCAAATGTCAAGAAAAAATAGTTCCTATGCTCAGGCAATGGGGAGTCGGTGAAATCACCTTTAATATACCTTTAAATTTTCTAAAAACGCACAAATATACAAAATTAAGGACATTGTAACGGCTTCGCTTTTGTAATATAATGTGTTTGTTCATCATATATGCAAAGGTGAGTGATTTATTATGAAAAAAATGCTTTCACTGTTTTCCGCGTTAACTGTGGCGGTGGGCATGGCCATCCCTGTCTCGGTGGAGGCAGCGGTCACGGATGCGGATGCACTGACGAACGCCGTGAAACGCGGCGGGAAGGTCGTCCTCGACAGAGCTTTTGCGGCGTCGGTAACGCTCAATGATGGAGGTTTCAAACGGAATGATTTTCAGTTTCGGTATATAAAGTCGCACCTCGCCGGAGATTGTAGTCAGTTTGCGGCATTAGTGGCCAAAGATGTACCCATGCCGGGCGTCGCCAATCCATATGACCATACGGCTTTCGGTTATATAAATTGAGCAGGGAAAAATCCTCCTTTTACCAATCGGTATGAAATTTGCATTTTGGTAGAAATCGAGGATGCGTTCACAATGTTCCCAGACAGAAATGTTGCCGGTGAGATTTGTCAGACATAGCAGACTAACGTTTTCATATACTTCTCACTTTTTTAAACGCTGCTTATGGAAGATGGCTTGAGAAAAACCAAGTTCCTCCACTGCGGCATGTTCCATTTCATGATCCTATCGCCGTTTAGCGAAAACATCTTTATGATTTCATGAATACGGTCAAAATATTTCTTCTATTTTTTATTTTTCATTTAAACATACCGTAGTTCATTGCGTACTCGCATAATTATACGGCCAAGATAATTTTCGCCTTCACCGGTGTTTTTATCAATTCCCCAAAAAACATCTCCCCAATCATTGCCCTCTATGAGCATTGCAGAGTTAGTAGAGAGAAGTTTTTTCTTAAGCTCCCGATTTTGCGTGAATTTTGCCTTGATGATTCTGTACATGACATCGGTTTTGACGCAATCCCAATTTAGACGACATTTCAAACGCTGCCCCTGATCCTTTGCCTCCTTGGCCGTCATTGAGGAATTATTTTTCACAGGCGCTTTCGGCAAAAACCGTATTAATATATCTGGCGGCGGCCTCTATCAACTCATCCTCATATTTGCAAAAGTCTGTCAAATCGCTATGCTCCTTTATAACGGACGATGAGCGAGAAAGCTCAATACCCGAAACCGCCATTACTATACCATGATCGCTCAAAACGCTTTTCATAAGGTTGAGCAGCCAATTTTTCACAACATTCATATTAGCAATATTAATGAATCCTTTTTCGATCTTATCTTCGCTCATGCCGGCAATACCTTTTATAAAGGTCATAATTCCTTTTTTTACAAGCAAAGGAAAATCGTCAAGTTTTTGCATAATAGCACGGTTTACGGCTTCCTCTTTGACAAGAGCCTTATAATTCACTTTAATATTTACGGCTGTTACAACTGTCTCCCCACAGCTGTATTTAGCTTCTATGTCGCCGAGGACGATGTCGCCGGACAAATTGTTTTTTATTATATTATTGATTAAGGCCGTAAGATTATTTTCATAAAGTGTTGTTAGTCCGCAGAACAACTCGCCGCGTTTGTTTTCCGATATCTGTTTAAGAGTTCCTTTAATCAACATTAGAGGTGTGTCGTTCAACATGTGTAAAAATCGCAAGGCCAAATAGTTTTGGGATTTAGTAAAAAGCCCCATCTTTATTACCGGCCATAAATTTTCAACGGTTTTTTCGTAGTCGATATCTTTTATCCTCAAAGTAATGTCTATCATACTTCACCTTATTTTCTCAGCAATTCGTCACGCTGATTTCGCCAATACGCGGCCTTGCGAGCGTCCTGCGGGATCTCATCGGCACCGTTCAAACAGGCATCAATCAAAGTACCCATAACGCCGTAAAATTCCTCTGCCGAAAAGTTTTGATAATACGCCCCCAAAATGCCGTCTCTGTCATTTTTTGAAGCGCTAACTCCATTATCCGCGCCTCGATCAAACCAATACAATGCCGCTATATCGTCTTTTTTCACCCCGGCGCCGGCGTTGTAAAGTACGGCAAGATAATTTTGCGACATTCCATGGTTACAGAATTCCGCGGCGCTGCGGAACAGCTTTGCCGCTTCTTCGTATTCCTGCTTATTAAAATGGTATGCCCCAAGACCATACAGCTTGTCCCCACAAATTTCCATTTCACTTTTTCCCGGATAAAGCAGGGAGACATATTTTACCGTTTTTTGAAAAAGCTGATACGGGGTTTGTTCACTCATACCCTGATGTAAATAATCCATCGTGCTTTTGGTGCAGAGTTTTTCCGCGCCGTCATCGCCGCTCAAAGCAGCCTGATGAAACCAATAGGCCGCCTGCAGAAAATCCTGCCTAGTTCCCTTGCCTTGAGCGTATAGGCTGCCCAAATTATACTGAGCATCGGCATTGGATGTAAGCTCGACGATTTTCTCGTATGTGTCAAAAGCACGCTCAAATTTACCCTGGCCGTAAAATTCCGCCGCATTGGCCAGCATAATTTTTATTACATCGTCCGAGGATACTTCTTTAGAGGTGCCGCTGTTAAAAAATCTGTCGATAAATCCCATATAAAAAGCCTCCTAAAATCGAGTCCAAGCTTGTACAGAGCTTCCGCATGACACTTCTCCGCCGCTTTTCTGTACCACCTTACGGCCTCCTCATAATTTTTGGGAGTACCCTCGCCGTAAAAGTAACAATTCCCAAGTCTGTACTGAGCTTCCGCTCAACCCTGCTCCGCGGCCTCACTGTACAACTTCAAGACTTCGGCGGGATCCTTTTTTATGTTTCCGTCATTTGTAAATGCCGAAGAAGTATTGTTTTTTGACGGTCTGTCGGTTTCTTTTTCCACAAAAAATCCCTCCGTTCCCTCCAATCGGTACAGTAAAGCAAAATAAAAGTCAGACCAGTGAGCTTTCCCGCGCTATAACGGTTTTGTTTTTCCATTTAAACAACGGAAATAACCGTGAATTTAAGGCAATGCCTTAAGGCGGAAGCTTTGCCGTTTTTTGATTCTTTGTAAATATTCGCGAAAATAAGTACACTATTATATATTAAATTATACTACGAAGGGAGTGTGGTTGTCAATATTTTTTTGTATTTTTCAGGAAGGATTCTGCGGATTTACAACGGCGAGTGTGACGCATCTGTCATAAGCCTGCAATCTTACCGCGGAATATTCAGACAAAGAACTTGCAATTTCCTACATTTGTGATATAATAAATAGGGCATTCGGCAAAATAATTCCGAATCCTCACGCTGATTCCAATTAAGTATGTACCGGCAAGCGATTTATTGCGGCTGCCGTAAATAGAGCTGGCAGAAAGGTGATGCAAGATGATAAATGTATTTATGTACTTAAGCGATGCAAAAAGGGAACTCATTCTGAGAGATTCCGTAATAAAATATTTTGCAGGCGTGAAGTGTCCGAACAAGATTACATCCTGCAGTACACCCGACCGTGCGCTTGCATATATTGAAAGGCCTTGCTCGGACGATATTTTTATATTTGATTTCAGCGATTTTGACAAAGCGGCAGTTTTGGCGAGACTGTTTTATAAGAAAAATCCTCTGGGAATTTGGGTTGTTGTAAGTGATAATATCAAATCTCTGCTGAGAGTGCTTCCGTTGAGACCGTCGGCATATATAGCCGATATAAATAATCACTCACAGGTTAGCGGAGTAATGGCCGCTATGTGCCGTTGCTGGGAAGTGGTCAGGAAGGAAAACTATTTTACAGTTAAATTTTGCGGCGAATATATACGCATTCCCTACGGAGACATAAACTATTTTGAAAGCGGAGGAAAAAAGGTGGCGCTTCATCTTATCAAAGGTCAGGAGAAATATACGTTCAACGAAAAGCTTGATAGTATATCTCAACATCTTCCCGAATTCTTTTTACGCTGTCATCAAAGTTATCTTGTAAACATGAATATGATAAAGAAATTTGACGTCAAAAACCACGTTTTAACTATGATAAACGATGACGAGGTATGGATAAGCAGGCGTATGTTGGCTTATGCAAAAGCAAAATATGAGGCGTGGGCGGGTAAACCCATTTTAAAGTGAAACGCCGATTTTTCTCAAAATGATACCGAATTTACTTTTAACTTGACAAATAATGAAAAAACAAGTAAAATTAAAATAGAATAATAGAAAAAAGGACGGATGAAGAAAAATGATCATAGGAATCGACATAGGAACAAGCTACTCGTGTGCCAGCATTATAGACGAGGAGGGCAAGGCCAGACCCGTGGAGCTGAGCACGGCTGTGAGTATGTACGGCGACAAATATTCACTGCCGTCGGCTGTGTTCGTCGAGGACGGCGGAAAAGTGCTCGTCGGACAGGCGGCCATGAACAACCGAATTGTAAAGCCGGAAAATTTTTTCTGGGAATTCAAGCGGGTTTTCGGTGAAAACACGCCGATTTATCTCGGCGACAAAGAGCTCATGCCCGACGATATGTATACGGAGTTCTTCCGCCACATAAAGAGCCGGGCTGAAAAAACCGCCGGCGAGGCCGTTGATAAGGCCTATATTACATATCCGGCGTCCTTCATGGAAACAAAAAAGGCAAAAATAATCTCCGCCGCTCAGCGGGCCGGTCTGTTCAACGTGGAGCTGGTGGACGAGCCCACCTCGGCGGCAATGTGCTGCTTCGCGGCGGAAGGAATCAGGGAGAACGGCACCGTGCTTGTGTACGACTTCGGCGGCGGAACCTTTGACGCGGCCCTTGTGAAATACGAAAACGGAAGCTTTACGCTGCCCACCCGTCCCCTCGGGCTGGAGCGGTGCGGCGGCATAGATGTGGACCGCGCGATACTCAACGATATGCGCGGAGCCGTGGATCAGGAGCTGCTGAACGGTATGTCGGAAAAATACGCCCTCCGGTTCAACGGACAGCTTTCTGAGAAGGCCGTGCAGGCCAAGCATCAGCTCACCTCCTCCGAAATCTATCAAAACTCCATATTTGTGGGGATGGACGATTTTCCCTACGAACTGCGCCGTGAGAAGCTCGAGGGCATGATAGCGGGTCTTGTGGGCAGCACCGTCGCCCTTTGCAGGGACATTCTGGACAACGCCGGCATGAAGGTCGACGACCTGGCCGGGATAATCATGGTGGGCGGCACCAGCCGTATTCCGCTGGTGCGCCGCACGGTTGAAAAGTTCGCCGGGAAAGTGCCCATAATACACAGCCTTGACCCGGAGCTGGCAATTTGTCAGGGGGCGGCCCTGTACAATGGTCTCGCCAAAAAAGAGAACGCCGAAGAGCTGTATGAAATGGGCATGCGCTTCTATGATGCGGAGAACTATGCCGAAGCGGTAAAATGTTACAGGAAAGCGGCGGAGCAGGGCCATGCGGCCGCTCAAAACGCTCTCGGGTTTTGTTACAGATATGGCTTGGGCGTAGAACAAAACGATACCGAATCGGTAAAGTGGTACAAAAAATCGGCGGAGCAGGGTAACGCGAATGCGCAGTATAATCTCGGAACATGTTACCTTAATGGCCGAGGCGTAGACCAAAACTATTCTGAAGCTGTAAAGTGGTACAAAGAAGCCGCCAATAACGGCAACGAAGACGCGCGGGTCAAGCTTGAAGAAATAAATAAAAAAGACCCGGCCCGCGGAGATATGAGCGCGGAGGATATGTTCCGGCTTGGCGAAAAATACTATTCCGGCGACGGCGCAGCCCAAAACTATGCCGAAGCGGTAAAATGTTACAGGAAAGCGGCGGCACAGGGTCATGCGGATGCTCAGTTCTATCTCGGAGTTTGTTATGATTTTGGCCGAGGCGTAGCTCAAAACTATGCCGAGGCGGTAAAGTGGTACAGAAAAGCGGCGGAGCAGGGCAATACGGCTGCTCAGTACAATCTCGGGGTTTGTTTCGATTATGGCCGAGGCGTAGCTCAAAACTATGCCGAGGCGGTAAAGTGGTACAGAAAAGCGGCGGAACAGGGAACCAAGTATGCTCAGTACAATCTTGGGAATTGTTACCGTAATGGCTGGGGCGTAGACAAAAACTATGCCGAGGCGGCAAAGTGGTTCAGGAAAGCGGCGGAACAGGGCGATGCGGATGCTCAAAACGCCCTCGGGGTTTGTTACGAATATGGCTTGGGCGTAGAACAAAACGATACCAAAGCGGTAAAGTTGTACAGAAAATCGGCGGAACAGGGTCATGCGGATGCTCAGTGCAATCTCGGGGTTTGTTATGATATCGGCCAAGGCGTAGACCAAAACTATGCCGAGGCTGTAAAGTGGTACAGAAAAGCGGCGGAACAGGGCCATGCGGGCGCTCAGTACAATCTCGGGTTTTGTTACTACTATGGCCGAGGCGTAGACCAAAACTATGCCGAGGCTGTAAAGTGGTACAGGAAAGCTGCGGAACAGGGCCATGATGAGGCTCAGTACTGTCTCGGGAAGTGTTACTATTTTGGCTACGGCGTAACCCAGAACTATGCCGAGGCGGTAAAGTGGTACAGGAAAGCGGCGGAGCAGGACCATCCGATTGCGCAGGAAAAGCTCGGGGATTGTTACCGTGATGGCCACGGTGTGGCTCAAAACCATGCCGAAGCGGTAAAATGGTACGCAAAGGCGGAGGAATAGGACAATGAGGATGCAAAAACGATGCTGAAAAAATAAGATAGCTCCTTTTTTGCCGAAAATGATACCGAATTTGCTTTTAACTTGACAAATAATGAAAAAACAAGTAAAATTA
Source organism: uncultured Clostridia bacterium (assembly GCA_947630975.1). Taxonomy (GTDB): domain Bacteria; phylum Bacillota; class Clostridia; order UMGS1883; family UMGS1883; genus JAFLUQ01. The sequence goes on from CANRJP010000033.1 coordinate 9,356, forward strand.
AAATAGAATAATAGAAAAAAGGACGGAGGAAGAAAAATGATCATCGGAATCGACATAGGGACAAGCTACTCGTGCGCCAGCGTTATAGACGAGGAGGGCAAGGCCAGACCCGTGGAGCTGAGCACGGCTGTGAGTATGTACGGCGACAAATATTCACTGCCGTCGGCTGTGTTCGTCGAGGACGGCGGAAAAGTGCTCGTCGGACAGGCGGCCATGAACAACCGAATTGTAAAGCCGGAAAATTTTTTCTGGGAATTCAAGCGGGTTTTCGGTGAAAACACGCCGATTTATCTCGGCGACAAAGAGCTCATGCCCGACGATATGTATACGGAGTTCTTCCGCCACATAAAGAGCCGGGCCGAAAAAACCGCCGGCGAGGCCGTTGATAAGGCTTATATTACATATCCGGCGTCCTTCATGGAAACAAAAAAGGCAAAAATAATCTCCGCCGCTCAGCGGGCCGGACTGTTCAACGTGGAGCTGGTGGACGAGCCCACCTCGGCGGCAATGTGCTGCTTCGCGGCGGAAGGGATCAGGGAGAACGGCACCGTGCTTGTGTACGACTTCGGCGGCGGAACCTTTGACGCAGCCCTTGTGAAATACGAAAACGGAAGCTTTACGCTGCCCACCCGTCCCCTCGGGCTGGAGCGGTGCGGCGGCATAGATGTGGACCGCGCGATACTCAACGATATGCGCGGAGCCGTGGATCAGGAGCTGCTGAACGGTATGTCGGAAAAATACGCCCTCCGGTTCAACGGACAGCTTTCTGAGAAGGCCGTGCAGGCCAAGCATCAGCTCACCTCCTCCGAAATCTATCAAAACTCCATATTTGTGGGGATGGACGATTTTCCCTACGAACTGCGCCGTGAGAAGCTCGAGGGCATGATAGCGGGTCTTGTGGGCAGCACCGTCGCCCTTTGCAGGGACATTCTGGACAACGCCGGCATGAAGGTCGACGACCTGGCCGGGATAATCATGGTGGGCGGCACCAGCCGTATTCCGCTGGTGCGCCGCACGGTTGAAAAGTTCGCCGGGAAAGTGCCCATAATACACAGCCTTGACCCGGAGCTGGCAATTTGTCAGGGGGCGGCCCTGTACAATGGTCTCGCCAAAAAAGAGAACGCCGAAGAGCTGTATGAAATGGGCACGCGCTTCTATGATGCGGAGAACTATGCCGAAGCTGTAAAATGGTACAGGAAAGCGGCGGATCAGGGTCATGCGGATGCTCAAAACGATCTCGGGTTTTGTTACGATAACGGCAACGGCGTAGAACAAAACTATACTGAGGCGGTAAAATGGTACAGGAAAGCTGCAGAACATGGTAACGCGGCCGCCCAGTACAATCTGGGAGATTGTTACTATAACGGTCGAGGCGTAGACGAGAATTGTGCCGAGGCGGTAAAATGGTACAGGAAAGCTGCGGAGCAGGGCCATGCGGATGCTCAATACGAACTCGGGGATTGTTACTATATCGGCGACAGCGTAGACCAAAACTATGCCGAAGCGGCAAAGTGGTATACAAAAGCTGCGGAGCAGGGCAACGCGGATGCTCAATTCGCTCTCGGGGAATGTTACTATATTGGCCACGGCGTAGCTCAAAACTATGACATGGCGGTAAAGTGGTACAAAGAAGCCGCCGATAACGGCAACGAAGACGCGCGAGCCAAGCTTGAAAAAATAAATAAAAAAGACCCGGCCCGCGGAGATATGAGCGCGGAGGATATGTTCCGGCTTGGCGAAAAATACTATTCCGGCGACGGCGCAGCCCAAAACTATGCCGAAGCGGTAAAATGTTACAGGAAAGCGGCGGCACAGGGTCATGCGGATGCTCAGTTCTATCTCGGAGTTTGTTATGATTTTGGCCGAGGCGTAGCTCAAAACTATGCCGAGGCGGTAAAGTGGTACAGAAAAGCGGCGGAGCAGGGCAATACGGCTGCTCAGTACAATCTCGGGGTTTGTTTCGATTATGGCCGAGGCGTAGCTCAAAACTATGCCGAGGCGGTAAAGTGGTACAGAAAAGCGGCGGAACAGGGAACCAAGTATGCTCAGTACAATCTTGGGAATTGTTACCGTAATGGCTGGGGCGTAGACAAAAACTATGCCGAGGCGGCAAAGTGGTTCAGGAAAGCGGCGGAACAGGGCGATGCGGATGCTCAAAACGCCCTCGGGGTTTGTTACGAAAACGGCTACGGCGTAGACAAAAACTATTCCGAGGCGGCAAAGTGGTACAGTAAAGCGGCGGAACAGGGTCATGCGGATGCCCAGTACAATCTCGGGGTTTGTTACGAAAACGGCTTCGGCGTAGACAAAAACTATGCCGAGGCGATAATGTGGTACAGAAAAGCGGCGGAACAGGGCTATTCGGATGCCCAGTTCAATCTCGGTAATTGTTACCGTAATGGTTGGGGCGTAGCTCAAAACTATGCTGAAGCGGTAAAGTGGTTCAGAAAAGCGGCGGAACAGGGCGATGCGGATGCTCAAAACGCTCTCGGAATTTGTTACTATAACGGCCAAGGCGTGGCCCAAAACTATGCCGAGGCGGTAAAGTGGTTTACAAAAGCGGCGGAACAGGGTCATGTGGATGCGCAAAACTGGCTCGGAGTTTGTTACTATGACGGCAATGGCACGGCCCAAAATTATGCCGAGGCGGTAAAGTGGTACAGTAAAGCGGCAGAGCAGGGCAATGCGATTGCCCAGTACAATCTCGGGAATTGTTACTATAACGGCCGGGGCGCAGTTCAAAACTATGCCGAAGCGGTAAAGTGGTTCAGAAAAGCTGCGGAACAGGGCGATGAGGATGCCCAGTACAATCTTGGGGTTTGTTACTATATTGGCCGAGGCGTAGCTCAAAACTATAACGAGGCTGTAAAGTGGTACAAAGAGGCCGCCGATAACGGCAACGAAAAAGCGCAGGCCAAGCTTGAAGAAATAACCAAAAAAGGCCCGGCCCGCGGAGAGATGAGCGCGGAGGATATGTTCCGGCTTGGCGAAAAATACTATTCAGGCGACGGCGCGGCCCAAAACTATGCCGAGGCGGTAAAGTGGTACACAAAAGCGGCGGAACAGGGTCATGCGGCTGCTCAAAACGCTCTCGGGTTTTGTTACTATAACGGCCGAGGCATAGCCAAAAACCGTACCGAAGGGGCAAAGTGGTACAGAAAAGCGGCGGAACAGGGCCATGCGGACGCCCAGCTTAGACTCGGGCTTTGTTACGCAACAAACGATGGCGTACCCACAGACAATGCAAACCGTGTCGAAGCAGCAAAGTGGTACAGGAAAGCGGCAGAACAGGGCCATGCGGGCGCTCAGTACTTTCTCGGAAGATGCTATTATTATTCTGTCCCCGGCTACGTAGGCCGAAATTATGCCGAGGCAGCAAAGTGGTACAGGAAAGCGGCGGAGCAGGGATATGCGGACGCTCAGTACTGTCTCGGAAGATGCTATTATTGTGGCGAAGGCGTATCCAAAAACGATGACGAGGCAAAAAAATGGCTCGAAAAGGCGGCGAATCAAGGTAGTACTTCCGCAAAAATAATGCTAACGAAATTAAATATACACCAATTTTTCTCAAAATGATACCGAATTTGCTTTTAACTTGACAAATAATGAAAAAATAAGTAAAATTAAAATAGAATAATAGAAAAAAGGGCGGATGATGAAAAATGATCATCGGGATCGACATAGGGACAAGCTACTCGTGCGCCAGCGTTATAGACGAGGAGGGCAAGGCCAGACCCGTGGAGCTGAGCACGGCCGTGAGCATGTACGGCGACAAATATTCGCTGCCGTCGGCTGTGTTTGTCGAGGACGGCGGAAAAGTGCTCGTCGGACAGGCGGCCATGAACAACCGAATTGTAAAGCCGGAAAATTTTATTATGGAATTCAAGCGGTATTTCGGTGAAAACACGCCGATTTATCTCGGCGACAAAGAGTTCACGCCCGACGATATGTATACGGAGGTTTTCCGCCACATAAAGAGCCGGGCTGAAAAAACCGCCGGCGAGGCCGTTGATAAGGCTTATATTACATATCCGGCGTCCTTCATGGAGACAAAAAAGGCAAAAATAATCTCCGCCGCTCAGCGGGCCGGTCTGTTCAACGTGGAGCTGGTGGACGAGCCCACCTCGGCGGCAATGTGCTGCTTCGCGGCGGAAGGAATCAGGGAGAACGGCACCGTGCTTGTGTACGACTTCGGCGGCGGAACCTTTGACGCGGCCCTTGTGAAATACGAAAACGGAAGCTTTACGCTGCCCACCCGTCCCCTCGGGCTGGAGCGGTGCGGCGGCATAGATGTGGACCGCGCGATACTCAACGATATGCGCGGAGCCGTGGATCAGGAGCTGCTGAACGGTATGTCGGAAAAATACGCCCTACGGTTCAACGGACAGCTTTCTGAGAAGGCCGTGCAGGCCAAGCATCAGCTCACCTCCTCCGAAAGCTATCAAAACTCCATATTTGTAGGGATGGACGATTTTCCCTATGAACTGCGCCGTGAGAAGCTCGAGGGCATGATAGCGGGTCTCGTGGGCAGCACCGTCGCCCTTTGCAGGGACATTCTGAATAACGCCGGCATGAAGGTTGACGACCTGGCCGGGATAATCATGGTGGGCGGCACCAGCCGTATTCCGCTGGTGCGCCGCATGGTTGAGCAGTTTGCCGGGAAAGTGCCCATAATACACAGCCTTGACCCGGAGCTGGCAATTTGTCAGGGGGCGGCTCTGTACAATGGCCTCGCCAAAAAAGAGAGCGCCGAAGAACTGTGTAAAATGGGCAAACGCTTCTATGATGCGGAGGAATATGCCGAGGCGGTAAAATATTACAGGAAAGCGGCGGAGCAGGGCCATGCGGATGCTCAATACGAACTCGGGTATTGTTACTGTCACGGCCACGGCGTAGACAAAAACTATGCCGAGGCGGTAAAATGGTACAGGAAAGCAGCGGAACAGGGCAATGCGAATGCCCAGTTCGGACTCGGGACTTGTTACGATGATGGCCACGGCGTAGAACAAAACAGTGCCGAGGCGGCAAAGTGGTACAGGAAAGCGGCGGAACAGGGCGATGCGTATGCCCAGTACAATCTCGGGGTTTTTTACGAAAACGGCTTCGGCGTAGACAAAAACTATGCCAAGGCGATAATGTGGTACAGAAAAGCGGCGGAACAGGGCGATGCGGATGCCCAGTTCAATCTCGGTAATTGTTACCGTAATGGTTGGGGCGTAGCTCAAAACTATGCCGAGGCGGTAAAGTGGTTCAGAAAAGCGGCGGAACAGGGCGATGCGGATGCTCAAAACAATCTCGGATTTTGTTACGAAAACGGCCAAGGCGTAGCCAAAAACTATACCGAGGCGGTAAAGTGGTACAGAAAAGCGGCAGAACAGGGCTATGCGACTGCCCAGTGCAATCTCGGATTTTGTTACGAAAACGGCCAAGGCGTAGCCAAAAACTATACCGAGGCGGTAAAGTGGTACAGAAAAGCGGCGGAACAGAGCCATGCGGATGCTCAAAACTGGCTAGGGTTTTGTTACGATAAAGGCCAAGGCGTGACCCAAAACTACGCCGAAGCTGTAAAGTGGTACAGAAAAGCGGCGGAACAGGGCTATTCGGTTGCCCAGTACAATCTCGGAGTTTGTTACCGTAATGGCCAAGGCGTAGAACAAAACTCTATCGAGGCGGTAAAATGGTACAGGAAAGCGGCGGAACAGGGCGATGCGGATGCTCAAAACGCTCTCGGAATTTGTTACTATAACGGCCAAGGCGCGGCCCAAAACTATACCGAGGCGGCAAAGTGGTTCAGGAAAGCGGCGGAACAGAGCCATGCGGATGCTCAAAACTGGCTAGGGTTTTGTTACGATAAAGGCCAAGGCGTGACCCAAAACTACGCCGAAGCTGTAAAGTGGTACAGAAAAGCGGCGGAACAGGGCTATTCGGTTGCCCAGTACAATCTCGGAGTTTGTTACCGTAATGGCCAAGGCGTAGAACAAAACTCTATCGAGGCGGTAAAATGGTACAGGAAAGCGGCGGAACAGGGCTATGCCGATGCTCAACAAAATCTCGGGTTTTGTTACAGTAACGGCTACGGTGTAGAACAAAACCGGGCCGAGGCTGTAAAGTGGTACAGAAAAGCGGCGGAACAGGGTAATACGTCTGCCCAAACCAATCTCGGGTTTTGTTACTATTATGGCCGAGGCGTAGACAAAAACTATGCCGAGGCGGTAAAGTGGTTCAGGAAAGCGGCGGAACAGGGTAATGCGTCTGCCCAGTTCGAACTCGGGGATTGTTACTATAACGGCTGGGGCACAGACAAAGACTATACCATAGCGGTATTGTGGTTCAGGAAAGCGGCGAAACAGGGTAATGCGGTTGCGCAAAGATACCTCGGGGCTTGTTACCTTAACGGCTGGGGCATATCCCAAAACTATGCCGAAGCGGTAAAGTGGTTCAGAGAAGCGGCGGAGCAGGGCGACCCATTTGGTCAATACAATCTCGGGAATTGTTACCTTAGAGGCAAAGGCGTAGACAAAAACTATACCGAGGCGGAAAAGTGGCTCAGAAAAGCGGCGGAACAGGGCAATGCGGCTGCAAAAGCGATACTGGAAAAATAAGATAGCTCCTTTTTTGTCGAAAATGATACCGATTTTGCCAAAAGTGGTACAAACGGAAAAAATTGTGTTATAATTAAATTACAAAATACATAAGGAGGCACAACAATGAACTACGATTTTTTGAATGGATTGTTCAGCGACGATGATATGACCGACGTCAATGGCGACGGCATTCCAGACATTCCGGTGGACACCGACAACGACGGCGTTTACGACAGCTTTGTAACACCGGTGGATCTTAATGGTGACGGCGTCTACGACAGCTTTATGAGTCCGGTGGACACCAACGGCGACGGCGTTTATGACAGCTATATGACTCCGGTGGACGTTGACGGGGACGGCTTTTCGGACGGCTATATAGTACCGGTAGATCTTAACGGCGACGGCGTTTTGGACGGCTTTGAGGCTCATCTCGATACGGACCACGACGGAATGGAGGACGTTTTGATGTGGGGCGAATACCGTGATGACGATGGTGACGGTGACCCGGACAGCCTTGACATAGAGGTTTCCAGCAACGGCTATCATGTCAACATTACCGAGACGGACACGGACGACGACGGCTATTTTGACACATTCTGGTTTGATGACAACGGCGATGACGATATGGTAATGGATGTCGGGGCTGCTCCGGCCTATGACCGTTTTGATCCGGACGACGCCGACCTCGGCAGTGTGGTCGGCAATCCCGGCGAGGCCATGGAAAGCTGGCACGTCCAGGGAACCGACTACACCTGCGCGGTCGTTGCCCAGGAATTTGCTCTCGAACAGCTCACGGGTCATGACTTCAGTGAGGCCGATCTTGCGGATATAGCCGAAGCAAACGGCTGGCTCATTCAGGGGGGCGGCACCGCCAACGATGATATCGGGAATTTGCTGGAGGCCGCCGGCCTCAGAGTCGAGCGCAGCTATGGCAATACATTTCAGGAGCTTGAAAGCTGCCTTGCGAACGGAGGACAGGTCATTGTCAGCGTTGACTCCGACGAGATGTGGATGGGGGAAAGCGACGATTTCTTCCTGCCGGGACATGACTCGGACCACGCCATACAGGTCATAGGAGTTGATCACAGCGATCCTGACGGTCCTATGGTCATTATAAACGATTCCGGCGTTGCAAACGGCTGCGGAGCTATGGTTCCTCTTGATGTTTTCATGGACGCCTGGGAGGACAGCGGCTGCTTTTTGGTAGAAGCGTACAACTGATAAGGAGGATATGATATTATGATTAATAGCATGATTGAAAACATATCGGTAAAAAAATTGATTGACGATTTTAACCACAGCGATTTTCGCATGAAATCCATTCCTCAGGAAATGGTTCCCGGCTGGCCTTGCTTGGAAAAAATAGGAAAAACCATCTGTCTGACGCTTCCCTTCTTTTCGCGCAGGATGGAAGACGACGGCAGAGTGGCCCTTTTCCCGATTTGGTGTTCGGTGACCGTGCCCATAGGAAATCCGGATCGCATATTGGACTTCACGATCTATCCCATGAGCAAAAAGTGGAGTGACACAAACTATGAAAAGCCGGTGGGCTATTTCAAGCATGAGGCGCTGAAGGACGTAACTAAAACAGAGTATATCTCCATGAGGGACGAGCTTTACGGCTATATTGACGAGATGGCAAAGGCGGTTTATAACGGGGTTCCTTTCAAAAATGCAAAAGCGGCCTCGGAGCTTTTTAAAAAGCTGATGGAGCCCGGGCTTTATCCATACTATCTGCGCATTAACCAAAAATTTTATTCATTTTTCTGTAGAGAAGGGGGCGATGTTTAATGGCAAAGACATTTTTTGAACTGAAAAAGTCAGCCGGTGAGCTCATGGGGCAAAGCGGCAGACTGGCCGATGAGCTTGGATATAAAGCTGCCGGCGACAGCATCCGCGACATCAAGAGCGCGTATGACAAAAAGGAAATGATGGTAGTTGCGGTGGGCGAGGCCAGACGCGGCAAGTCGTCGCTGTTGAATATGCTTCTAAACGAGAAGGAACCTATTTTCCCGGTAGATCTTAACGTATGCACCAACGTCGTGACCATAGTGCGCTATGGGAAAGAAGAGAGCATCAGCGCCATCATTGCCGACCCGTCATCAAGGGACGGCTGCCGCGTGGAAAAAATAACCCGCGACCGTATTTCGGATTATGTAAGCGAACAGGGCAATCCCAACAACTACAAAAACGTCCAGTGTCTTGAAGTCGCCGTCCCCAACGATGTGCTTAAGGACGGAGTGGTTTTTGTGGATACTCCCGGAGTGGGCAGCCTTAACCCGGCTCATGCGGAGGTTACATATTCTTTTTTGCCCAACGCCGACCTTATTATTTTTGTAACAGACGCTCTTGCCGGCATGACGGAGACAGAGCTTAAATTCCTTGCGCGGGGATATAAGTACAGTAAAAATATTGTTTTCGCCCTTACTAAGAAGGATCTTAACGCCGGCAATTGCCAGGTTATTGCCGACGATAACAGAAACAAGATAAAAAGCGCCACAGATATGGCGGATGAGGACATAAAAATTGTGGCTGTCTCCAACACGGCGAAGCTCAGATACCTTACGGGCGGCAATCAGTCAATGTATAAAAACAGCGGCTTTATTGAGTTTGAAAAGGTAATCTGGGACACGGTGGCAAAGACGAGGGCCAAAAGCGTCATACTTCCGTATGTACATGATACCGGCCAGGAAATGGTTAAAATTTCGGACAATATTTCTTCGCGACTGGCTTTGTTGGATGACAGAGGAAAAACAGAGGCGCTTATAAAAAAGCTCAACGAAGAAAGCGAACGGCTTGAAGAGCTTGACACCAAGAGCGTTGAATGGCGTTCTGAAATAAACTTAAGATGCGGCGACATTTCAAGCGATACTCTTGCGAAGGTCAAAAATCTCGGCCAGCGAGCAAAGGATATCTATATTGATTACCAGAACAAAATGGGCGTGGCTATCTGTAAAGAAAAACAATATCTCCAGGTGGCCGAAGAGGTCAACAGCCTGATAAGCGAAGGGCTGATAGACGTACGTGAGAATATGTCCGATGCCATCGGAGAACTTGTCGAAAAGGTAAACTATGAGCTTCAGCTCGACATAGACGACTTTACGGGCACAGTTGATAAGATACAATATGAATCGGAAGAACTCAAGGTAAGGTTTCGGAAAAAAGGCACAAACGAAAAGCTCATGACAAAGGGGAGAAATATCGGTATAGGACTCTCGGCGTTTACGACTATTTCTACCGTCATCGGAGCAATAGGCGGCTTTGCAATCGGCGTCGGCCTGCTTGGCGTCGGTGCGGTGGCTGGCGTCACTGCGGGAGCAAAGCTCGGCTCAACTGTGGGCGCCGCTCTGGGAGCTGGAAACGCGGTCAAAGAGCTTGTCAGCAAGCATGATATGTCCGATGTATCGTCAGTGTCCTCCGCATTCAATCAGATGATAAGCAGTGAGATCGACAACATCGCCAGAATGGTCAACAGAGTTTCCGCCGAGCTGCGGGAGAGTCTGCTTAACGCATTTTCGAAGAAAATCAATACTCGCAAGAAGGAAATCCAGCAGAATATACAGCATCTCAAAGAAAATATACGGGCTAACGACAGTGAAATACCCAAGAAAAAAGCGCTTCTTTCAAAGCAGCAGGCAAGCGTTGACACCATGGTTTCGAGTTTGGCGGCCATTGAGGATGAGATATATTCTTACAACGAAGCCGTCCGCCCGGCAAAGCCCCGGGAAAAAAGCGATTCAGACAACAATACATCGAGTTACGGCTTTATATGATTATTAAACTTTTGGAGGGAGGCTTTAAGCAATGGAAGAAAAAGATGTCAGATACCGCAAAATGTACAATTTGCGCAATAATTTTATGAAACTTATGGAGCTGTGTAAAGTAGATGGCAAAGAGCCTGAGGTGAGTCTTCCCTCACCGATTAGGGGATTTATTGAACGGCTAATTTCCGATGGGGGAATATGCAGATATCTGGACGAACTCGACTTCATGACCAAAGACGCCATTAAGAATATGAGAAACATAAACCTTGAGCTATGGAATTTCAATGAAAACGAAGCCGGACTTGAGAAGGCTCAATATGAAAACGAGGCGCTTCGGAAGGAAAACGAGAAACTTAATAAAGATAACGAGGCTCTTCAGAAAGATAATGAAGCTCTTCAGAAGGAAAAAGCGGCTCTTCAGGAGAAAAATGAGGCTGATAACAAGGCCAATGAGGCCTTTATCAGCGGAATGATCGAGCTTAGGGACAATCTTTACGCCCGAAAAGATTGGCTCGTAAACGAAATTCCGGACAACTCTCCCGCTTTAAAGCTGGTGGACGGCGAACTGAAATCTACAAGAATTCTTATGGAAAAAGCCGGAATTACGGTCATGGAAGACAGCGGCCCCTTCGACGGAAGCCGTCATACGGCCGTTACTACCGTTAAGACAGACGACCCATCTCTGAATAATACGATAGAATCGGTTTTCAGGCCGGGTTATGCTTTTGGCGGCGAAGTTATTCGCGGTCAGGAGGTTTCTGTCTATGTTGCCGAATAGGGAGGTCGCGGAAAAATGATGTCGTCACTCAAGACAGAGGTGCTTCGCCTGTTGGATGACGCTCGGCTGCTATGCTCCGGGGTTGCTGAGGCGCAGCCGCTCATGGTGGAGCTCAACTCCGTGAGTGAGCGCCTTAATCAGCCGCTGAGAGTTGCGGTGGTCGGAGTAATGAAGGCCGGAAAGTCCACCTTTATGAACGCGCTCATGGGCAAAAACATCGTCAGCGTAGATGCGCTTGAGGCTACATATACCGTGTGTTGGTTCAGATATGCCGATAAGGCGAGCCTTGATATTTTTTTCAGGAATGGCGATGTTCGTCATGAACCCTTTGAAAAACTGGGCTGGTGGTCCGAACGACGTTCCGGCAATTCCGAAATAGACGAGGTTCGCTATCTTGTAATAAATTATCCAAGTGAAATACTCAAAAAAATCGAGTTTATAGACACGCCCGGTCTTAACTCGTCATATAACACCGATTCTCAAAACACTTTGGATTTTCTGGCGGTGAGAGGCTCGGAGGAAACTGTGATGGAGGCGTCCAAAGCTGATGCGATAATTTATGCTTTTAATCGGTCCCTTTCGGGAGAGGACGCGAAGCTATTGAAGGAATTCACTTCGGGAAATTTTGTCAATCATTCTCCGCTTAATTCTATCGGCATTCTTACCAGGGTGGATAATATCGGGGATTTCTCCAGCTGGCCCGACGGTTCACCCGTAAAAGGGGCGGCCCCGATCGTTAATACCAGTATGAACGACCCCATGGTAAAAAAAATGCTGTATTCAATTTTCCCGGTGTGCGCCCTGCCCGTCGAGGGTTGCTCAAAGCTAAGTGAAGGCGACTGGGAAAGTCTAAAGAGTTTATCCGGCGTTGCGCAGGGCGAGCTTGAAGATATTTTGTTCAGCGCTTCCATAGGCGGAACTGATGAACTTGAAGCGCTTGGAGAAAACGCCGTAAGGCTGAACAAAATTCTTGGCCAATACGGATTGCTTGAGTTGACAAGGCTGCTTAGGGAAGAAAAAACCCGTGAGGAGATTGTTTCCGACCTGTCTTACAGCTGTGGCATAACTGGCGTCAAGGATGTAATACTGCGGCACTTTGGCAATAGAACCTTTATGATAAAGGTAGAGTATATTTTTAACCGTCTCCGCTCGGTAACCGAAGGATTTATCCGCGATACGGCAACCGGATATACCATGCGCAATGTATGTGTTAAACTCAATGACCTTATGGACAATATTATGTCGGATCATATAAGGATGCGCGAGATCGAGGTACTGCAAATGTATTATGCGGGACGGTTCAATGTAAAGAACGATGTCGAGAGGGAGGAGCTCTTTCAAATAACCGGCGAGTACGGGCCCGGCGTTGAAGCACGGCTGGGAGTAGACGGCAAATGTACTATAAGCGAGCTTAAAAAAATCGCGTTGGAAAAAATGCGTCGCTGGCGTTATAAAGCAGCTGTCAGCGTTATGGATGATGTGAGCTATATCTCCTCCGCTCAGATAATCGCAAGATCCTATGAGCAAATACTGAACCTGCTGAAGCAGCTCGACGAGGTTTAACAGAGAAAAGCTTTTGTTGCCTATAAAAATTTAAGCTGCCGTTAGGCTTCTTCGGCGCACAATATAATTTTTGCAGCTTTTGCGCACAGATAAATTGAACTTGGCAAAACTTTCTTCAATCCATGTTATTGGTTTGAACAGGAAGCTTCGGCAGGTTCAGAAAACAGCGAGTCCTACCGCTTTGCACTTCTGGAAAGTCAAAAGACAAAAAGGCTCGCATTTTCAAAGAAGATGTGCGGCTCAAAAGGACAGATAAAAATCTGCCAAAACTATGGACAAAAGTTATAAATATGAAACCACGCAAAACTTTGTGTAAAAAATTGAATCAAAGGAATTACCGTGCAAATTTGTCAACAGTCGAAACTTCACAAGCACGACCGATATCGCGGAGATTTTCAACGCCTTTTCACGTCAAGCTGCATAAGAATGAACTTTATTTGATAAAAATATAAATTTCATATGTGGGGCTGAAATGGCCGACGATTGACCGGCCTTTTTATCGTGGTCAAAAATTAAAAGGAACCGTATAAAACGTCAAAAGCGCCGTCGGAAAAGGGAGTTGATCCCTTAACCGGCGGCGCTTTTTCTATTTCTCCATTAAGATAAAATCTTAAAACATTTTTTTGATATATGTTCTCCGTTTTTTCAAAACATCCAAACACAACCGACCGACGAAAAATCGGCCGGTTTTTTATTTTTATCGCGGTACAATCCGCACAAATTTTTCATTTTTGAAACACCGAAAAGCCGCTCATTTGAGCGGCTTTTCGTATTATAGCGCTGATTTGTGCTTTTTTTCTTTTTATTTCAAGTTATTTCAAGGCAAGTATGAATGTATATTTGTTAATTCGTATAACAAATTATCTTTGCGGCGTCGATGCTTGCCTTAGTTCCTGATAAGGAATGTTATCGGAAGTAAAAACCGGCGGCCAATCATTGCTCCAAGGCTGGCTTTACAGTCGACCTCTGTGCCGACAACCGGGCAAATCCGGCTTGATTCGGCCTTTCTTCGCGGTTTCCAAATATCCGCACATGAAATTTCTTAGTCTTATTATACTACTTTTCCCACACAAAAGTCAATAACTTTCCCTTGGCTATAATGTACAAAATTGTCGAGGATAATTGTGCAACTCTAACAATTATTTCCTGATTTCCATTGCCGTGTTATATAATTTGCCGATACGGCGGCATAATTTACTTCCGATAACATTCCTTATATGAAGTTCACATGAAATGCAAATTTATTTTTTAGTGAAATTTTAAGGAGGTAACAAAAAATGAGAATCAAAAAGGTTCTGTCATTGGCCGTGGTTTTGGCCATGGTATTGACAGTAGTGCCCATGTTTGGGCTGACCGCAAGTGCGGCTGAAAGCCGCGGCGATTATCCTATCGGTTTGCTTAAAGAAATTGCGACGGTGGACTGTAACGGGCCGACAGCATATCTTACAGAAAATGATAAATCAGTTACAGAGGCCTTCGGAAGCGATTGGTTACGTTACACTTCCAATGTGAGCAATATCCGTGTTATGAAAGGTGAACTGGAATTTCAAAAAAATCTAACGGGTGCATGTACTGCCGGAGCGTATAACAAAAATGGCCTTGGCCAAGGTAAGAAATACGGTATTTTCAGTTTTACGTTTGCGCCACAGGCATATAAGGATAATCATAAAATGATTTTTGTCCTCAGAGATGCAAATAAGGCTGCGTTTACAAATTTCACGTTTGATAAGGGTTCTTTCACTGAGTTCAATAAAACTCTTCTAAAAGGCGATCATGTAGATATCCTGTGGTATAATAATGCTGATACTGGGTATACCGTGGAGTACTATGCAAACAGTGAAAAGATAGGCGAAAAAACATATTCCACAGGTGACACGCTGTCAGACATTGAGCTAACCGGCGAAGAAACTGCCAAAGGGCAAGATTCAAATCCTAATCCCAAGACGGTAAATGCTCCTGAGAAGGTAAACGGCTTTGGTGCGCTATGCTGCATTACGCCTGCTGAGACAACAAAGGATGCCGCATACAGATTTCCGGACTTTAAATTATATTCCGGAGATTGGCCTACAAGCGTTGAATTCAAAAGCATTACAGATCCTGCGGAGACAATAGAAGTCGCCAATGGAGAAACCGTATCGCTTCCCAAGACTGTACAGGCTACGTACACAGTCGACGGTCAGGAAAAGACTTGTGATGTTCTGGTGACTTGGGCTCCCGCTGACGGCGGCGACCTTAAGGGAGCTCTTAAAAACACTTCCGCCGAGCCTAAGGAAGTTAAGCTCACCGGTACGGTTGAGGGTACGGAAAAAACTGCCACAGCTACCGCTAAGGCTTATTATGTAAAAGAGTATGAATCAGCCGCGGTACAGGTTACAGATGAGACCGGCTCGGCTGGACAAGATAAAGCGAAAGAAAATGCCGGCAATATACTGGCGACGACCGGTAAAATCACAGCTGATTTTGATATCACTTATAATACCTTAAAAAGCGACGGCCCAGACTATTGGATTATGCTTGCCAATAAGCGAATGGTTCAGTCAGGTGACTTTTTTGGTACAGGCGGCTCAGTCGGTCTCGGTGTAGTCAAGGACGATACCGACAATGAGAAAAAAATAAAATTCCGTGCATGGAGGGGAGATGGAAACGGAGCCTCCGGTAACACTCATTTTGACACGGTTGAACAAAATGTAAAATATCATGTCACCATAGAAGCGGCTAATAATAAATATGGAGTTTTGGTTACCAAAGTCGATGACGGAACTGAAGCTGTGAACGATAACGCTCTCAGTTACAGATGTAATACCGACGTAATTGATACTTTGGCTATTTGGGATAACGCTTCAGACACAACCGCCACCGTTGAAAACGTAAAAGTCGTATACGGCGAACTTGTAGAGCCCGCAAAGCCCACTGCCGAGCTGGGCTGGGACGAAGCAAGTAGCAGCTTTACTGTAAACTTCAGGAAGGGCGAGAACACCGACGCTATAGAAATAACTCCCGAGGACGAGAGCGGCACATTTACAGGCCAGGCAAATTCTGTTGACGTTACCGGCAAAGAAGGCGCCGCCGTAAAGACCGGCGTTACAAACCGTATTTACAGCGCCGTAGCCGTTGCCGCCGGCGGTCTCAAGAAGAGCGAGGCGGTCAAGTCCAGCGTTTACAGCCTCGTTGTAAATGAGATACTTAACGGCAACTACACCGACAAATCCAACCTCAGCCCCGCGAGAATAGCCAAGGCCAGCGAGGTTATCACCAAGGGCGGCTATCTTGATAGCGTAACAAATAACCAAATAATTACCAAAGGTCAAGACGGCAACACTTATACGATTCAGTCCAAGGCTACTGACCTTGGTATAGGCTTTGTAGTCGTTGATAACGAAATCGGTGTTGGTAACGTGACCGCTGCTCCCACATCTTCCGGCGATGCGAAGATATATGACACCTTGACGGTTGCCGATGGTAACATCACTCTCAGCAATTCCGAAAATAGTCCATTCACTGTTAAGGGTCAAGAGGCAATCACTCTGTCCCTTGACAGCGTGAACATTGAATTTATCGAGACCCTTGTCGAGGACACCGAAGCCGAGGGCGCGGACGCCGCTCAGGACTTCATCCCCGAGCTGTAAAAAGGAGGAACGATCAACATGAAAAAAGAATTTAAGGCTCCGATAATCGAGGTAAAGACCCTTTCCGCCGAGAATATTATGACAGATCCTTTCAATAGCGGCGAACCTAACGGCACAAATTGGGGCATATATGATGATGCTAATACTAAAACCGGTTTCAATCAGTGGAAAGGCCTTGGCGGCAATTAAGTCAGCAAAATTTCAGGGGATTTGGTTATCTAAATATAGCTCCCAACCCAAGTTAACCGCCGCTTTCCGAAGCGAAGCCTATCCCTGATCCGCCCGTCTGCAGCGGAGCCGGACAGAATAAAGGCGGTATGCGCGAGGAAGCTGCCGTCCGGAGAACCGAGCGGAAAGAAAGCGTGGTTATAATTTCTTCCTTAAATTACAGGCATAAGGCCGTCCTGCCTCGACCACAGGACGGCCCGAGCCAAACAAAAACGGAGCCGAAAGGTTCCGTTTTTGTCGTATATTAAACATCCTCCACATTCGGCGGAGGACGCATATTAAAAGCGTGAAAGTAATTCTTCGGGAGAAAGTGTTTTTATATTAAATTCTTCAAAGGCTCTTTTGTTTCTGGTAATAATGTAATCGCATTTGTTGGACGCCGCGCAAACAGCGAGAAGGCAGTCCTCAAAATCATGCGCCTTTTTTGTATATGCGTTGATAACGTCCTCGTTTGTGACGGTC
>CANRJP010000034.1 GCA_947630975.1 uncultured Clostridia bacterium
TATAATAGTATCAAGTCCTAATAGCGACATGAGGGATAGAGATGAACAACAAACGCAACACCCGCCAGAGACAACTGGTGCTTGACGCCGTACTTAGCCGCAGCGACCACCCCAGCGCCGATGAGATCTATATGGACGTCCGGGAGCGGGACGAAAAAATAAGCCGAGGCACCGTCTACCGCAATTTGAATATTTTGGCCGGAGAAGGCGCAATCAACCACGTAAAGGTTCCCGCCGCCGACCGCTACGACCTTCGGCTCGACAGGCATTATCATATGTTCTGCACCGGCTGCGGGGCGGTGACAGACGCTCCCATCCCATACCGGGATGACTGCGATGTTCAGGCCGCCGAGGCAACAGGCTTTGAGGTGCAGCGTCACCGCACGATCTTCGAGGGCCTTTGTCCCAAATGTCAGGAAAAAGCAAAAACAAAATGAAAGGGGAATTTACCGTGTCAAACAAGTACGCCGGAACTCAAACCGAAAAGAACCTTGAGGCCGCCTTTGCCGGCGAGTCCCAGGCCAGAAACAAGTACACCTATTTCGCCTCCGTAGCTAAAAAGGAAGGCTACGAGCAGATGTCGGCTCTCTTCCTCAAGACGGCCGACAACGAGAAGGAGCACGCGAAAATGTGGTTCAAGGAGCTTCAGGGAATAGGCTCCACCCCCGAGAATTTGAAAGCCGCCGCCGAAGGAGAAAATTACGAGTGGACGGATATGTACGCCGGCTTTGCCGACACCGCCGACGCCGAGGGCTTCCACGATTTGGCCGCAAAATTCCGCATGGTGGCCGCTATCGAAAAGAGCCATGAGGAGCGTTACCGTGCCCTGCTCAACAATATTGAAACCGCGCAGGTATTTGAAAAGAGCGAGGTCAAGGTGTGGGAATGCCGCAACTGCGGCCATATCTGCGTGGGCACCAAGGCCCCCGAGGTTTGTCCCGTTTGTGCCCATCCACGGAGCTTTTTCGAGGTACACGCCGAGAACTATTGATTTCTTTTATTTTATTAGAGAATGGGACGCCATCCGGCGCCCCATTTTTCAAGTGACTATTTTATTTTTATCGTTTGATCGCCATAGGTGACGCTCTCCACGTTTTCGAGGTCGATAATTCCGTCCTCAAAGCCTATATTGAGATAATTTATGCCGCCGACGCGCCCGTCAAAGTACCCGCCGTATGAAACGTTGGGGTACTCGCCGTCCAACGCGGCCTTTGTGCCGTCCTTCATATTGATAACGGGCATTGGGGGCTGGGGCCCCATTTCGACGGTAACGACTTTGCCGTTCTCGTCCGTGTTGCCCGAGGGCACCGGCACTCTCTCCAATTCATGCTCGAAATTCTGCTCCACTTCAAGGCAGATGCTCATGGGCGAAAGCTCCAGCTTCTTAACCGTATACTCACGGCCCTTTTCATCGTGGACGGCGAGATCCGGCTCCAGCACTATAGCGCAGTTGTTATACTCAAAGTCCCAGGCCAGCTCCCAATGTCCGTCAAAAAGACATACATAGTCGTCCAGCTTTGATTTTAACAGTCTCTCGGCCTGAGTCAGGGGCTCGTCATTGTCAAGCTTCTCCTGAAGGGCTTTTTCTCTTTCGGTGAGCACCCTGTCATTGTCCGCGGGCTCATCATTATAGACCACCGCATATTTTACGGTTCCGTCCTTTGACTCGTATTCCTCGTCCGGAACTTCGACGGGCTTCCGGGGCTTCTTGCAGCCAAGCACATCCAAAGTCAGCCTGAGTTCGCCGCCGGTTATCCCGGCGGTATTGTCGTAGGTCAGCAGCCATGTGCTGCTGTTACCGGAATGACTGAGCATTTGATTGTTCCAGCTGCATGAACCGGCGGTTCCCAGAGTAGTATCGGGTACCTCTAACAAGCTGCCCACAAACTCAATATCGTCGCTGAATTCAAAGCCCTCCGGCGCTGTCGCGTCGTACAGCACATACAGGCCGTGGCTGTCGGCCAGCGTCTGGCGAACGGTGACGGTAACTCCCGCGTCGCTGACGCTGAGACCGGGGTAGTCCGTACTGTTGCTGAGTTTTTCCGCCTGCTCCGGAGTAAGATTAAGATACTCCAGCAGCTTCGTGTCCCAGTCAAAGGTGGCGGCCATGGCGGTGAAGCCGGCCACCGCCACTATAACGGCGGCAATCACAAGTCCTATTCTTTTTTTCGGCATATTTTCTTCTTTCCTTTCTCCCGCTGCGGGGTCGATGTCAAGGGGTTTCATGCCGGCCCTGACCTTTTCAGCGTGGAGACGGAGCCTGTTTTCAAAATCTTCCATCGTTCAAACCTCCATCATTTCCTTCAGCTTTTCGAGAGCCCTCCGCGTCCCGTATTTCACGGTGGAAACCGGCATTTTCAACGCGCGGGCCGCCTCCTCATATGTCAGATCGGCATAAAACCGCAGTGTTATAAACCTTGCCTCCTTTGGGTCAAGGCGGCATATGGCGTCCATGAGGCAGATCTCCTCGTGAGGAATACCGTCAAACACTCCGATACCGTCGGTCAATTCGTCGGTATACCGTCGGCCGCGCAGGAAGTCCTTGCACTTGTTGATAAGTATGCGGGTCATCCATGTCTTGAAATACTGCTTGTCCCTCAGTTTGTCCCGACCGCGGTAAGCGGTCTCGGCCGCTTCCTGCACGGCGTCCCTGGCGTCCTCGCTGTTATGCAGCCAGCCCATGGCCACAAGGTACAGCGATTTTTCCATCAGGGCAAAGCCCGACTGAAATTCATCGTCGCTCACGCTGATTCCTCCTCTCTTATGATTTGTCATTGTAAGGCCTTACATTTATTAGACGAAACAGAACGGAAAAAGTCAACGGAAAACAAAAAAATTTTCTCACTCTTGCTTTTGTGCTTCGCTTGTGCTATAATCAACCGTGGAGATGATAACAATGGATATAAATATTATGACCGACCGGGAGCTGGCGGAAATAATAAGCACCGACAAATACGACGGTGAGCTAATAGCCCAGGCCGACCGGGTGCGGCGGGAGAATTACGGCACCGACGTGTACCTCCGCGGCCTGATAGAGATATGCAACGTCTGCAAAAACGACTGCCTGTACTGCGGCATACGCCGTAGCAACGGCCATGTCGACCGTTACCGCTTGAGCCGCGAGGACATAATGAACTGCTGCGAAAACGGTTATGCCCTGGGCTTCCGCACCTTTGTGCTTCAAGGGGGCGAGGATCCGTATTACAGCGACGGGGTCATCTGTTCCATCGTCAGTGAAATAAAGGAAAAATACCCCGACTGCGCAGTGACCCTTTCCCTCGGTGAAAAGGAGCGTGAAAGCTACGCCGCTTACCGTGCCGCCGGCGCGGATCGCTACCTTCTGCGCCACGAGACCGCCAACGAGGAGCATTACGCAAGGCTGCACCCCGAGGGAATGAGCCTTAAGCACCGTAAGGACTGCCTTTTCATCCTCAAGGAGCTGGGGTACCAGGTGGGCAGCGGCTTTATGGTGGGTTCTCCCTGGCAAACGGCTGAAAATCTGGTCGAGGACTTGAGATTTCTGCAAACTCTCGAGCCGGACATGATAGGCATCGGCCCCTTCATTCCCCACAGGGACACGCCCTTTCGGGACTTTCCCGGCGGGACCCTGGAACAAACGGTGCGGATGGTAGCCATACTGCGGCTCATGTTCCCCTATGCCCTCATTCCCTCCACAACGGCCCTCGGCACGATACACCCGCTGGGACGGGAAATGGGGCTAAAGGCCGGAGCCAACGTCGTCATGCCAAATCTTTCTCCCGTCAGAGTGCGTAAGCTGTACGAGCTGTACGACAACAAGATCTGCACCGGCGAGGAAGCCGCCGAGTGCCGCAACTGTCTGGAAAACAGGATAACAAACGCCGGCTACAAAGTCGTCTCCGCAAGAGGCGACGTCAAAAAGCGGTAAAAAAATACATTATGTCTTGATTTTTATATAATATTGTGGTAGAATACCTTTCAGAGGTGATTTGATGAACATCATTATCGTTGGCGGCGGCAAGGTGGGCATGACGCTGGCCGCCCAGCTAAGCAGCGAAGATCACGAAATAACGCTCATCGACACGGACTCCAAACACGTGGAGTCGGCGGTGGCCGCGTTGGATATTCAGGGCATTGTGGGCAACGGCACAAGCTATCACACTCAGCTTGACGCCGGCGTAAAGGACGCCGACCTGCTTATCGCCGTGACCGACACCGACGAAACAAGTCTGCTAAGCTGCCTGATAGCAAAGAAGGCCGGTGACTGTCACACGATAGCCCGGGTTCGCGATCCCGAACATTATAACGAAATCGAATTTATAAAGGAAGAGCTTGGCCTGTCTATGGCAATCAATCCCGAAATTGCGGCGGCATCAAACATTTACAGGCTTATTCAGGTGCCCTCGGCTTTGGATGTCGACAGTTTCGCAAAAGGAAGGGTCAACCTATTAAGACTTGAGATACCTCAAGGCTCCGTTCTGGACGGTCTGAAGCTCAGCGATGTGGAAAAGAAAATCAATGTCAACCTTTTGGTTTGCATCGTGGAGAGCAACGACGATATAATCATTCCCAACGGAGATACCGAGCTAAAGG
Organism: uncultured Clostridia bacterium; assembly: GCA_947630975.1. Classification (GTDB taxonomy): domain Bacteria; phylum Bacillota; class Clostridia; order UMGS1883; family UMGS1883; genus JAFLUQ01. The sequence continues at coordinate 4,573 of CANRJP010000034.1, forward strand.
CCGGGGATAAAATTTCGGTCATATTGCCTATAAATGAGCTGCGAAGTGTGCTGAACAAAATCGGCATCAAGGCCAAGCCCATAAAAAACGTTATGATCGCCGGGGGCGGAAATATTTCTTATTACCTTGCGCGGATGCTGATACAGTCCGGCATAGACGTAAAAATTTTGGAAATCAACCGCACCCGCTGTGAGGAGCTCAGCCTACTGCTTCCGGAGGCAATAATAATCAACGGCGACGCCTCGGATCAAAATCTGCTTAAAGAGGAGGGCCTGACGAACACCGACGCCCTTGTGTCCCTTACAAGCATAGACGAGGAAAACATACTTCTCTCTCTCTACGCTCATAAAATATCCTCGGCCAAGTGTATCACGAAAATCAGCAAAATTGATTTTGAGGAGGTAGTCCGTGAGCTGCCTATCGGCGCGGTCATATGCCCGAAGCGCATAACCTCCCAGTTCATCAGCAGCTATGTCCGCTCCATGCAAAACTCCATGGGCAGCAATGTTGAAACCCTGTACCGCATGATGGACGACCGGGTCGAAGCCTTGGAGTTCAAAGTCTCCAACAACGCCAAGGGACATTACCTCAACGTGCCCCTTATGGAGCTTAAGCTAAAACCCAATATCCTTATATGTTCAATAATACGGGGCAAGAAAATCACCACGCCCCGAGGACGGGACTCTATAAAGAACGGCGACACGGTCATTTTGGTGACGACCGTTACCGGTTTGGGCGACCTGAACGATATTTTTGCCTGATTAGAGGTATGGATAATGAATTACGGAATTATAGGCTATATATTGGGGCGTGTAATCTCCATTGTGGCGGCGGCAATGCTCCTGCCGTGGGTGGTTGGTCTGATATACAACGAAAAAACGAGCGTGATCTTTCTTGTGTGCGCCCTATTCTTCGGCGCTATTTCGGCGATTTTCTTCCGCAAAAAGCCAAAAAACACCTCGTTTTACGCCCGTGAAGGCTTCGTGGTCGTGGCGCTGAGCTGGATAGTCATGAGCGTGATCGGCGCTATCCCCTTTATTGCCAGCGGCGCCATTCCCAACGTCGTGGACGCCCTGTTCGAGATAGTGTCCGGCTTCACAACCACCGGCTCCAGCATACTGCGGGACGTGGAGTCCCTGCCCCACTGTATACTGTTCTGGCGGAGCTTTTCACACTGGATAGGCGGCATGGGCATACTGGTGTTTATTCTTGCCATACTTCCTATGGCGGGCGGACAGAACATCTATCTGATGCGGGCCGAAAGCACCGGCCCATCTGTGGGCAAGCTGGTGCCGAAAATTCAAAATACGGCCATACTGCTCTACGCCATTTACACCGCCCTTACCCTGACACATCTGGTGCTTCTCCTAATAGGCAGGGTTCCGGTTTTTGACGCCGTCTGTCTTTCTTTCGGAACGGCGGGCACCGGCGGCTTCGGAGTGCTGAACGACAGCTTTGCGTCATATTCCGCCTTTGCCCAGATAGTTACGGCGATTTTCATGCTCCTGTTCGGAGTGAACTTTAACTTTTACTTCTATCTTATCAGCCGCAAGTTCAAAAACGCCTTTGCCATGGACGATGTGCGCTGCTACTTCATGATATACATCATCGCCAGCGCCATCATAACTCTTAACCTTATCCTTAACGGCTCCTTTGGCGGTCTGCGGGAGGTGCTGTTCCAAACCTCGTCGATCATGACCAGTACGGGCTTTGCCTCGGCGGATTTCAACCTCTGGCCCCGCCTTTCGAGAGCGTTGATGATAATGCTGATGTTCACCGGAGCCTGCGCCGGAAGCACCGGCGGCGGCATGAAGGTCTCTCGCTTCATAATCTACTTCAAGACCGTGGCCAAGGAAGCCCGTCAGCTTGCCCACCCCCGCAGCGTGAAGGTGCTTAAAATGGACGGCAAACCCATCGAGCACGATGTCGTGCGCGTGGTGAACGTTTATCTCTGCTCCTTTATAATGGTTTTCGCCGCATCCTTCATAATCGTGCTGTTGGACAATTTTGACCTTACGACATCCTTTACGGCAGTCGCCGCAACGCTGAACAACATCGGCCCCGGCCTCAATATGGTGGGCCCCACGGGCAACTTTGCCGACTTTTCGGTGCTGTCTAAGCTTGTGTTTATCTTTGATATGCTGGCCGGACGGCTCGAAATCTTCCCGATGCTGTTGCTGTTGGCGCCCAACACCTGGAAAAAGCACGGATAATAAAAACGGGTCTGTAAAAAAATGGCGCAGGCCGTTCAAGGGCCGGAAGTCCTTAATTAAGGCAAATATTTATGTATTGACAAACTCGTCAATAAAATTAAAGTTAAGGCAATACCGCACAAAGACCGCAAGTGAACTTTGCACCCGTCTTGCTTGCATCTTTTCCGACGTTTCTTACGAAAACTCCTTGAAATACGACAGTATTCCTTCGTCGTTTTCGTAATTCCGTCAAAAAATCTGCGGCGCAATACGGGCACAATCTCTGTGCGGTATTGCCTTAATAATTTGATGTTGAAAAACCGCCTTTTTTCAAGAAAAAGACGGTTTTTCCTTTTTTATGCCCTTGAACTACGAACGAAAATCACCACTCGGCGTACCTATGTACGCCGTCGGGAGGGCCTACTCGGCGGCAAGAGCCGCCTGCGCGGGCTGATTTTCGTCCGTTCTGCACGATTTTTTTTGACAGCCCCGTGCCTCCAGACTACATAGTGGGTCATTTTACAACTTGTTTTTATAATTATTCTTTACTTCCGAATTTACGGAAACGCTCATACCTTTTTTCAAGCAGCTCGTCAACGGGGACGTCCTTACGGTCGTCAATGGCTTTTTTGAGCCAAGTTTGGAGCAGAATATACGCCGTATCAAAGTCCTTGTCGCTTTCGGGAATTATGCGCTCGATAACGCCCATCTCAAGGAGATCCTCGGCGGTGAGCCGAAGGCACTGACTGGCCTCCCTGACCTTTTTTGCGTCGCGCCACAAAATGGAGGCGCAGCCCTCGGGAGAAATGACGCTGTAAATGGAATTTTCCATCATCCAAACCTCGTCGCTGACAGCAAGGGCCAAAGCGCCGCCGCTGCCGCCTTCTCCGATGAGGACGGAAATCACGGGAGTGCGGAGGGTCATCATTTCCATGAGGTTTTCGGCAATAGCCAGCCCCTGTCCCCTTTCCTCGGCTCCCATACCGGGATAAGCGCCGGAGGTATCAACAAGGCAAATCACCGGGCGGTGAAATTTTTCCGCCTGCTTCATAAGGCGCAGGGCCTTGCGGTAGCCCTCGGGATTGGGAGAGCCGAAATTCCGGGCGATCTTATCCTTGGTGGAGCTTCCCTTTTCCTGTGCGATAACCGTCACCGGAATTCCGCACAGACGGCCTATGCCGCCAACGATCGCCCCGTCGTCGCCATAGCGCCGGTCGCCGTGAAGTTCCTGGAAATCGGTGAAAATTCCGTTAATATATTCCATGGCCGTGGGCCGTCCCTTGGCGCGGGCCGCCAAAACCTTTTCATAAGCGTCCATCGTCAAACCTCCTCACTTTTCGGAGCCTGCGCCCCGCTGTGAAGGGCCAGCAGATTTATGAGCATATCCCGCTGTCCGCTTCGGGGCGAGATTGCGTCCACAAAGCCGTGATCCAGCAAAAATTCCGCCGTTTGGAAGCCCTTTGGCAGCTTTTTGCGGATAGTCTGCTCAATGACTCTGGGGCCGGCGAAGCCCACAAGGGCTCCGGGTTCGGCAAGGATTATATCCCCCTCCATGGCGAAAGATGCGGTGACGCCGCCGGTGGTGGGGTCGGTGAGCACAACAATGTAAAGGAGCCCGGCGTCGCTGTGACGCTTTACCGCTCCGCTGGTCTTGGCCATCTGCATGAGGCTGAGTATGCCCTCCTGCATTCTCGCTCCGCCCGAAACGGTGAAGCCCACCACCGGCAGACTCTTTTCCGTCGCAAGCTCAAAGCCGCGGGTGATTTTTTCACCCACTACGGTGCCCATGGAACCTATCATGAACTCCGGCTCCATAACGAACATGACGCAGGCATGGCCGCCTATGGCCGCCTCGCCCACGATCACGCCCTCGCTCTCGCCGCTTTTTGCCTTACTGGAGCGAAGCTTTTCGTCATAGCCGGGGAAGTCCAGAAGATTGACGCTCTCCATTCCGGGGCAGATCTCGGCGAAGCTGTCCTTGTCGGCTATAAGCTCGACCCGCTGGCGGGAGTTCATGCGGAAGTGGTGCCCGCACTTCGGACAGACTTCAAGGTTATCCTTGAGCTCGGTGACCGCCGTCTCAACGCCGCAGTCCGGACAGGTCTGGGTGGGCTCGACAAACTCCTCCGCCACCTGACGGCTCTCCAGCTCGTTATTGGCCCTTTTAAACAAATTCCTTGGGATCATTCATATCACCTTCAGCCCTGAAAATGGGTTTTCATAAAATCAGTGTAATAGTTGCCGCTCTTAAAGTCTTTATCGCCTATTATCGCCAGCTCCGTTTCGACGTTGTTGCTCACGCCAACCATTATCAGCTCGCCGAGAGCCGACTGCATACGTCGGATAGCCTCGTCCCGGGTCTTGGCCTGGACAATCAGCTTACCGATCATCGAATCGTAATAGGGCGGTATCGTGCAGCCCCGGTAAAGGGCGGTGTCAAAACGGACACGGAAGCCTCCGGGAATGTGGAGAAGATTAAGCTCGTTGGTGCCGCTTACGGCATTTATGCGGCATTCTATGCTGTGGCCGTGAATAAACACGTTTTTTTGTTCAAAATTCAGGGGAACTCCGGCAGCGATCCTTATCTGCCACTTAACCAAATCTATATTGGTAACCATTTCCGTCACCGGATGCTCCACCTGGAGCCGGGTATTCATCTCCATGAAATAAAAGTTGTTGTCTTTATCCAGTAGGAATTCCACGGTACCGGCGTTTGTATAGTCGGCGGCACGGGCGGCCTTTACGGCGGCGGCGTAGAGCTTTTCCCGCAGCTCGGGTGTTACGGCGCTCGATGGGGACTCCTCCAGAAGCTTTTGATTGTTGCGCTGAACGGAACACTCCCGCTCACCCAGACAAACGATATTTCCCTTACTGTCACAGAGGAGCTGTACCTCGATGTGCTTAACGGGGGAAAGGAACTTTTCAAGGTAGCAGTCGCCGTTGCCAAAAGCGTTTTCGGCTTCCGCAGAGGCAGTCAAAAACGCCTTCTCCAACTCCTCGGGAGCGTTCACTATGCGGATGCCCTTGCCTCCCCCGCCGGCGGTGGCTTTTATCATCAAAGGATAGCCGATTTTTTCGGCCTCCCTTTTTGCGGTCTCAACGTCGGGGACAATTCCGCAGCCGGGAGTCGTGGGCACACCGGCGGCCTTCATGGTGGACTTGGCGGTTTCCTTATCACCCATGCGGCGGATAACGTCGCCGCCGGGGCCGATAAAGGTTATGCCGTTTTCGGCGCAGAGGTCGGCAAAGTCAGCATTCTCGGACAAAAAGCCGTAGCCCGGATGTATGGCTTGGGCGCCTTTGGCCTTAGCGACTGTGATTATTGCCCGCATATTCAGGTAACTGTCCTTTGGCTGCGGCGGACCGATGCACACGGCGTCGTCGGCCAGAGAAACGTGGAGAGCGTCGGCGTCGGCGGTGGAGTATACCGCCAAACTCTCGATACCCATCTCACGGCAGGCACGTATTATACGAACCGCTATCTCGCCCCGGTTGGCAATTAAAATTTTAGAAAACATCTGTTTCACTCCCGGTTCACATTACGGCAAAGCTGAACTCGCCGCTGGTACAGAGCTTGCCGTTGACGTAGCCCTTGCCCTCGGCGAAATAAAAGGGAGCCTTCACCTTGGTTATGCGGCACTCGGTTTCAAAGGTGTCGCCGGGAAGGACGGTCTTACGGAACTTTACGTTGTTAAGGCCCGTGAAGTACGGTGTCTTGCCGGAGGTTTCCCCCGCCAGCAGCACACAGCTTGCCTGGGCCATCATCTCGCAAAGAATGACGCCGGGCACAACGGGATTGCCGGGGAAGTGTCCCTTGAGAAAAAACTCCTCGCCGGTGATATGGTACTTTCCGTAGGCCACGCCGTCACGAACCTCGGCCTCGTCCACCAAAAGCATATTGTCCCGGTGGGGTATTATATTTTTGATTTCTTCTTTATTCATAATTTCACCTTATTTCAATATGAACAATGTCTGGCCGTATTCAACCAGCTCTCCGTCCCCGACGCAGATTTGAGCGATCTCCCCATCCTGATCGGCGGAAATTTCGTTCATGAGCTTCATGGCCTCGATTATGCAGAGGGTATCACCCTTTTTCACTTTGTCGCCGACCTGAACATAGGGCTTCTCCTCGGGAGCGGGAGCGGCGTAGAACACGCCGACCATGGGGGCCTTGACGGGAGTTCCGTCAACCTTTTCCGTAGCGGTCGTCGGCGCGGTGGCCGGGGCAGTTTTATTTATCACAGGCGCACCGCCGCGTTCCAGTTCAATCACGCTCTCCATGCCCTCGTCGTCATTTTCAAATCTTATTCTTGTGAGGCCGGCCTCGTCCATCATTTGGGCTATGGCCTTGAGCTTTTCACGTCCGTCAAACAATGCGTCTATCGCGTATGCCATATTTATCCTCCTCTATTCGGCCCTTTTTATAGCCACACAAGCGTTGTGTCCTCCGAAGCCCAGAGAAGTGGACAGACAGAGGTCAAGCCCGCGTTCCACGGCAACGTTGGGCGTGCAGTTCAGGTCGCAGGCGGGATCCTGCTCGTCAAGGTTGATTGTCGGCGGAACTATGCCGTCACGGAGAGCAAGGGTCGATATAACCGCCTCAACCGCGCCCGCCGCGCCAAGCATATGGCCGGTCATGGACTTGGTGGACGAAACGCTGACCTTGTAGGCCCGCTCCGTGCCGAGAGCCTTTTTGATAGCTACCGTCTCGCTGGCGTCGTTAAGGCTTGTGCCTGTGCCGTGGGCGTTGATATAGATGTCGTCGCTGTCCACACCTGACTCGTCCAGAGCCATTTTTATGGCGGCGCTGCCGCCCTCGGCCTCCGGGTCGGGCGCGGTTATGTGGTGGGCGTCACAGGTGGAGCCGTAGCCGCAGAGTTCGCCGTAAATATGTGCCCCTCTGGCCTTGGCGTGCTCCATTTCCTCGAGTATCATAACGGCGGCTCCCTCGCCCATCACGAAGCCCGCCCGTTTGGCGTTAAAGGGCAGAGAGGCCCGCATGGGGTCGTCGCTTTCGGACAGGGCTTTCATATTCGCGAAGCCGGCCACGCTCACGGGAAGTATGCCCGCCTCGCTGCCACCGGCGATAATGGCGTCGGCATAGCCGTGCTTTATCGCCCGATACGCCTCGCCTATGGCATTGGTGCTGGTGGCGCAGGCGGTCACAACGGGAATCGCGGGGCCTTTACACTTATACTTAATAGCTATGGTTCCGGCGGCCATATTGATTATCATGGCGGGCACCATAAAGGGAGAAACCCTGCGGGGGCCGCCCTCGTGGCACTTGATTACGTCGTTGATAAAGGTTTCCATGCCGCCTATACCGCTGCCGAAATATACGCCGAAGCGCCCGGCTTCAATGTTTTCGCCGCTGACAAGGCCGCAGTCGTTCATGGCCTCGGCGGCGGCCACCATGGCGTACTGGGTAAAGCGGTCGCTCTTGCGTATCTCGCTTTTATCCATGACGGCGCCGGGGTCAAAATCCTTGAGCTCGGCGGCCACCTTGACCTTGTAATCGGCGGTGTCGAACTTGGTTATATAGCCGATACCGCACTTACCGGCCTTAATATTTTCCCACATTTCCGGAACGCTGTTCCCCACCGGGGTAACCGCGCCCAAGCCTGTGATTGCAACACGCATACTGTTCATCCTTTTCTGAGTTTTTGCTTATTACATCTGCATACCGCCGTCGCAGCGCACTACCTCGCCGGTCACGTAAGAGGCCATATCGCTGACAAGGAACAGCGCCACGTTGGCCACGTCGTCGGGCTTGCCGGTACGCTTCATGGGTATCTGGTCGCACATGGCCTTTTTTGCCTCGTCGGGTAAGATCGCCGTCATATCTGTTTCAATAAAGCCGGGGGCGATTGCGTTATACGTCACGCCTCGGGAGGCAAGCTCCTTTGCGGCGGACTTGGTAAGACCGATTATGCCGGCCTTGCTGGCGCTGTAATTGGCCTGTCCCTTGTTGCCGGCAAGGCCGACAACGCTGCTGACGGAAACCACCCGGCCATATTTTTGGCGCATAAATATGGGGTAGGTGTGCTTGATCATGTTGAAAGCGCCCTTTAAATTGACGCTGATAACGGAGTCGAACTCCGCCTCGCTCATCTTGAGTATAAGATTATCCCGGGTAATACCGGCGTTGTTGACAAGAATATCTATCCGCCCGAACTCGGCCCTGACGGCCTCCACGGCGGCGGCGGACTCCTCAAAATCCGCCACGTTACAGTATACCTCCATGGCCTTCACGCCCAGCGCCTGAATATTCTTAACCGTCTGAGCGCCCCGCTCACGGTCGCCCACATAGAGTATAGCCACGTTTGCGCCGTTTTCGGCCAGCTTAAGAGCGATGGCCCGGCCTATTCCCTGAGAGCCGCCGGTGACGATGGCGTTTTTACCTTCCAAAAGCATATTTATTCTCCTTTTACAGAGGCGATGGCCGCCTCGAGAGTTTCCTTATTTTCCACGTTCAGCACCTTGACGGAGGAATCGATTTTGGCAATAAGTCCCGAAAGGGTCTTGCCGGGCCCTACCTCGATAAAGGTGTCCACTCCGTCGGCAATCATGTTTTCAACGATGGACTGCCAGCGGACGGGGTTCTGTATCTGCTCCCTCAACAGCTCCGCCGGAGGGGCGTCATAGGGCCTGGCGGTGTAATTTGAGTACACCGGCACCACAGGCTCGGCAAACATGAACCGTTCCATGTCGGCATACAGCCTTTCGGCGGCTCCGGCCATGAACGGCGAATGAAAGGCGCCGCTCACCGCAAGAGGTATGGCCCTGCCGCCCGCCCCCTTTATATCGGCGGAAAATGCCGCAAGTTCCTCTTTGTCGCCTGCCACCACAAGCTGACCGGGGCAGTTATAATTGACGGGATAGAGTTCTTTATACTTTGCCGTCAAAGCCTCGACAGTCTCGTTGGGTAGCTTGACACAGGCGGCCATCCCGCCGCCCTTTTCCTCGGCAGCGTCGTTCATGTACCGACCCCTGAGACAAACCAGACGGAAGCCCTCGCCGGGAGAAAGCATACCGGCAAAGGCTATGGCCGGAATTTCACCCAGAGAGAAGCCCGCCACACAGTCGGGGACGATATTCGCTTCGCGAAGGGCCTCGGCGGCGGCCAAATCAACACAGTACATACAGGGTTGAGTGTTCACCGTCAGGGAAAGCTCCTCCTTTGTGCCGGTGAAGCACATTGCCGAAGTGCCGGGCCGCAGGGTATCCGCCTCGGCGAAAACCGCCTTGGCCGCCGGGCTTATATCCGTCATCTCACGACCCATGCCGGTATACTGGGAACCCTGACCGGAGAATACAAAGGCTATTTTACCCATTTTCCGGCCCCCTTGAGAACTTCCTCCGCCTCCGCGAAAATTTCGGTTATAATTTCGGCGGCGGGCTGTTCCTTGTTGACGATGGCGCTTATCTGGCCCGCAAGGAAGCTGCCCTCCTTTTCGTTGCCCTCTATCGCGGCCTTATACAGAGAGCCTACGCCCATCTTTTCCAGCTCCTCGTCACTGATGGAGCTGTATTCGGCCTTGAAATAATTCCGTGAGAACTGATTTTTGATTTGGCGGACGGGATGTCCCAGCCGCTTGCCGGTCATGATAGTGTCCACGTCGCCGGCCTTGAGCACCTTTTTCTTATAGTTTTCATGTACATTACACTCGTTCGCCACAAGGAAACGCGTGCCAAGCTGTACGCCTACCGCACCCAGCATAAAGGCCGCCGCCACTCCCCTGCCGTCGCCGATGCCGCCGGCGGCAAGCACGGGCAGCTCCACGGCGTCGACTATCTGCGGCACAAGAACAATGGTCGTAAGATCGCCCACATGGCCGCCGCTCTCACCGCCCTCGGCAATTACAGCCGAGGCTCCGGCTCTTTGGGCCATTTTGGCAAGAGCCACGGAGGCCACCACGGGAATGACCTTAATTCCGGCGGCTATCCACTGTTCCATAAAGCGGGTCGGATTTCCGGCACCCGTGGTCACCACAGCCACCTTTTCCTCCGACACAACCTGAGCCACCTCGTCCACATGGGGACTCATAAGCATTATATTCACACCGAAAGGCTTATCCGTCATGGACTTGGCCTTTCTTATCTGATCTCTGAGCCAGTCGCCCCCGGCGTTCATGGCGGAAATTATACCGAGACCGCCTCCGTTGGACACCGCGGCGGCCAGATCGGCGTCGGCGATCCACGCCATGCCGCCCTGAAATATGGGGTACTCTATTCCCAATAGCTCACAGAGTGGTGTTTTTATCATATTTATATCTCCTTTACCTTGTCCTTTTCGCAAAACCATGAGCCCGTAAAACCGCAGTCTTACGCGCGCATGGTTCCCACGGCCGCCGAACGTAGCGCCGCCCGGCAGCCGCAAAAAACAAAATATTGTCTTACTTGTTACTTGCTCTCGATAAGCTCAACAAGAGCGCCGACAGTGTTGATGGAGGGATTAAGCTCGATCTCGACGCCAAGCTCCTCCTCGACCTTCATTACCATATCCAGCATATCGAGAGAATCGATACCCAGATCGTCAAATGCGGTATCCATGGTTATCTCACTGTCCACATATTCACCGAGAATTTCCTTTACCTTATCAAATACCATTTTAGTTTCCTCCTAAAAATATATTATAATATGGGAATTACCCTTATTACCATCTGTAAATCGCTCCGCCGTCCGTAAGGCCGGCGCCGAAAGCGGCAAATGCCACAATGTCCCCCTCCTTGAACCGTCCCTTGCGGTTCTCGACGTCGAGGACTATGGGTTCGCTGGCGCTGCTGGTATTGCCCAGATATTCAATACCGGTGCAGAACCTCTCCATTGGGATGCCCAGCTTGGACTGGGTAGCCATTATGATGCGGAGATTGGCCTGATGAGGCACGATATGGTCAATGTCAGCCGGTTCGATGCCGGCCATGGCCGCCGCCTCCTCAATGTCGCCGCTCATGGCGCCGACAGCGTACTTATAAGTTTCCTGACCGTTCATAAAGGTGCAGGAGTTGCGTTCCGGCCATTCAACAGTTTCAAAGGGGCTGTTGCCCTTGGGGCCCTCAATGCCCACAGTGCCGTGGGTGCCGTGGGTGTGCATTTTTATGGAGAGGAGATTGTCCCCCTCTCTCAGCACCACCGCTCCGGCACCGTCGCCGAAGAGCACGCAGGTGCTGCGGTCAGTCCAATCCACAAAGCGGGTCATATTTTCGGCGCTTACCACCAGCATCTTTTTTACACGACCGCTTTTGAAATAGGCCGTGGCGGCGTCAAGAGCCATAAGGAAGCCGGAGCAGGCGCTTGAAATATCAAAAGCCGGACATGAGGCGCCTATAAGCTCCTGAACCATGCAGCCGATACCGGGAACTACCTTCTCCGGCGTACAGGACGTGGCTATGATGAGGTCAAGCTCGTCGGCCTTTACCCCGGCCATTTCAAGAGCGTTAAGGGAGGCTCTCGCCGCCAGTTGGGACAGGCTTTCGTCGGTAATCACACGGCGGCTCTTTATGCCGGTGCGCTTGCTTATCCACTCGTCGCTGGTGTCCAAAAAGGTGGACAGCTCATCGTTGGTCACAATTCTTTCGGGCAGGGCGTGCCCGGTACCTGATATTTTAAACATAGTAATTTCTCCTTTGGTACTTATACATACACATAGTAATTATAATTCATTTTTCCATGTTTGTCAAGGCTTTGAATGGAAAAATACGGCGCTCGGGCGCCGTATTTTTTATAATATATTTATATATTTATTTTTTCGGATAAACAATACTGAGGCTTGAACGTTCGGGCACGAACAGAGAGTTAAGGCGCTCTACGCCGTCCTCAACGGTGACGGTCTTCCAAACGTCGGGATAGGCGCTCAAGTCTACGCCTCGGTGGAAAGAGAACATATACTCGTTGCCGATGTCTTCCACATCGCCGCTCATGAGCCTGATGTAGCGTCCGTAAAGAACATTCATGGCCCGCTGCCATGCCTCGGGGTCGATGCCCTCCCGTTTTACGCGGGCTATCTCATCGTGGACAGCCTGAGCCACGGCCTTGGGATCCTTGCTTTCGCCGCCTATTTCGGCAAAGGCAAAGCTTTTTTCATACTCGTAATAGCCGCCGAAGCTCCCGTTAATGAGGCCCCCGTCATACAGCCGCTCGTAGAGGGGCGAGCTGCCGTCCACCAAAACCTTCAACAGGGCGGAGGTAACTATATCCCGCCGGAGCAGGTCTCCGCCGGTCTCAATATCCTTAAAACCAAGGGAAAATCTCGGCATGGCTATTTCAAACTGTGCCTCGGTCTCGGGGGTCACGATCTCATCCGGCTCGGAGGGGAATACCTGCTGTATCTCTCCTGCGGGCTTATCTTTGGTTATCAGCTCGTCCACGGCGTCGCCGATTTTTTGGGGGTCGATGTCGCCCACGCAGATAACAGCCATGTTGGAGGGGTGGTAGAAGGTGTTATAGCACTTATAAAGCAGTTCGGGGGTGGTTTTCATAACCTCTTCGACGCTACCCGCGATCTCGGTGCGGACAGGGTGATTTTTATAAAGACCCCGAAGGCAGTTATAGAAGCACACCTGTCCCGGGTCGTCGTCGTACATCCTGACCTCCTGTGCGATGATGCCCTTTTCCTTCTCCACGTTTTCCTCCGTAAAGTACGGAGTCTGGACATAGCTCAAAAGCTGGCGGAAGTTTTCATAGAAATAATCGGTGCAGCTGAACAGATAATTAGTAACGCCAAAGCTGGTGAAGGCGTTTACATCAGCTCCCTTGAACAGGGAAAAAGCGTTCGTGCCGTCGGGCTGCTCAAATACCTTGTGCTCAAGGAAGTGAGCCACGCCGTCGATCACTTTGGTGACCTCGGTTTCGCCGGGCACGACAAATTCGGTATTTATTGAACCGTAGCAAGTGCTGAAGGTGGCGTATTTCTTCGCGGTGTTTTTCTGAAGGATAATGACCTTCAGCCCGCTTTTATGTTCACCCTCGTAAATACAGTCCTTAAGAAGGCTGTCATATTTTTTAGTAAATTTCATTTACGCTTCCTCCTTTCCGGCCAGGAAGTAAACCGTGTCCAGCTTTACCCGGTCAGCCACGTCGATTATTTCGTCCCTTGTAACGCTTTCGATTTTTTCAATGGCCTGCTGAACGGTCATGTCGCGCCCCAGCAGTATTTGGGCGGTATGGAAGCCCTCCATGGCCTCCAAGCTGTCCAATCTCGAACGATAACCGTTGCATATCTCTTTTTTGGCTATATCAATGTCCTCATCGGTAAAATCGCCGTCGCGCATGGCTTGGAGCTGGGCCATTATCTCGTTATACGCGGCGTCTAAATTTTGGAACTCTATGCCGCTGGATATGTTCAGCACGCCAAGCAGGTCGTTCGGCCATGACGACGCATAATAGCAGAGGCTGAGACGCTCACGGACATTGTTGAAAAGCTTGCTGCTGGGGCCGCCGCCGTAAATGACGCTGAACACCCGCTGGGCCCAGGCCATATCGGCGGCGGGTGCGATACCGGTGCGCATACCTATGGCCAGCTTGCCCTGGGTCACGTCCATATGATCGGTCACGCGCTTGACCTCGTCCACCTCGGTCTTGATCTTCGCCAGCGTGTGAGCGGCCTCCCGTTCGGGCAGAGGCTCCACGGCCCGTCGCGCCGCCTTTTCGGCGGCGGTCTCGTCAAAGTTGCCGGTGAAAATAATGCTTATACCCGACGTGTTAATGACGTCAAGGTAATAGTCGTATAAGCTCTCGGAGGTTATTTTTTCAACATCCTCTTCATAGCCAATGCTGTTTACGCCGCAGCCCTCACCTTGGAACATTATCTCCTCCAGCCGCATGGAAGCGTAGTAACGCTTATCGTTTATCTGGCTGCGGATGCGGTCGATGAGATTGATTTTTTGCTGATTTACCTTGTCGGGGTCAAATTTTCCGTCCACTCCGCCCTCAAAGGCCGTGGCGAACAAAAGCTCCAGCGTCCTGTCAAAAACGGGAGTGGGCAGAAACTCATCGCAGACGGTTTCGGCGGCGACGCGGATGTTCTGTTCCTCTCCCCTCTTGCCCGACGAGCAGCCCATCCACGCACCGTAGAGCTTATCCAACTCGATATTGAGCTCGCGGTTCGTGCGGCAAAGCCGGTTGCCCATTTTCAGCATACCGGTCAGGAGCGAGCCGTAGGAGGCCCCCTCCCTGGTCAGCGGACGGTAAAATATTACGCTGGCCATATAGGTCTTAAATTTTCCGTCTTTGTTGAGATAAAGATCAATGCCTTTTTTCAACTGAATTTTTTTCATCGATGTACCTCCTGTACTGAAAAATTATGTAAGTGGGGCCCCGCCCCACGGTATTTATCTGTTGTTGTTGGCGTTGTTGCCGCCGGTCACGTCGTCAACGGCATTTTCAGCACCGTCGATAATATCCTTGGCTCCGTCGCCAACGCCCTTGGCCGCGTCGTCAACGGCGTTTTCGGCATCGTTTATCATACCGTCGCCGTCAATGCTGCCGTTGGGGCCGGTTCGGCCGTCGGTATCATCTCTGCGGTCGCTGTCGGCGGAGTCTGTCATGCTCGATCCGCTGCCGTAGGTGCCGCCGCTTGTAACTTCTCCGCCGGGGTTGGCGGTACCGTTAGTGCCGCCGACAGCTGATTGGTTTGTGTCGGCACGGCCCGTTTTGCTGTCGGAATTTTCGCCGCAGGCGGAAAGAGCTACCACCATCGCCGCAATGATAAATAAAAATCGCTTCAAAATCTTCAGATCCTTTCATAAAGTTTTCAAATCTTAAGGCAATACCGCACAAAGACCGCTAAGGAGCTTTGTACCCATCTTGCTTGCATCTTTTCCGACGTTTCTTACGAAAACTCCTTGAAATACGACAGTATTCCTTCGTCGTTTTCGTAATCCCGTCAAAAAATCTGCGGCGCAATATGGGCACAATCTCTGTGCGGTATTGCCTTAACGATCTTCAAGCTTATTATTTCCCGGCAATGGAGATTTAAACTCAAACAATGTAACACTTTTCGACAAAATTCATAGTATGTACTGTGAACGGCAAAAGCCGGCAACACAAAACAAAATAAATCAAAAAGGAGCAAAATTCTATGTTCGGATGCAACAACAACGGCTGCCAGTGGATCTGGATCATCATCATTATAATCCTGCTCGGCGGTTGCGGCAACGTCGGCTGTGGCTGCGGCAACAACTGCGGCTGCAATAACAACTGCGGCAACGACTGTGGCTGCGGCTGCAACTAACCTTCCTGTTTCACGGGCGGCTGCGGCCGCCCTTTTTTGTCATTCTCCTTTTTTCAGCTTCTCACTCAGCAAGCGCAGAGCCCTGCCCCGATGGCTTACGGCGTTTTTTTCATCCGCACCCGCCTGGGCGAAGGTCTTGCCCAGCTCGGGAGAATAAAAAATGGGGTCATAGCCAAATCCGTTGTTTCCCTGTACGGCACGGGTAATAAAACCCTCAACGGAGCCTTCGGCGGTCACTTCGGCCCCGTCGGCGGACACAAAGGTAATGGCGCACACAAACCGGCCCGTCCGGTTTTCGTCGGGCACGTTCTCCATTTTTTTCAGCACGAGGGCAACTCTGTCCTCATTTTTCTCAAGGCCGCCGTAGCGTGCACTGTACACTCCCGGCTCGCCGTTCAAGGCGTCGATAACAAGGCCGCTGTCGTCGGCTATCGCCGGCTTACGGCAGGCGGCATAAATCGACCTGGCCTTTATGAGGGAATTTTCTCCAAATGTGGAGCCGTTCTCCTCGGGCTCGTCAAAATAACCGGCTTCCTCGGCGGTGATAACGCTGTAGCCCAGCGGCTCCAAAATCTCACGGAACTCCCGAACCTTGTTTTTGTTGTGAGTCGCCGCGATAACCTCCATAGCGAGGCCTCCCTTCACTCTAATATTATATACTAAAAGTATACACTAATCAGAGATTTTTTTCAATACAAAAATATGAAATTTTTGGAAATTATCGAAATGACCTAAAGCCCTCGCCCATAACCCGGGAAGCGTCGGAAACCACCATGAAGGCGGCTTCGTCCTCCTCCGCCACAATATCCTTGAGCTTTCTGTACTCACGGGGCTGTATAACGCACATCAAAACTCTCGTGTCCTCGCCGGAGAAGGCGCCCTCTCCCTTAAGAAAGGTAGCGCTCCTGTCCATTTCTTCAATAACACGGCGGGCTATTAAATCGCTTTTCGGCGATATTACCAAAACCGTGTGCCCCTTGTCAGCGCCGTAAACTATACTGTCCACCAGCTTTGTCTGACAAAAAAGCGCGACAGCGCCGAAGAGCACCGATTCCGCATCGCCGAACACCGGCGCGGAGGTCGCCAGCACCCCTCCGTCTATGAGCAAAAGCGCCGTGCCGATACGGATATTTGGAAATTTTTTCTCGATAAGAAACGATATTATATCCGTGCCGGCGGTGGTGGAGCCGGCAAAAAATATCACTCCGAGGCCCGCGCCCATGAAAACTCCAGCAAAAATCGCCCCCAGCATCCGGTCGCCGTTATACTGCGGAAAGAACGGGGTCACCAAGAGGTCAAGGACCACGGTATTGAACGCCAGCGTCCTCAGTGTGCGGACGGCGAAACGCCAGCCCATGAAGCCGAAGGCCAGCAAAATTAGGGGGACGTTTATTATCATTGTCATAAGGCCAACCGGCAGCCCGAAAAGGTATTTAAGCATAATGGCCGCACCGCTGACTCCGCCGGGGGCGATATTCACCTGTTCCGAAAAACAGAAAATCCCCACCGCCAACAGCAGCGATCCCACAATGTCCGCCCCAATGTCGAGCGCGGCCTTTTTTAGACCCGGAAATTTTTTCGTTTTGGCCATAACGTCCCTCCTTTTATTCTTATTATATTATAACATTAAAATTTATAAGTATGCTAAAGGACGCCGTATCGGCGTCCTTTATGACTGTTATTGCTTTCTCCTGTGGGCGTCCTTGGCCCGCAGATCGGTGTTGAGTATTTTTTTGCGAAGGCGCAGGAAGTGAGGCGTTACCTCCAGAAGCTCATCGTCGCCGATAAATTCGAGACATTCCTCAAGGCTCATATTTCTCGGCGGAGTCAGTCGGATATTGTCGTCGCTGCCGGCGGCGCGCATATTTGTGGCCTGCTTGCGCTTGCAGACGTTGACTACGATGTCCTCAAGGCGGCTGCACTCGCCCACCACCATACCCTCGTATACCTTTTCGCCGGGGCCGATGAAGAGGGTGCCCCGCTCCTGAGAATTGTTCAGGCCGTAGGCCACGCTTTCGCCGTCCTCGTGAGCGATGAGACTGCCCCGGCTGCGAAGGTTGAAGTCCCCATCGATAAAGGGTTCATAGCTGTCGAACACGTGATTTATTACGCCGGTGCCCTTGGTGGCGGTCAAAAGCTCGCCGCGATAACCGATGAGTCCCCGGGCGGGAATACGGAATTCCAGCTTTGTATAGCCCACCGCGCCGGGCGCCATATTTACAAGGGTTCCCTTCCGGCCGCCTATGCCCTCCATTACCACGCCGGTGAACTCGTCGGGCACGTCCACGGTCAAAAGCTCCATGGGTTCGCAGAGTACGCCGTTGATTTCCTTGTTGATGGTGCGGGGCTTGCTGACGGAGAACTCATAGCCCTGACGGCGCATATTTTCAATAAGCACGCTGAGATGAAGCTCGCCCCGGCCCGATACTATGAAGCTGTCCGGGCTGTCGGTTTCCTCAACGCGGAGAGCGATATTGCTCTCCAGCTCACGCATCAGGCGGTCGCGAAGGTGGCGGCTTGTGACGTAATTGCCGTCCCGACCGGCGAAGGGACTGTCGTTGACGCTGAAGGTCATGGACAACACCGGCTCGTCCACGGGGGTAAACGGCAGGGGTTCAACCTGAGCGGGGGAGCATATGGTGTCGCCGATGTTTATTTTTTCAACGCCGCTTATCGCCACGATCTCACCGGCCTGGGCCTCGTCGATGGCCTCACGGTTAAGGTTGGTGAAGCAATAGAGCTTGCTGACGCGGGCGTTGTACGGGGTCATGTTATCCCGGCAAACGGTGATGGGCATATTGTTTTTTACAACGCCGCGGTCTATTCGGCCCACGGCTATGCGGCCGGTAAAGCTGTCGTAGTCTATGTTGGACACCAGCATCCGGAACTCGCCGTCCCGAGTGTCGGCGGGAGCGGGGATATTTTCAACGATAAGGTCGAAAAGCACCTTCAGGTCGTTGGGGTGATTGTCGGGAGACAGGCTGGCCCAACCGTCGCGGCCGCTGACATAAACGATGGGGGCGTCAAGCTGTTCGTCCGTGGCTCCCAGATCGATGAACAGCTCAAGAAGCTCATCGGTCACCTCGTAGGGACGGGCGTTGGGTCTGTCGACCTTGTTTATAACCATTATCGGACAGAGGTTCAGGGCAAGAGCCTTTTTCAAAACAAAGCGGGTCTGGGGCATACAGCCTTCGAAGGCGTCCACAAGCAGCAGCACTCCGTCGGCCATTTTCAGACCCCGCTCAACCTCGCCGCCAAAATCCGCATGACCGGGTGTGTCAATGATGTTTATTTTGACTCCGTTATACATGAGACTGGTATTTTTGGCGAGAATTGTAATTCCCCGCTCACGCTCCAGATCGTTGGAGTCCATTACTCTTTCTTCCACCTGCTCGTTGTCGCGGAAAACGCCGCTCTGTTTGAGCATTGCGTCCACAAGAGTGGTCTTGCCGTGGTCAACGTGAGCTATAATCGCTATATTTCGTATATTCTTGGGTTCAATCATTATGTCTTTAACTCCTGTTTACTGAATTTTCCGGAATGCCTGCTCCAAATCGGCTATAATGTCGCTTACATCCTCTATGCCCACGCTCATGCGTATCTGACCGGGATGAACGCCGCACTCCGCAAGCTGCTCCTCGCTGAGCTGACGGTGAGTTGACGAGGCCGGGTGCAAAACGCTGGTGCGCAAATCGGCAACGTGAACCACTATGGCCGCCAGCTTAAGGCTGTCCATGAACTTTACCGCCCTGTCTCTGCCGCCCTTGACAGCGAAGGAAATCACGCCGCAGCTTCCATTGGGCATATATTTTTTTGCAAGCTCATGATACTTGCTGCTCTCGAGGCCGGGAAATTCCACCCACTCAACGTTTTCGTTGGACTCAAGATATTTCGCCACGGCAAGAGCGTTGGCGCAGTGGCGCTCCATGCGGAGGTGCAGGGTCTCCATACCCATGTTCAGCAGAAAGCCGTTCATGGGAGCGGGGGCCGGGCCAAGGTCGCGCATCATTTGAACTCTGGCTTTGGCGATAAAGGCCGCCGGGCCGAAGTGCTCGGTGTAAACTATGCCGTGATAGCTCTCGTCGGGGGTGGTGAATTCCGGAAATTTGCCGCTGGCCGCCCAGTCGAATTTTCCGCTGTCCACAATGGCTCCGCCCAGGGCCACGGCGTGGCCGTCCAGATATTTGCTCGTCGAGTGGACGACTATGTCCGCTCCCCACTCGATGGGGCGGCAGTTGATGGGCGTGGGGAAGGTATTGTCCACAATAAGGGGAATGCCGTTTTCGTGGGCCAGCGCCGCAAATTTTTCAATATCCAGCACCACAAGGGCGGGATTGGCCACGCTCTCGCCAAATACGGCCTTGGTGTTGGGCTTGATTTCCTTCCGCAGCTCCTCGATCGGAGCGTTGGGATCGACGAATGTGAAGTCTATGCCCACCTTCCGGAGGGTCACATTGAACAGATTGAAGGTTCCGCCGTAAACCGTGGCGGCGCAGAGGATGTGGTCGCCGGCGCCGGCAATGTTGAGTATGGCGATGAGCGAGGCGCTCTGACCCGAGGCCGTCATCATACAGCCAACGCCGCCCTCAAGGGCCGCCAGCTTCTTTTCCGGAGCCTCGCAGGTGGGATTTGCGAGACGGGTGTAGAAAAAGCCGTCGCTCTTCAAATCAAAGAGGTCTCCTACCTCCTGGGTGGAGGCGTACTTGTAGGTAGTGCTCTGATAAATGGGCAGGACGCGGGCCTCGCCGTTTTTGGGTTCAAAACCGGTCTGTACGCAAACAGTGTCAAGCTTCATATCCGATCATCCTTTCGTAATATATAATAGTGAGGAATTATATCCTCGTATCTGCCGTCCTTA
The DNA here is from genome assembly GCA_947630975.1 of uncultured Clostridia bacterium. Lineage (GTDB taxonomy): Bacteria > Bacillota > Clostridia > UMGS1883 > UMGS1883 > JAFLUQ01. The sequence continues at coordinate 24,854 of CANRJP010000034.1, forward strand.
AGCATAAATCCGCCGGGTATCGTTCCCAGCCTTACAAAGCCCAGCCTTTCATACAGGGCCAGGGCACGGGTGTTAGACGCCACAACGGCGTTAAACTGCATTATTTTGAAGCCCAGCTCCGCGGCTTTTTTCAGGCAATGGCGCACCAGCGCCTCTCCCGTACCGCGGCCTCGCATATCCCGCCTGACGGCGTAGCTGGCGTTGCATATATGGCCGCACCGGCCAACGTTGTTGGGGTGGAGAATGTAAAGGCCGATCACTTCCCCGTCCTCCTCGGCAACGCCGGTAAAGGACTGTGCGGCGAAAAAGTCAGCTCCGGATTTAATATCCAAAATTTCAAGCTGCGGAAAAGCGACGCCTTCATCCACCACCTGATTCCAAATCTCAACGGCGGCGGGCAGGTCGGCGGTTTGTAATTCTCTTATAATCACGGTTATTTCCTCTCCGTTACGAAGCAGCTCCAGCTATCCGCATATTGAAGCAGGAACAGCAGAGGACATTCCCTCGTGGCAACGGATTTGTTGTCGTCCACATACTGGCCGTCGTGATAGACTATGGCCTGTGTCTCCTCCTCCGTCAGCGGAAAGCGGGAAGCGATGAGATACAGACCGCGAATCGGAACGCTGAGATATGTCAGCTTTTCATTGGTATGATACGGCACGCTTGGGCCGTAGCCGTACTGCTTCTGCTTCGCGGTGGGCTGATTAGGTATATACATGGGCCGGCCGGGCATTCCGACCTTGCCAAGGTCGTGCAGCAGAGCGGTTATTACGCAGCTTTCCTCGCTGATCTCCGGGGCGAGGGCCGCTCTGAGTCTGAGCATATTTTCACAGACGTTTACGCTGTGTTCAAGAAGTCCGCCCTCCCTGCTGAGATGGAAACGGGTACTTGCCGGGGCCGTAAGGTATTCCGTCTCGTTCTCGACAAAGCTCATCAGCTCCGCAAACTCGGCCTTTCTTTCGGTGACAAGCTCCTTAAGCTTTTCATATCTTTCTTTAACGGTCATAATCTTACCTCCGTTCACACTAACGATAACTATTATAACTCAAACGAAAATATTTTTCAAGTCCTATCCTTTAATTTTCCGGCAAAATTTGAAAAAAAGGGGCCGTAAAAAAATGGCGCAGAGCGTTCAAGGGCTGAATGACTCAATTTAAGGCAAATTTGAGTGTTATATAATCAATAAATAAAAATAAAATAATTGCATAATGTAGAAAATTCGCCCTAACGAGCGAATTTTCTCATTTTTATGCCCTTGAACT
>CANRJP010000035.1 GCA_947630975.1 uncultured Clostridia bacterium
GATCCAAGGAGGTGAACACCGACCCCTATCCGATACTTGTATTATATCCTATTTGTCTTTAAAAGGCAATTAGAATATATCTTTATTATACGAGGGATGTGAAAAAATGAAAAAAGCAAAAAAACTGCTCTGTCTGGCGCTGACGCTGGCGATGCTGACGTCGGGAGTATCGGCGCTGGCGGAGGAAGCGGCGGACGCGGCGGCGCTTAAGGCCGAGGGTCAAATGGTGCGCGACGAGGTGGAGAGCTTCGTCGAAAATCTGGACATCCGGTCGGCCATCGAGGAAGCCGTCGCGGGAACGGACAGCGAAACAATCCCATACGCCCCAACGGACGCGGAAACCGAATCATATGCCCCGACGGGCGCGGCGGGCAGCGAGGCCGGGGCATATGTGCTCCGGGACGCGGAGGGCCGCTATATCAACGCATACCGGCCCACGGGCGGAGAAATCGGCCCGAACCTGCCGGAGGAAATGCTCGGCGGCGGCTCCGTCCAAACCATGGCCGCGGGCAAGTATGAGGAGGCGCTGGACATTTACACCGTTGACGACCTGCTGGCTATCGACGGCCACTCCAACGGCTACTATACCCTTCAGGCCGATCTGAACATCGGCGGTATGGAGTGGAAGCCCATCCGTATCCCCGGCTCGGTGTTCGACGGCAACGGCCACACCGTCAGCGGCATGACAATAACTAACTGGGCGGGTCTTGACGCGGGCCTTGGTTCGGTGGGCTTTATTGGCTGCTCCTCCGACGACAACACCTACGTGCGCGGGCTGCGGCTCACCGGCATAAATATCAACCTCACCGCCGACGCCGGACACATATTCGACAAAGACATCTCCTCCTTCGGCGGCGTGTACAGTGAGAGCTGTTACGTGGACGGCAGTATCAGGGCTGCGTGCGCGGAAAACACCCCCGCCCGCGGCACAATAGCCGTTCTCTCCCACGCCACCGACTCCACGGCCTATGTCGATTTGGACGCGCGGATAAACGTCTCCCCCGATTATACCAACAGCCGCGGCGGAATTATAATGGTCTGCGGACTGGACAGCTGCGTGGACAGCGAGAGCCACGGCGATATCTATATTGATTACGGCTATGAGGATCTGCGTTTCTATCATGAAAACATACCCCAATATAACATACCCCAATATAACAATGCCGGCTCGCTGCTGAACTGTGTGGGCTGTACGCTGTACGGCGATTTGACTATGCCCAACGGCGAATGCATTTATGTTATACGAAATTCCCGGGACTGTGAGTATTACGGAGATACGGAAGCCTCATTTTTGTTAGGCTCTCTGATAACCGATAGCGAAAATTGCCGCGCGACCGGGAATACCGCATTTTATCTGCTTGACTCACATCCCGACAGCGAACAGGATGGCCTTGTCGGAAGTCAAATTATTAACTGGTCAACCGACTGCACGATAAAAGGCGACATCAGCGTTAATATATCTCATAATAATTCGTGCTTATTGATATTAAAATGTGAGAGATGCAGTATATACGGAGATACATCATTTACAAGAATTGATCGCTCCGACTATGAGTGCGGCATAGCGTCAAGCGAGGACTGTCTCATTGCGGGTAATATCACTTCAAACGCGAACTTACGTGGAATAGGCGGTGTTTTTTCTATTGATGAATACGGGAACGAAATACCGCCTGTTAGATGTACCATAATTGGAAATATTACGGTTACGGGCAATGACTCGGTCACCGGTATAGACGGTGCATGGGATAGTGCATTGTACACGCGCTATAATTCTATCTATGGCGACGTTATTGCCTATAACGGACGTGCAACTGGTATTGACGGCGAAGATAATTGCAATAATAATTATATAGCCGGCAGTGTTATTGCCTATAACGGCGATGCAGATGGCATCTGGGTAGGCTCCGGAAACGGCATAGGCGGCGGTGTGACCTGCTCATACAATGGATACACCGCCACAGCGACGCCGTCGTCAAACAAAGTATATATCGCCAAATGTGACAGATGCGGAGCGATTGTTCCTGTAACGGAATACCGTGACCCGTATTACCTGGGTCACTGCTACTACCTTGGTTTTAACGGGACTCTGCAACTGTACAGCGGCACAGTTCTTGTAGAGGCCACATATTCCTATGGTAATTCAACCGGCGGCGGCTCCGACCCCGGCTCCGACCCCGGCTCCGACCCCGGTTCCGAGCCGGAACCCGAACCCCCGGCCCCGCCGGAGCAGCCGAAGGCCTCCTACGCGGTTCGGATAATCGACGCTCAGACTCAGGCGCCTGTGGCCGGAGCGGTTGTGACCGTGGACAACGTGACCTACACCGCCGACGAAAACGGGGTGGTAAACCTGGCGGACGCGCCCCGGACGGGCAACCTGAAGGTGGAAAACGGCGGGGCGGTCATATACTCCGCCGCCGGCTTCACCCCCATTCCCAATCAAATCAACACCGTGTACGTGAACGGCATTAGCCTGAGCGCCGACGACCTGCAGCTGGGCAACCCCGCGTCGACGGTGGTGGAAGGCCCCTCGGTGGAAATATTTGACAAAAAATTTAATCTTTTCAAGCTGCCAGTCGACTTCGAATTTGACATTTTTGACGAAATCAGTATCGCCTACGACAAAGACGAAGGCATCTATCAGGTAATCACCGGGTCGGGCGGCGGCGGCGATGACGGCAATATTAAAGACGCCGATGATCCGGATTGGAAGAAGCAATATGAGGAAGCTAAAAAATTCTATGAAGATCTGAAAAAAGAAGGGTCGAAAAAATACGTCCCATCGGCCATGAAAAAGAATCTGGTGATTGAGGGCGACCTTTCCTGTCAGGCTCTTTTGGAGCTGAAGGTCGAGGACGACGGCTTAAGGCTCCTTTCCGGCGGAGTAGTGTTGACCTTCGAGGGCGAGGTCAGCACCAGCGTAAATCTGCCGCCGCCGTGGACGGTGGTGTATGTGGCCTTCGGCGTAGAGGGCGAATTTTTGGCCGACGCAAAGCTCCGTATAAAGGATGACTCGACTCTTGCCGACCCGAAAATTGAGGCGGCGGCCGATATTGGCATGAGCCTGGCGCCCTATCTCGGCGTAGGTCTGGGAGTCAGGAATCTCCTGTCCGTCGAGGCGGGTCTCAAGGGTGAGCTGGGCGCCAATTTGTCACTGCCGATGAAAAGCATGGAAAAGGGTTTCTCCCTTGATTTGACCGGTCAGGTGTATTTCAGAGCGGCGGCCCTTGCGCTTGAGTTTGAAAGAACGTGGGACTTTTTTAAGCTGGGTCTTTATCCCAAGGTGGGTCTTGCCGGTCTGGCCTCGATAGACAGCATGAACCAATTCAAGCTTATTGACCGGAGCTACCTCGCCCCGGCGGGAGCGGTCACGACACAGGCCGCCGCCGACACCTTCAAGAGCAATATTTATCCCTACGGCAGCGTAAAGACGGCGCGGCTGGACGACGGCAGAATTCTGATGGTATGGCTGGACGACGACACAAGCCGCCCCGGCCTTGCCGACAAGACCGCCCTGTATTACAGCATATATGAGGGCGGAGCGTGGAGCGTTCCCGCCCAGATAGAAAACGACGGCACGGCCGACTTTGACTTCGATCTGGCGGCCTTCGGAACGACCGCGGCAATCGTATGGCAGGATACGGAAAAGACCTTCGACGCCAACAAAGACGCCGAGGAGCTGGCGAAGGAAATGGCCGCGAGCACAAGCCTGTCCTTCTCTGAATTTGACGGGTATGACGGCAACAACACATGGAGCGCCCCCGTATCCGTCACAAAGCCCAACGGCGTTTACGAGTATTGCCCGTCTATGGTATATACTTGGGGGGATTGGCATATCGCGTGGATGCGGAACGCCTCGGGCGGGCTCATTCCCGAGACCGACGGCGAAGGCGTCAGCGTTTATTATTCCGAAATTGACTATTACGGAACAATTACCGAAGCCGCGCCGGTATGCGAAAACGTCCCCTATGTCTACGGTATTGAATCGACCGGCAATAACGTGATAATTATAAAAGACGCGGACGGCGACCCGGCCACCGAGGATTATACTCTGACACTTGACGGCACAGACATATATACTACCGATTCTCCGATCGCCGATCTGCAATACGACGGTTCGATATATTTCATTGAAAACGGCGGCATTATGGAGATGTCCGTGTCAGGCAGCAACGAGAATCCGCGCAAGATTATCGACGCTCCGGGTGCGTGCGGCTTTGACATTGCAACCGGGACGCTGATATACGAGGTTCAGGACGGGTACACGTCGAACCTCTACGCCTCCTATTACATGGACGGCGGATGGGGGAATCCCGTGCCCATTACGGACTTCAATGAAAAAATACGCTCCTGGGACGCACAATATGACGAAAACGGCGAAATCATCATCAGCGCCGCGCTGGCCGATATACGGATAGAGAATGACGAGATAATCGACCCGACCCGGCTGGTCTGCACGAACGCCGAAATCAGGGAGGATTTGGCCGTCAACTACGTTTCGGTTTCGGACAATGCGACGCCCGGCGGAAGGGCGGAATTTACCGTGAACTTGACAAACAGGGCCATGAACGACATTGACGGACTGTACATCACTTTGAGCGGCGAAAGCGGCGAGCTTTACGGCGGAACGGTCGGCATGACCATTCCCGCGGGTGAGAGCGCGGACGTTACCGTGAGCGTTACCTTGCCCGAGAACTTCGACTGTCAGACGGTAACGGCGGCGGTGAGCGCCGACGGCCTGACGGAGAGCGACACCTCCAACAACTCCGCCTCGACGTTGGTTGGGCAGGGCAATCTGTCGGTGGAGATAAACAATTACAAGCTCAAGATTGACGGCACGGCGGAGGTGACCGTCAGGAACACGGGCTGCGGCGGGATTTCCGGCGCGGTGCTCACGGTCACCGGCGTAAACGGCGAGACCCTTTACACCGGCGAGCTGGGCACGGTTGCAGGCGGCGAAAGGAGAAAAATTTCCGTTCCCATCGACGGAAAGTATCTTGAGGAGGGCTCCGGCCTGACCGCCGTAATAACCGGCGGCGAGGGCGAGGCCTACGAGTACGACAACGAGGCGAGCTGCCGCGTCAGCCAAACCGTAAGCGTCCGTCCGGCGGAAAGACAAATTGCCCTCAGTCCCGGCGACACCTATGAGTCAAAGTTCACCGTGTCTCCCGAGGGCGGAGCAGTGTACTATCTCTCAAGTGATCCCGAGGTCGCCACGGTGGACGAAAACGGCGTTATAACCGCCGTCGGCAACGGAACGGCGACCGTGACGGCCATGCTTACGGACAGCGAGGCCACCGCAAAGATGAGAGTCTATGTTCGCGGATTTGCCGCGCCAAGGATTGTCAGCGCCGAGTACGGCGGCGGAAAGGTCAATGTCAGCGTCGATATCAGCGGCTGTCTTGCGGAGGGCGAGACCGAGAAGCTGATAGTCGCCGCATACGCGGAGGACGGCTCTCTCCTCGGCGTCAGCACACGGGATGTGACCGCTTCGGAAGATAACAGTACCTTTTACGCATCCATTTATGTTCCCGGCACGACCGTCAAGCCGAAGAAGGTCAAGGTCATGCTATGGAGCAGCCTGACGGGTATGAGGCCCGCAAGCCTGACCGCCACGGCGGAGGTCACGGAACAGTAAGATTTGCTTTTAAATTAACACAAAGGCCCACATGGACGAAAGTCCTTGCGGGCCTTTTATACTAATCCCTTTTAAAAGCGACAACCGAGGGGCGAGGATTTTTTGTGCCAGACAAGGAAGAGGCCGCAGGCAATACTGTATGTATTGTCAAGGTCGATGACGCCGTATGGCGCAAAAAAGGCCGCACCTAATTGATGATTTTATTAGGGATTAGTATTATACTGATTTTTTTAATCGGAACAAGCGATACCGAGCTCGTGACGACGATGGGGAAGCCTTTTTAATCTGTCATTATTACCGTAATAAACTCGCATATTTATATTTTTTATTAGGGAATAGTATAAAAAAGCGGGGCGGCCAAATGAAGGCTGCTCCGCTTTTTCAAACTGTCTAAAGCCCGTCACAAAACTTTCGTAAACGTAGGCTTCGTAAAGGCGTTTACCATGTTGATGCTTTTCTTGCAAACACCGTCAATTTAATATTTTTTTACAGCCGGAGGTGCGAGGGGCTGAAGCTCCCCGTTCCAGATGAAGGCTTTGACCTCCGCCGCGCCGTCGGGAAGGTCGAGCTCCAACGTTCCGGCGAAATCACGGGTCACGGCGCTGATAAGGCTTCCGTCGGCTCCGTAGGCGGCCACGACGGCCTTCGCCGAGTCTTCGGCGGTAAAGATCGCCTTATCGCCCTCGATTCTTACGGAGTAGCCGTCAACATCGGTCACGGCAACGCTCGCTTTGGCGTAAATGTCAGACCCCTCTATCCTGCCCTCAATGAGGTAAACTCCGGGCTTGGCAAAGGCGCCGCCCTTGGGGACACGCCACTCCACAGGCAGATCCTCAACAGTGCCGTCGCTCATGTTCACGGGCACCGACTCCGGCAAGGCATCCAAGTCCGCCGCCACGGTATCCGACGAAACGGCAAACGCCTCTTTTGTGTGAAGCCTCAGCACGGAGAAGGTCAGGCCATTGAGCTCATAGGTGAAGGACTTACCGGCCCCGCCGATAATTTCCGTCCCGACGGTCACACTGTCGGGGTCGTCCGGAGTGTTGGTCGCCGCCATTCCGTCGCCTGTCAGGGTATAAACGGTGGCCTTTGGATTGACATAGTCCGCACCGGCTATATTTATATCCATGTCTACGGGGACGGTGCCCACGTTGACCAGCTTGACGATAATGTCGCCGGTTCGGTCGTCCTCGGAGGCCGAAGCGTAGACCGGGCCCCGAGTGTAGGCCGTGTTCTGGCTGTGAATAAGCTTCCCGTCAAGGTAGCAGCGGGCGAAGCCGTTCTCCACCTCTATCTTTATGCTGTACCACCTATTGCTATCGACCGTAACGGCCTCGGAGGCGGAAACGGTAGTCTTTACGCCGTCAACCACCCGCTGGATGGCGCTGGCGGTGTTGCCCCAGCCGCCGATATTCCAGAACACATAGTTGTTGTCGTTCTCGTAGTTGAAAGGTATCAGGAAGCCCTCGTCTCCGCCGGTTTTCATCGCCTCAAGCTCAAGGGTGTAATTCTTGGCCGATACGGAGGCGGTGGCCATGGCTCCCTCCAAATTTACGTCGGTCTGGGAGATAGTGTCTCCGGAAGTGTTCCATGAGCCTATGCCGCCGGGGGTAAGGGAAAGAGCCGTCTTTTGACCGTCAACGGTGACGCTCACGTTTCTGAATTGGGCCGCTGTCCTCCAGGTGCCCACTCCGGCGCTGACCGCCGAGCCGCCTCGGCCGTCGTCCAACTCCGTCTTAAGCAGATAGCTGCCGTTGTTGTTGGAGAACATGGACTGAACATGATAGTCGGGGGAGCCGTAGGCCAGGGCGCTGTTGAACCATATCAGGTCCGGCGCCCACTGGTTGCTGCCCAGCTTTGCGAAGAGCGGCGCATATGAGGCCATTTTAACTATGTCGGCGTTCTTTTCCAGTCCGGTCATATAGGCCGCCTCGGAAAGCGCCGAGTAAACGGTATTTCCGTAAACGCCGTTGGCCGCGTACTCGCCGGCGAACACACCGAAGCCGTTCCGGTCGTAGCCGTCGTAGCGGTTCACATTGTTCATGAACCACTCGGGCTCCCGGTAATAGTGCTCGTCGACGGCATAGGTGAAATCTTTGTCGTCCCTGTGCTCTCTAAGCCAGCTCCAGGCGTTTTCAAAGTCGGCGCCGTCGGGGTTGGGGCCGGAGGTGGAAATAAGCTTTATGTCGGGATAGAGCTTGTGTATCTCCTCCTCAAAGGCCTCGTAGCGTTCAAAAAACCGGTTCTGCTCGGTGTTCCACTGCTCGTTGCCTATGCCCAGATATTCCAGACCGAAGGGTTCGGGATGGCCCATATCGGCGCGCACCTTGGCCCACTTGCCGGTCGCCGGATCGCCGTTGGCAAAATCGATGAGGTCGAGGGCGTCCTGAATGTAAATGTCATACAGATCGTCCCAGTCGGAAACCTCGCCGCTCTGGTACTGACATCCGATACCCACGCTGAGAACGGGCAGAGGCTTGGCGCCTATGTCCTCACAGAGGAGGAAATACTCGTAAAAGCCAAGACCCAGCGTCTGACAGTAGTCGTATGCGTTGGCTCCGGTCTGCCAGCGGTTCCAGTTCTCCTTTCGGCTCTCCACGGGGCCGACGCTGTCCTTCCAGCTGTAGCGGTTGCTCAGGTAATAGCCCTCCACAACGCAGCCGCCGGGGAAGCGCACAAAGCCCGGATGCAGGTCGGCCAGAAGCTGAACGAGATCCTTGCGGAGACCGTTGTCGCGGCCGTTGAAGGTGTCGCGGCTCATTACGGATATCATGTCGAGGTCGAGGTTGCCGGCCTTGTCAAACGTCACCTTAACGGTGGCGAAATCGGCGGTTCCCTCGGTCTTTATTACGGCGCTGTGTTTTTCAAATTCCCCGCCGAAGCCGGAGAATTCGGCGCTGCCGAGAACATCGCCGCCGTCCGTTATGGAAACCGTCACCTTTCCGTCATAATCGCCTCTGGCGAAAAAGCTTGCGTCAAAGCTTTCTCCCTCGTGGACGGCAAAGCCGCCGTAGCAGTCGTTGGATATGCCGCCGCCATCCTGAGCGGTCAGGCGTAAATATGTGGTGTTGTTTTCGTTAAGGGGCGCCTCGGTAAGGTATTGAGCCTGAGCCCCGTCGGGCGTCCAGCCCTGACCGGGTATCTTTGTGTACTCTTCCCGCCTGTCGGGGTTGCAGTGGGCCGCCTCAAAGGAGCGGTTCTTCACGGCTTCGCTGTACATTCCGCCGTCGGCGGCGTAGTTAATATCCTCAAAGAATATTCCGTACATATCATCCTGTATCTCCGGCCCCTTTTGGGAAACGTCCACGGTGAGGCCGCGGCCCTCGGGTTCAATATCGTTGAGCTCGGCCACCTCGTCGGCGGAAAGAGCACGGAAGAATACCTTTACATTGTCATAGCTGCCGGCGAAATACGGGTCGTTCCAGGTGGATTTGCCCAAGTTCACCGCAAGGCCCTTTCCCAGATGACAGAGGGGCTTTGTGACGGCGCTTTCGCCGACAAGCTTGCCGTCCAAATAGAGCGAAAGCTTATCCGGAGTGCCGACAAGGGTGTAGTTGTGCCAGCTCTCGCCGATGGCGGCGGCGCTTTCGACCCCCTCCTCATAGAGGTTGCCGGTAATTGTCATAGCCGCCCTGAGGCTGTCCTTTTTGGTGCGGAGGAACAGATAGTCGCTGTTATTATCGCCAACACCGAAGGTAAAGAAGAAATTCTCGGGCGTGTCCACCTTCACGTCCATTGAAACGGTAAACGTGTCACGGCGGTCAAAAATCCCGTCGGGCAAGCTGAAGTATCCGCCGTCGCTGCCGTCCAATGTCAGGACTCCGTCGGATATGCCAGCGCTGCCGTGGAGCTGTCCCGGGCTGTCGGCGCCGTCCTCCTCAAAGGTATAGCTGTACTCGGGGGCGGAACCGGCGGGAGACGGTGGCAGGGGGCCCCACTTTTCCATGACGGCGCCGTACTCGTCCCCGGTTATGGGTATGACCACGCCGTGCTTGGCGCCGGTCGGCATCTTATAACCGGAAGTAAGGCGTTGGAAATTGCCCGTGGCAATATCATCCGTCACAAGAGGGAAAAAGCCCACACCGAGGTTTGCCCCCCTGTAGCCGTCCAGCATCAGGCAGTAACGGCCGTCCGCCATACGGAATATGCCGGGGCCCTCCACTCCCGTAATGCTCTCTATATTGGAATTAACTCTTGTGTACGGGCCGTCAAGGCTGTCGGCCACCTCCATAAAAATCTTTGTGAGATCCTCGTCTTTTGTGAAACGGTAGTATCTTCCGTCGTCGCCCCGTATCATGGTCGTATCGATTATTGAAGGATACTCCGTGCCCATGAATATCTCGGGCTCGGTAAAGGTGCGGAAATCCCTTGTCCGGGCACACTGGATGACCTTCTGGCCCAGGTCGGCCCTTGACGAGGCCCAGTATATGAGATAATCTCCCTTTTCCTCGTCATAAATGGCCTCGGGCGCCCAGGTGCAGCCCATGCTGTCGTCGCTGACCTTTATCATGCGCTGCTCGCTCCAGTTGACAAGGTCGTCGCTTTCCCAGAACATAAGGTACTTGCTGCCGTTATTGCCGTAGGAGCCCCAGTCGCCGCCGTTGGAGTCCAAATCGGTGGCCATCAGGTAGAAGCGGTCGCCCTCATGGCTCCTTATGATGTAGGGGTCTCGAAGCCCCATGGTACCCATAGAGGATTCAATGACGGGGAAGTTGCCGTTCAGATCCCGCCAGTTAAGGCCGTCGTCGCTGATAGCCAGGTGTATCTGCTGCACCTCCTGTTCACCGTTGACGCTGCCGCGGAAATAGGCGTAGAGGTAGCCCACCTTTTCCTTTTCTTCGGGCTTGGCCTTTATGACAAGCTCATAAGTGCGGGTCACGGTTTTGCCGTTCTTGACCGCCGTGGCGGTGAGAGTCACTTTTTTGTCGCTATCGCCGCGGGTAACAATTCCGTCGGGGGAGACGGCGGGGTCGCTCGAGCTCCAGCTTATTTTCGCTCCTTCCGTTTCGGTGGGAAGGGTGATATTTCCACGTATGTTTTCGGGATTGGGTATGCTTATCCGAGCCAGAATGCCTTCCAGCTCAAGCTCGTCCTCTCCGGCGGTGCCGTCGCTCACGTATACCGTCGCCGTAACGTCCCTGTATTCAGGCTTGAGATAACGGTCGGCCGTCATGTAAAGGATCGGCTCGCCGTCGAAGCCGTAATGCACCGTGCGCACGGTCATGTTTCTGTGATTTGTACCGGCGGGCATATAGTGTACCACGATAATGTCCCTGCCGTACTCGTCCTTTGTAAAGGAGTTGTGGCCGGGGCCTGGCTCAGCGTTGATGTGCGCGGTGTCGAGGACGGGATAGCCCGAAACAGTCCAACTGTCGGGGTCAAGGAGATCCGCTCCCGCCTCGGCGGTGAGAAGGCCGAGCCGATAGGTGGGATCCACGCCGCTGCCGGAAAAGGTCATGTACAGCTTTCCGCCATGCACAAGCACATTCGGCCCCTCGTCAACCGTGGCGGTCTGACGGTCCCATCCGAAGGACGGCACCCTTATGACCGACGGAGGAGTAGTAATTTTGGTGGGATCAGTCGGATCCGTTTCGGCTATGACAAGTTGGGAATTTCCTATCCCCAGCGCGTCGATGTGACGCTCGGCCCAGCAGTAGTAATGCCTGCCGCCGGCCTCAAAATATGTCATATCGAGAGTGATGCCGTCGGTTATAAGCTCCGAGCCGTCGGCTCTTGTCACGCGAACCGGTTCGCTCCACGATTTGATGTCTTTGGGGTCGCCGTCACAGGTCATTATGCGGCTCTGTACGCTGTCCCAGGTGCCGCGTGTGCCCGACGCAAAGAGGCAGCGGAGCTTGCCGCCTATCACATGGAGCTCGGGGGCCCAGTTGCAGCCGCTCATGTCGCCGGAGGCGCGGCCCTGGAATATCAGGTTATCCGGAGCCGACGCAAGCCCGCCGACAGTGTCGGACTCCCGAAGATAAAGGTTCTTCTGGCCGCCGGTCTCGTCGGTGGCGATAAAGTAATATTTTCCGTTGTAATTATAAATCACGGGGTCGGCCCGGCCGGTTATCATCGGGCTGGGATAATCGGCGACGGCGGCCCGGCCGTTCACGGTGTAGGCGCCGGCCTTGTTGAAGTCGATAGCGGCAAGCTCGCTCTCATTCCATTCCACAGGTATTTCCTCCGTGGAGCCGTCGCTATAGTGGGCTGTAAGTCCGGGCAGCTCCTTGAGCGCCTCGCCAGGCTTCGTAACGGCGCGGACGGGATCGACCGAGGTATTTGTTACCTCTCCCAGCTTTTTCTCAAGGTAAGCGGCCTCGTCCCCGGTCAGGGCCAGCAGTCCGGTTACTTTGCCGTCGATTCCGGTAAGGCGCACCCTGTCGGCGTTCTCATAGCCCTTTGCCTCGCCGGCCACGGGGGTGAAGTGTACGAGATCGTCGGTCTCCCAAAGCTCAAGCCTCTCATTTCCGCCGCCTGTATAGCAGGTGGTGGCGGCAACGGCGATCTTTCCCTCCGCCGTCCTGTAAAGCCAGGGCTTTTTCAACACCCTCGTCGTGCCCGCCGGAGTGCCGTCGTCAAGGTCAGCTTCGGCAAAGAGAACGCCGAGGCCGAAGTTAAGCTCCCGCCAGCCGTCGGCGGTTCTCAGCGCAAGATGCATACTGCTGTCCGCCGCGGGATCGCCCTCCTTTGTGTAGGCGGCGGCCATGCTGTCATTCTTCCCCATAAGCATTATGTCAAAATCTCTCTTTTTTCCATCGATTTCCGCGGTTACAGTCGTATATACCGTGCTGTCGCCCGAAACGGCCTCGGCGCTCCAGCTTATCTCCATACCGAAAATTTCTTTTGGCAGGTCAAAGCTGCCGTCAATATTGTAAGGTATGTCTATGGCGGCCAGGGCTTTCTCCGGAGTTATTCCGTCAAAACTGCCGCCGCTTACCTTCAAGCCGCCGATGCCGGTATGTGTGACGTCGCCGTTGTAGTACCCCATGTAGACATCGATGCCGCCGAAGCCGTTCAGCTCGCCGTCAAGGGTCTTTGTGTAAATGCAGTTTCCGTCCTGCTCAAGCGAAACGGTGTGTCTGCCGTCACTGTTCCAGAACGCCAGAGAAAAGGGCTGAACCGCGCTGACGTCCCGCTCCAGAACCGCGCCCAAATCGGTCATGTCATTCGCCGCCGTGGCCGCGAAAACCCCGTTGATGTCGTAACGGACGGCCAGAATGAGCCGGCCCTCGGCGTCGCGGAAATAGTAGTCGTGATAGCATACGCCGGCATCGCCGATTTTCAGGTTATAGTCCAGCACAATGAAGTCCTCTCCCCTGCCCAGGCCGTCGCCGGGGGCAATGAGCCGTCCCTTGCCGGTATTGCTCTGAGCGTTTTCAAAAAAGGACTCGTCCCGTGTGAAGTCAGTACCCTTTCCGTCCCTGTAGAACTGAACCACATAGTCGCCGAAAATTCCGTAATATCTGTAATTTACAGTGGCGTGAGTCCCGTCCACGGTCCAGCCGGGCCAGTAATCGGACACCGGTCTGTCAAAAATCGAGGTGTCCTTCGGGTCGGGAGCGGAAAACAGCTCCTCACCGGCAGCCCTGAGCCGGGACGCGGAATACTCCGGTGCCGCGGCGACGGCTACCCCGGGTACGACGCCCAGAGCCATCACCGCCGCCGTCAAAAGTCCCATGATCTTCTTAATCATAATTCTCTCTCCTTTTTTCTCCGTATTTATTTTTCGCGCTGACCGCCGCGCCGACAATACCGGCTCCGTCGCGGAGCCGCGCGGCCCTTATCAGCGTTTTTTTGCAGTATTTATTAAAATCAAGGGCGTAAACGAAATCCCGCAGGGGCGCTATAAAGCTCTCGCCCTCGTTGGATATCCCGCCGCCTACGGCTATGACCTCCGGTTGAAGAAGGTTAAGCAGCGAGGCCAGGCCCCGGCCCACATGGCGGATATACCCGTCCCTCACCTTTATGGCGGCGGCGTCCCCCAAAGCGGCGCAGGCAAAGGCCGTACGCCCGTCAAGGCCGTTGTTTTTGACCCATTCGTGCATGAGGCTGCCGCCGTCGGTCTCCATGGCCTCGGCGGTCTGACGAACAAGGGCCGTGGCGGAGGCCAGGCTCTCCCAGCAGCCCCGGTTGCCGCAGGTGCAGGCCGGGCCGTCTGGGTCGGCGAGCATATGTCCGGGCTCGAAGCCCGCCCCGTTGAAGCCCCTGTAAAGTCTGCCGTCAAGGACGGCTCCGCCGCCCACTCCGGTGCCGAGGGTTATGAGCACAAGGCTGTTTCCGCCGCTGACGGTCCACTCGCCCAGAGCTGCGGCGTTCGCGTCGTTTTCCAAAGCGACGGGCCTGCCCAGACGCTCCTCGAGCATTTCCGCCATAGGCACGTCCTTCATTGGTATATTGTTGGAATAGCGCACCGTGCCGCTTCGGTGATCGACGGTTCCGGGGCAGCCCACGCCCACGGCCTTAACGGCGGCATAACTCGCTCCGGCCACGGAGCGGCAGAGAGAAGCCATACCGTCTACTATCTCGCCTATGGGACGGTGAGCCAAAGTGGGAACGGAAGCCCTCCGAAGGATGCGGCCTTTTTCGTCCACAAGACCGGCGGCGATATTTGTGCCGCCAAGATCCACCCCGAGATACAGCTCGGCGGGGCGGGCCGCTATAAGGGTAAGACGCCCCTCCAGTCGGGTTTTTCCGTGGCCGTCCGGCACGATAAAGGCGCTTCCGGCCCGAACGGGGTTCCCGTCCGCCGTTCCGCCGCCGCATATAACGGCCAGCGCGGCATAGGAAGGCCATTCAAGGGCAGCGCTCCCGTCAACGGTGATTTTTTCGACCGTGTAAAATTCGCAGGTAACAAGTATTTCCCGGCGGCAGTCCCCGTCGGCGGCGACCTCCCTCTCGTCCTCGGGCGGAACATATGGGCAGTTCACGACCTCCAGCCCCTTTTCCAAATGGAGCTGACGGGGCCTGCCGTTTTCAAGGCGGCCGTAATCGTAAAGCCGATAGGTAATGTCGCTGCTCTGCTGGGTCTCGAGGACGGTCACCCCTCCGCAGAGGGCGTGAATGGTTCCCGGCTCAAGCTGGAAGAAGTCGCCTTTCTTTACCGGAGTGCGGCGAAGAAGCTCCTCCCAACGGCCTTCACCGGCCATTTTTATAAGCTCCTCCCGGTCGGCGGCGTTGTGCCCCAGCACCAGCTCCGCCCCTTCCTCCGCGTCCAGCACGTACCAGCATTCGGTTTTGCCACGGCTGTTCTCGTGAGCGAGGGCGTAACCGTCGTCCGGGTGCACCTGAACGCTGAGGTCGCTTTTGGCGTCTATGAGCTTAATGAGCAGGGGAAAATCCCCCTCGCCGCCGAAGAGCTCGCCGTGCTCCCTCCGGAGCCGCGACAGCTTCATTCCGGCGTATTTTCCCGAGGCGACGAAGCAGTCCCCTGCGGGGTGGGCGCTGACAAGCCAGCACTCTCCC
Source organism: uncultured Clostridia bacterium (assembly GCA_947630975.1). Taxonomy (GTDB): domain Bacteria; phylum Bacillota; class Clostridia; order UMGS1883; family UMGS1883; genus JAFLUQ01. Next base: position 15,101 of record CANRJP010000035.1, read on the forward strand.
GTGCCGCCGGGGGTGTCGAAGCCGTAGACACGTTTCAGCTTATCGCCTCCCCAGACCGTCTTTTTAAAGATCGGTTCCAGAAATATCAGCTCACTCATGATTCATACCTCATATACCGAAAGGCCGCCCATTTTTTCTTGTGCAGCAGATCCTGACAGCAGAGACCGGCCATGGCCCCGGTAAAGCCCAAGCAGATGTGCTCGTCGGTGAGGATATTCATATCCAGCGGGCCGCCGACGGGCCTTTCGCCTTGGCCGCCGTCGCAGTAAAATCTCAGCTCCGCCCCGTTTATCTCCGCCCGCAGGATGATGTCGTTTCCCTCGGGGACGGTCACGGCCCCCTCCGGATAGTACAGCCGCTTGTCGTCGCAGGTCAGGACGCGCACCTGTTTGACGCCTTCGGCGCGGGTAACATATACATAGTGCCAATGGCAGGTGTCGTAAATCAGCACCAGCCCCGCAAGATGCTTTTCGCAGTCCGGCTCAAAGGCCAGCCGCACGCTTACGCTAACCTTCGCCCGGTCGATGCGGCGGGCCAAAAGGGTCTGGGTAAAACAACTGTTCAGTCCGTCCCTGCCCCTCAAAAGCAATCCCTCGCCGGTGAGCCTCATATCTTCGCCCAAAGGACGGCGAAGGGACTGAAAGCAGCCGGGCAGCTCCTTTTCTTTTGTGAAGTCATAAAATCCGGTCTCCGGCGGGAAGGGCTTCTCCTCCACGTTTTCCGGCTCGGGCACATCGACTCGGGGATTTTGTCCCCCGTCTTTGAGCCGCAGCCAGCCGTCCTCCGTCCACTCCACCCGCTGGATGCAGGTCTCCCGACCGAAAAAGCAGTGCCCCGGCGAGGAGTACCGCGCCGCCAAATGAACCATGTACAGCTCTCCCGAGGGAGCGGACACCAAGTCGGCGTGACCGGCCTTTTGGAGCGGCAGGGCGGGATTGTCTCTGGAGTGGAGCAGGATAAAGGGGCAGTCCTCCCAGGGGCCGAAAAGGCTGTCGGAGCGGGAAAGCTGGGCCGAATGGCGTTCGCCGGTGCCGCCCTGCGCCTTGAGAAGATAATATTTTCCGTCAAAATTGTAAAGGTGCGAGCCCTCCACCAGTTCGCCCCGAGGCTCCCGATAAAGGAGCTTCAATTCTCCGGCGAGGGCCTTCGCTTTGGGGTCGTACTCCTGAATATAAAGGCCGTTGAAGCGTTGTTTCTCACCGTAATGATTGTCAAGATTTATCAGCCACTTGCGGCCGTCCCGATCGTGGAAAAGAGAGGGGTCGAAGCCCATGGAGTTGAGATATACCGGCTCCGACCACGGGCCGTCAATGCTGTCGGCGGTGACGAGATAGTTGTCGGTGTCCATCATGGGGCCGCGCTCCCGCACCACGGTGTAAACAAGATAAATTTTCTCCCCGTCATAGGATAAGTCCGGTGCCCAAATACCTCCCCCGTCGGGGACGCCGGTAAAATCCAGATTTTTCAGGGGACGGCAGGCCAGCCGCCAATGCTTAAGGTCTCGGGAGCGGTATATGCTCACCCCCGGCCACCACTCAAAGGTGGACGCGGCTATGAAGTAGTCCTCCCCGACGCGTATCACCGAAGGGTCGGGGTTAAAGCCCCGAATTATGGGATTGTGTATCATAAGCCACCTCACCAGAACAAAAATTTGTTGCCCATCAGCTTGTAGACCGCCTCGGCAAAGAAATAGTCGCCGTAGATAAGATTCATATGGCGGCGGCCGTGATAGGCCTCACTGCCCATAAGGAGAAGGGGATCCGTTTCCGGATTGAAATCGCAGTATTTTTCAAGGGCCGAAAGTATGTCGAGGGCGGCGGCGCGGTATTTTTCCTCCCCCAACTCCAACAGTCCGCAGGCGGCTATGGCCGAGGCGGAGGTATCGATGAGAACCGGCTCCTCCGGGGCGCGAAAGTCTATCCGCGCGATCCGGCCGGTCTTTTCGGTGCAGGCGATAAAATAATCCGCCGCTTTTTTCGCCGCGTCCAGATACTTCTTTTCACCCATGTGTATGTAGCTCAGCGCAAAGCCGTAAATCGCCCAGGCCTGTCCCCTCGACCATGAGGAGCCAACTCCGTAGCCCTGGCCGCCGAAGGTTTCGATGACACGGCCGTCGGCGGGGTCGAGGCTGACGATGTGATTGACCGACCCGTCGGGCCGGAGATGGGTTCTCATCACCGTGTCGGCGTGAAGCCGGGCAATGTACTCATATCTTTTGTCGCGGTGCTCCTTTGCCGCCCAGTAAAGTAAAGGAATATTCATCATGCTGTCGATAATGACCCAGCCGTCGTGGTCGTCGTTCCACGAGCGAATGAACCGCCCCATGGGATTGAACCGCGCCGCAAGCAGGTCGGCGGCGTAAAGGGTGCGGAGCCGTGACTTCCGACCCTTGAACAGCCGGTAATCCACTCCCGAGGAGATATGCCACATAAAGCCCACGTCATGGTGCAGGCCGTCGTAGCTTTCAAAGGCCGCGTCCAGCTTTTCTTCCGCCTTTTCGGCGGCTGTCCTGTAGACGTCCCGCCCCGTGCCCACATACATCAGCCACATAAGACCCGGCCAAAAGCCGTTCGTCCACCATGTAATATCGGTAAGGGCCTTGTCGTCGTGTACGCCGTCGATGGCCGTGTAAGGAATTTTGTCCGCTGACCGCAGGGCCGCGCGGCTGAGCTTTTCGTCAATTTTTTGCCAAATCGCACTTATATTCAAAACAATCACTTCCCAAATTCATTGTACCAGAATTTCAGGCGTAAGGCAAAGGAATAATGCTGCCGTTTTGCACTGTGAAATTACCGAAATGGTATCATACATTTTAGCAATTTTGCGGTTAAAACGGCTATTGATTTTTTCGGAAAAATGGGTTATCATTATTACAGTAAGGAGCTGATAGGATATGCTTGACACGGTTATTTTCGGCAGCGCCGACAGCGAGGCCGCTCACGGTTTTCAAGGTAAAAAGACAGTACAGGCCCCTCCGCAGCGGGGAAAAAGCTGCCGTATCGCCCTGCCCGCCGACCCGCCCTGCCGCTTCGGCGGGGAATACGCCTTTGTTCTGACGGTAGACCCCGTAAAGCAAAACTATCTGTCGGTAAAGCTATTCAGCGGAGATTCCTATACTCCCATTTTTCTCGTGATAGACGGCCGGCAGCTTGGCTACGCCAAGTGCGGCGACTACGAGGCCCTCAACCTGTGCTACGGCGGCTTTGACCCGCCGGCCTTTTTCTACTGCACAACCGCCATACCTCTCCGCTTCACTAGAGGCAAGCGCTCGCTGAAATTCGTTTTGAGGCAGGGGCAGCCCTACGGCGACGTGACCGAGGTCAGCGGACGGATATTCGCGGCCATGACCCACCTCGATCCCATGCTGCCTCCGGCGGACAGCCTCGAACCGAGCGCCAAAGCCCTGCCCCATAAAAAGTATTCCGCGACGGACACGGACAAAACGGTAAAAAAATACATCAAAAACCAGCGGACGGCCTTCAATTCCTCTTTGGCCGCCCTCCGCGCGGGAGAAAAAATTTCCGTAACGAAATATGTGGAAAGTATGCGCCAATTCTGCATGATGCTCCACGAGCCTTACTGCCCCGCAAACAACGCGAAAAAAAAGGGCGAGGCGGTACGCCTTGTCCTGAATTGCATCGACCTTTATGTCCGCGACTATTTTGCGGACGTGCGTTCGCTGGCCCGCACCTCCCACCAAAGCGACTGGGGCGGATATTACGGCGAGCTGGGCCAGAGCCTTTACATTCTCGAGCCGTTGATCAGGGACGACGGTATTCTTGGCTCCGCCGCCTTTGACGTTTACCTGAACGAGCCTTTTAACTGCCCCGCAAAAGAGGGGGAATTTTCTCTCGACGCCGGGGGTCTCACCCGAAAAGAGGCCTGGGAGCGGTGCTTTAAGGCCAACTTCGACTTTGCCTCCGCCCGGCAGAGCTACATTTACAACCAGACCTACTACACTTATGAGGGCGCGTGGAAATCCATGGCCGGACTCGGCGTCATAGGCAGCGGCCTTTATATCGGCGACGAAAAATGCCGCCGCATCCTTCGTGAGGCGCTGGGGCTGGCAAATTGGCTGGGCGAACACCGGCTCACCGACGAAAATGGGCGGGAGCTGAACCTCTACCACTGTCTTTTCCACCACGACAGGGAGGCCGTCTTTACCGAGGACTTCATTCAGGTGGTCTGCAAGGGCAGGGCCCGCCAGCTCACAGACGAAAACGGGGACTTCGTCCGCCGCAGGCCCTACGGCGCCAACTACCGCCCCCTCACTTTGGAGTGCATGACAAGAGAAAACGGTTATGTGGGCAACTACGGCGAGACTGCCAACTACTTGCCGGAGTGGGTATACCGCACATGGAACCACGGTGACAGGGACTTGTCCGACGAGATAATGCGCACCGCCCTGAAGAACATTCACTCACGGAGCTTTATGCGCTATCAGACCGTGGACGCCGACGGGAACCGAATAATGCACATGGAGCAGGGAATCGACGAGCGCAACCCGTCCCTCCCCGGGAAAATCGCCTATGCCACCGACATTTACGACGGGCGGCGCTTCCTCTTCGCGTCCCTGCGGGGTCACATGGAGGAGGAGTCTCTCCGCTATTACGGCCCCGAGTGGGAGGAGTACAGGCTCTATGCGGAGGAGGCCGTGGACTTCGCCCGCCAGCAGCGGCTGGACGGACGGCTGGACTTTATCCTGGACGACTTGGCGGCGAACTACAACGATTTCCGCATAGACCGGACGGTGAGAGAAATTCTCTCCGGCGAACCGGCCCGCTTTCTGCCCCACACCGACTACCGGCTGTATAAGGACGAAAACGTCCGGGGCGAAACGGAGTTCGCCTGGGTCGATATTGACAGTCTGACCCTCTCGTTACGTGACGGAGACACCTCGGTGTTCGCGGCCCTTAACCTGCGAAATCGGGGCTACAGCGCCGTCGGCCGGGCCCACGTCCGCCAAGGCGGCGCGGTACAGCTGATGCAGTTCGCCACCGACGGGATTTTTGAGGAGGACGGCAAGTACATACGTCCGGACAACGTGAACATGGATTTCATCGCCGACGACCCGTCCGTTCTGAAGGATTTTGCCGCCGCTCCCCAGGCCCTCTGCGGCGAGGAGCTGCCCATAACATATCAAAAGGGCGTCGGCCATGTCCTGCGGGAAAATCTGGAGGTTGACACGCCGTTTTCCGGCTATCCCGACGTTATTTGGGCGAAGCTGGGCAGATATTTTGTAATTGTGAACACCACCCGCCCCGCCTACGGAAACGCCCGCGGCTTCACCGTGCCCGTGCCGGAAAGAGGACGGATATACGATATGCGGAGCCGAGCTTACGTCAGCGCCCCCGACGGAAAGCTGACCGTGCCGCCCATGACGGCCCTTGTGCTGAGACTGAAAACGGCGGAGGGAGAGCTGCCGCCAAGCCGGGTGAACATACTGAACGTGCTGCCCGACGTGGACGGGAACCTTCTCCAATGGAAGCACGCCGCCGGAGCGTCGGGCTACAGAATTTACCGGGACGGTAAGGCCATAGCCGAGGCCGACGGCAATATATACCGGGATACGGACGTTAAAAAAGGAAATATCCACACCTACGCGGTGGCGGCCTTCGGCGATAAGGGCGAAGGGACTCCCTCCTGCCCGAAAACCGCCGCCCTCACCGGCGGGCCGACGGGCTTCACTGTCGGGAGCGGGCCGGCGGGCTTCGGCGAGGGGGACGACTACCGCGCCCTCGAGCGGGACATCAGGGACTCCATGACCTTCGCCGCCCGAGCCGCGTACGGTGATATTGTGATTACCGAAAAATTGAGCGAGGGCGGTATAATGCTGCGGGAAAACGCCGAAGCCAACGCCCGCTATGCCTTTTTGGGATATGAAAAGGGCCGTCCGGTGTTCCGGGTCAGAACCAAAAACACCATGTACTGCCCCTTCGGCAAGCTGAGTCCCCTGCGCTTCGACCTTGACGAGTTCGGGCCCTTCCTCCGGCTGGAAAGGGACTTCAAAAATCACACCGTAAGCGCCCTTACCTCCCAAGACGGCGAAAACTGGCGGCTGCTCGGAAAGGAGACCTTTCCCGCCCCGGAGATACTGTATGCCGGCACGGTAAAGTTTTAGTGGGGCCGTAAAACCAAAACTGTATTAATAAAACTGTATTAATATGGAAAACCGCCTTTTTGCGAAAAAAAGACGGTTTTTCTCATATCCTTGAACGATCTGCGCGACTTTTTTACGGCCCCATGCGATGCAACGCTTGTTCCGACGCGCTTTTCCTATATTCGCTGGGCGACACTCCGGCGAACCTCGCAAAAGCCTTGGTAAACTCCATGGGATTGTTGTAGCCCACGATATAGGCTATCTCGCTGACGCTGTATTTCGTGCGGCGCAAAAGCTCCATGGCCATTTCCATGTGACGACTGACGATGTACCTTTTCGGCGATATGCCCATAGACTTCGTGAAAATGTCCGTAAAATAGTTGCGGGAGATATTCAGCTCACGGCAAACGTCCTCCACCGTTATTTTCCGGCCGATGCTGGCCTGAATAAAGTCCACCGCCCGCTGAACATAGCGCTCCGTCTGGCTCACGTCATCCGTGCGTCCCGAGCCAAGCGCCTCGGCCAAGGCCCAAAAGGCCGACATAAGGGCGGCGTTGCCCATTTGGCCTCGGTCGACTATATTCTTCAGGGCGGCGCCCACGCGGCCGTCGCCGTCGTCAATTATGGGATTTGTCACCGAGACCCCCGCGTCGGGCAGGAGTCGCTTCATCCCGTCGCCGTAAAACTCGATCCAACGGTACTCGAAGGGGTCATCCTCATCGGCGATGTAGCTGGCTATCTGGCCGGGGAAAATCATAAAGGCCTGATTTTTTTCCACGGCTATGCGCTTGCCGTCGGCATAAAGAGCGCCCTTGCCGTCATACACACAGTGCAGCAGAAAATTTCTCCATATATTCGGCTTTTCGCCGAAGCCGGGGTCACATCTGCGGTAACCGTACTGAACCACGTTGAAGTCAATATTGCGCCGGTCGTAGTTTATGTAATTGCAGCGCTCCACTTTTACACCTCCGCTAATCAAGGCTTATGCTATGTGCAAAGTCACCGACTGTTATATCCGCCTCGCCGAGGGTTGCGGCCCTTTTGCCGTCTATCCTTATATTGCTGAAGGTCACGCCCTCCACGGTACACTCGCGGCTGAAACCGTTTATGACCGACGGCTCCCCGGCACGGCAGGAGCTGATGTTTTCAAAGCTTATGTTTTCAATCCTTTTGCCCGGTATTTTATTGTAACAGTCGTTTTTCACGGTGCGGATGTCAAAAAGCCGCCCCTTTTCAATACATTCCACGGTTATGTTTTTGTATTTAACATTCCTGACGGCGACGCCGTCCCCCGCGTTTATCGCCATGACGCCCATATAGTATTTTTGTGGCTCGTGATGGTTAAGGACGGTTATGTTCTCAAAGACAACATCTTCAATTACGTCCCCCTCCACGCCGTGGCCGCCCATAGTCATGGGGTGAGCCACGTCCGCCCAAAGGACGCTGTTCCGGACGGCGACATTTTTCGTCCCTCCCAGGTGCTTCCAGCGGGAGGCGTAGACGGCTATACAGTCGTCGCTGTTGCGCATAAACAAATTTTCGCAAAGCACGTTTTTGCAGGCCATCATATCGATGCCGTCGGACCAGCCCTCGGACGAGAAGCATTTTATACCGTCGATATGTATGTTTTCACTGGAGCCAAGATAAACGCTGTAATGCGGGGGATTGACTACGGTTATCCCCTCCACGGTTATATCGGAGCTGTCCGTTATCCTCACGCCCCGAAAGGTACTGTAGCGCTCGAAGCTGTGCAGGTCTATAACTCCGCCGCCGCAAATCCTCACCCCGGAGACCCGGTCGCAGACAATGCCGCCCACCAGCACCGCTCCCGGCGCAAGGCAAATCGTCGAACCCTCCGACGCGGGGAGAATAACCTCCTCGATATAGTGGAGACCGGGCATGAAAACCACGGTCTCGCCGGCGGCGGGAGTGGCGTCCTCCACCCGGTGCACACCGGCTCCGATACGGCGGCCCTCCGGTATTTCGGCGGGCTTTTCCGCAAAGAGGTGGAGATTTGTAAACCTGTTGCCGTCGATCTCCACGCTCAGCCGAACCGGCCTGTCGAGCCAGAGCACAAGCTCGCTGCCCTCTATTTTGTATTCGATATTTTCGGCCAACGGTCTTATGTCCACAAAATTTATGGGTATGCCCTTGCGGCTTATCCTCACCTCGCAGGGTCCGTCAAACTCGAAAAGGCAAAGGGCGGCGATATGCCTGTCGTGCATATCCACCCGCACGTTGCGGACGAACTGTTTTTCCCCGTTGACCGTTACGGTGTAGCTTTGGTTTTCAAAGTCAAGCCGATCCCAGGGGCGCAGAGGCTCAAGACGCGGTATTTTCATAAAATTCTCCTTTACTTGATGTCCGTTAAAACTGTATCTCCGCCGTGGATGTGTCGCCGTTCCATACGATGTCCGCGCTGAGAGCCTCGGCCACAAACCGCAGGGGTACAAGGGTATGTCCGTCAACGGCCCGAGCCGGAACGTCCAGCTCATAGGGTATTCCGTCTATCCTCGCGGTGGAGTCTCCCAGCTTGAGAACTATCTCCGCGCCGTCCTTTCTGCCTATGACGGTACTTGTGCCGGCGTTCCAGACAACCTCGGCTCCCAACGCCTCAAAAATGGCTCTCATGGGCACAAGGACGCGGCCGTTTTCCACCACGGGGCTGACGTCGCTTTCAAGATAGGCGCCGTTGACCGTCACATAGGCGCGGGTGTTATCGGCCAACTGGGGCGGAGTCATGTCGCCCGCCTCGATAAGCTCCAGCTTCCACTGCTGATTGGCCTTGAGGTCATAAGTCCACTGTATCAGTTGGGCCCCGTCATCGGAGCTGTTATTGGATATGTCCAGAGCCTTGCTTAAGTGTGCGGCGGTTATCCGCATCCACTCGCCGACGGCGGGGAGAAAAGCGAACTTCTGGCTGTTGCGGCCCTGATACGGAGCGGCGACATAGGCCGCGCCGTTTTCCATGGACTCATTTTCCACCGAGAGGGAAAGGCCGCTTTCCGCGTTTGTGACGGTGTACTGTCCGCCGCCGAGATGGGCTATCCTCCACTTCTGGCTGTCGTCGGCGTCGGAAACACCGAGCTGAACCGCCCGTCCGTCCCTGACGCCCACGGCCTTGCCGGTGGAGCGGGAAACGATTCTGTACACGCCCTCGGCCACGTTGCCCTCGGGCACAACGGCGCTGCCGCCGCTGCCGGACGGACGGGTGAACATCAATGTGCCGAAGCCGGGCTGGTCGAAGGTAGTGGCGTGTCCGCCCGCGCCGCCCTCGGGACGGCCAAGAGCGGCCCGTTTTTCAATATTTGGCACACTGAGGCCCATGCGGTTATGGTAATGGTTATATATCATTTCCCAAATGGGACGCATCTCTCCCCTGCCGCCTTCGGCCACAACGGTCTGACTCATGAGATTGCCCGCCTGACCGGTATGCCACTCATAGACGGCGAAGGGCACGTCGCCGCCGTTATTGTACCTTGCCACATACTCGGCGGCGTACATGAAGCGGTTATTGGCCCAGCCGTAGAGGTCAATTCCCTGATTCCAGGCCATCTCGCAGGTACAGGCCATAAGGCCGACGCCAAGGTTGGCGTGGCCCTGATCACGGCCCGACTCCTGCCACTGAGCCAGAGAGCCGGGGAACACGGCGGGCACGGCATTATATATGGAGCCGTTCCCCGCCCCGTACATGAAGTAATTTATGCCCTTGTCATATATCTCCCTGTCGTCGCAGAATATGCCTATGGCCACGGTGGCGGCCATATTGCACAGATCCCAGTTGGCCCAGTAATTCTGAACATGGGCGTCGTTGTGATCACGCCCGAACTCGTTGCTCAAAAGGAAGCGCTCGCACAAAGGCTTATAGAACACGTCCTTCAGCATGGTTTTCATCCCGTCCTCGTCAAAGCCGGGATAATCCCGCATGAGCTCAGCGGCATTGGCAAGCTGATAGCCGAAAATGCCGGAGGCCAAGTAGCGGTCGGCGTTGCCGGTCACGGTCTTAAGAGTGGAGCTCCATGCGTTGAGAATGTTCTTCGCCGTATCGCCGCAGGCGGCGTCGCCGCTTATCTTCCAGCGCAGGGCGCACTGATAGGCCCGGGCCACATCGTTGTAAAGGAGGGACACATTGTCGCCGTTGCCGCCGCGTACAACGGTATCGACGGCTCTGGGCGACCAGCCGGGCTGAGAAAACTCGCTGTTCACCAGCGCCTCCCAGCCGGAGGCGATAGGCTCCTGACCGGCGGCGACAGCCGCCTTTACCCTGTCGATGTCCTCCTGAGTGTGGAGGATGCCGGGGTGTTTGAATTCCGCCGCCGAGGCGGCCTGACACATGACGAAAAGCCCTATAAGGGCCGCAACCAAAGTTATAAGCTTTTTCATTTTTCCAACCTCCCAATTTGACGTTTTTCACTTATATTTTAACATATTACAAAAAAGCCCTACAATGTCAATTTGTAGGGCAAAGTTGCCAAAATGTAACTATACCATTTTCGCCGCGTACTCCTCCACCGTAAGGCCAAAGCGCCGGACAAAGCTCTCGCGGAATTCCCCGGCGCCGCCGAAGCCCAGATATTCGGCCAGCCAGTCGAAGTCGATGTCCTTGCGCATAAAACAGATAAAGGGCTTGCTCCTCTCGAGGCGGATATACAGGCTGTACTCCCCGACGCTCATGCCGTAGACTCGGCGCATCAGCGCCTCGGCCTCGGGCGCAGGAGCCGCCTCCTCGCCGGCCTTAAAGCTTTTGAAAATGTAATCTCCGTACCGGTCGGCCATCTCCCGCAGGACTCCGGCCTCGTTGTCGTTTTTACCGGCTATTTCCTGCCCCATCAAAATCAGCGCCCGGTACAGCTTGAGTGAGACGT
>CANRJP010000036.1 GCA_947630975.1 uncultured Clostridia bacterium
CTGGCCGCCCCCGTAAGCCATATCTGGTATTTCAAGGGCATACCCAGCCGTATGGGCGTACTTTTGGATATTTCTCCCAATTTGTTGGAAAAAGTGCTTTACTTTGCCCAGTATATTGTGCTCGATCCCGGCAAGGCTACCGAGTTCGCCAAGAAAGACGTGCTCAACGAGCAGGAACTGGAAAAGTACAGGGAGAAGTATGGGGACGGCTTCCGTGTGGGCATGGGCGCCGAGGCTATTCTTGAGCTGCTGAAGGAGGTCGATCTCGAGGAGCTGAGCAAGGAGCTTCGGGACGAGCTGATAAATTCTCAGGGTCAGCGTAAGCAGAAGGCCGCCAAGCGTCTTGAGGTGGTCGAGGCTTTCCGCAAGAGCAATAATAAGCCCGAATGGATGATAATGACGAGAATTCCGGTGCTTCCTCCTGATATCCGTCCCATGATACAGCTCGATGGCGGACGCTTCGCCACAAGCGACCTGAACGACCTTTACCGCCGTGTCATCAACCGCAACAACCGTCTTAAGAGGCTGTTGGAGCTGGGCGCACCGGTGATAATCGTCCGCAACGAAAAGCGTATGCTTCAGGAGGCGGTGGACGCTCTTATCGACAACGGCCGCCGCGGCCGTCCCGTTACCGGCGCCGGCAACCGCGCCCTCAAGTCCCTGTCCGATATGCTCAAGGGCAAGCAGGGCCGCTTCCGCCAGAACCTGCTGGGCAAGCGCGTTGACTACTCCGGACGAAGCGTTATCGTCGTAGGTCCCCAGCTCAAGATATATCAGTGCGGCCTGCCCAAGGAAATGGCTCTGGAGCTCTTCAAGCCCTTTGTCATGAAGCGCCTTGTGGCCAACGGCAGCGCTCAGAATATAAAGAACGCCAAGCGTATGGTCGAGCGTGCAAAGCCCGAGGTGTGGGACGTTCTGGAGAGCGTTATCAAGGAGCATCCCGTTCTGCTCAACCGTGCGCCTACACTGCACAGGCTTGGTATTCAGGCCTTTGAACCCATTCTTGTTGAGGGACGGGCCCTCCGTCTTCACCCGTTGGTATGTACGGCCTTCAACGCCGACTTCGACGGCGACCAGATGGCGGTACACGTTCCCCTGTCTCCCGAGGCTCAGGCCGAGGCCCGCTTCCTGATGCTGTCGGCCAACAACCTGCTCAAGCCCCAGGACGGCAAGCCCGTTACCGTACCAACACAGGATATGGTGCTGGGTAGCTATTACCTCACCCTCCGCAAGCCCAAGGAGGTTCGTATAACCGACCCCGGTGACAGCGCTTATGAGGCCGGTCAGGTGGTCGAGTATTACGACCAGCTTTTAAAGACCAACAACGAGCTTGAGGCCGAGGGCAAGACTCCCGCCGCTTACACCGAGGAGGGCTGCTTCCCGGGCGAAAAGGGTGAAAATCATTTCTTCAGCGATATAAACGAGGCCATGATGGCCTATGACAGCGGCGACGTGGAGCTCCACGCCCCCATAAACGTGCGCGTGTTCAAAACGTATGAGGACGGCACGACCCGTTATAAGACCATCCGCTCCACCGTGGGCCGGCTTATCTTTAACGAAACTGTGCCCCAGGATCTGGGCTTTGTCGACCGCACTGACCCCGAAAACGATTTTGAGCCAGAGATCCAGTTTACCGTCAACAAGAGCGGCCTGGGCAAGATAGTTGATTACTGCATCCGCGCTCACGGCATAACTCAGACCGCCGTTGTGCTGGACGACATCAAGGCTTTGGGCTACAAGTATTCCACCAAGGGCGCCATCACCATCAGCGTCAGCGACATGGAGGTGCCCGGCTCCAAGCAGGAGCGCCTGGCCGAGGCCGAAAAGCAGGTGGAGAACATCACGAAGCTCTACCGCCGCGGTCTTATTACCGACGCCGAGCGCTATACCCGCGTAATCAACGCTTGGCAGGACGCCAACGACGATATTTCCAAGAACCTCATGAAAAATCTGGATAAGTACAATCCCATTTTCATGATGGCGGATTCCGGAGCTCGAGGCAGCGTAAACCAGATCCGTCAGCTTGCCGGTATGCGCGGCCTTATGGCCAGTACCGACGGCCGTCCCGTGGAAATACCCATCAGAGCTTCTTTCCGCGAGGGTCTTAACATTCTGGAATACTTCATTTCCACCCACGGCGCCAGAAAGGGTCTGACCGATACGGCGCTGCGTACCGCCGACTCCGGTTATCTGACCCGGCGACTGGTGGACGTTTCTCAGGACGTAATAATCCGCGAGGTAGACTGCGGTACCCGTGACGGCATCACCGTTTCCGCTATTTACGACGGTAACGAGGTCATCGAACCTCTTCGGGAGCGACTTGTGGGCCGCGTACCCTGCGCCGACATCGTCGATCCCGAGACCGGCGAGATAATAGTACACGAAAACCATCTTATTTCCGAGGCCGAGGCCGAGGCTGTGGAAAAGGCCGGCGTTGAATCCGTCAAGATCCGCAGCGTTCTTGCCTGCCACAGTAAGGTGGGCGTCTGCGCCCATTGCTACGGCGCGAACCTTGCCAGCGGCGGCGACCTTGTCAACGTGGGCGAGGCGGTAGGCATAATCGCCGCCCAGTCCATAGGCGAGCCCGGTACTCAGCTTACCATGAGAACCTTCCACACCGGCGGTGTTGCCGGCAACGACGTTAACGATATTACCCAGGGTCTTCCCCGTGTAGAGGAGCTTTTCGAGGCCCGCAAGCCTAAGGGCGTTGCCATAATCTCTGAGATTGGCGGCACCGTCAGCATCCAGCACGACAGGAACAAGACCATCGTGGTTATAACCGACGAGAGCGGCGACATTCCCGAGTCAATATCCGTGCCAATTCCCTTCGGTTCTCATCTGAATGTGAAGGACGGGGACGTTATCCAAAAGGGCGACAAGCTCACCGTCGGCAGCGTAAATCCCCACGATATTCTCCGTATCAACGGTCTTACCACTGTTCAGGAGTATCTTGTAAAAGAGGTTCAGAGCGTTTACCGCTCTCAGGCTGTGGATATTGCCGACAAGCATATTGAGGTTATCGTCCGCCAGATGATGCGGAAGGTTCGCATCGAGGAGGAGGGCGACAGCAATTACCTTGTGGGCGAGACCGAGAACCGCATCCAGTTCAACGAGCTGGTTGAACAGTTCAAGGCCGAGGGTAAAAACCCTCCCGTGGGCAAGGAAATGCTGCTGGGCATCACCAAGGCCGCTCTGGCCACTGACTCCTTCTTATCCGCCGCTTCCTTCCAGGAAACCACCCGTGTTCTCACCGACGCGGCGATAAAAGGCAAGGTGGATCCCCTCATCGGTCTTAAGGAAAATGTAATCATAGGCAAGCTTATTCCCGCCGGTACCGGCGTACCCATGTACAGGGACGTCGAGATCGACGTGGATGAGGTGATAGAGCCCGTTGTGCCTGACATTCAGGACGAGGTTCGTATGGACGATGTCGTTTACGAGGATGAGCCTGAAGGCGAGTTACTCGGCGGCGAGTTCGACGGACTCAGCGATCTGGATTATGCGGGAGAGGACGAGGCCGCCCTTGAGGGCGGCGAGGAACCCAGGCTGGAGAACAGCGATTTGGATTTCAGCGGCCTTTTCGCCACCGGAGAGCATGACGGGGACAAAAACGAATAAATAAATGAAAAAGGAGCCGTTTCAGTAATGTGATACGGTTCCTTTGCGTTTATCCGGTAATTTCTGTTGACAATTTTATGTTTTAGTGGTATACTGAAAATAGAGGGGAAGTGATGCCATGGCCGAGAGCAAGCTTGTGAAGCGCAATGTAAAGGACAGCGTGTTCACCAATTTATTTCAGCATCCCAAATATGTGGCCCAGCTCTATGAAGCTCTGCATCCGGAGGTTGGAACTGTTCCCGAGGACAGAATAGAGATAGTCACGCTGAAAAATATCCTTACGGACAGCATCTATAACGACCTTGGCTTCACCGTGGACGGCAGACTGGTGGTTCTTGTTGAGGCCCAGAGCACCTGGACAGTCAATATAATCGTTCGCGGCTTGATGTATCTGGTGCAGACTTATCAGGACTATATCGAGAAGGAGCAGCTAAACGTCTACGGAAGTTCAAAACTTGTTCTCCCCAAGCCGGAGCTGTATGTTATCTACACCGGTGAGAAAAAAGTGGAAGAAGGCTATATAACTCTTTCCGAGGAGTTTTTCGGTGGCGAACAGTCGGCCCTCGAGGTGAGGGTCGGTGTCATAACTGATGGCGAAAAAGGGGATATAATCAACCAATACGTGACCTTCACCAAAATCTACACCGAGCAGCTTAAGAAATATGGCCGCACCCGTGAGGCCATAGAGGAAACCATAAATATTTGCAAGGACGAAAATGTGTTAAAAGAATATTTGTCAAGCCATGAAGGAGAGGTGCATGATATTATGTTCTCACTGTTTGACGATGAACAGATTTTAAACGCCACGCTTAGAGACTATGAGAAGAAGGGCCGCGAAGAGGGTATGAAGAAGGGCATGGAAAAAGGTATGGAAAAAGGCGTAAAAAAGGGAATATTTGAAAACACAAAAAAATTGGCGTTCCGTCTCCTCGACAAGAACAGATCCGACGAGGACATAATGGACACATTGGACATTTCCCGCGAAACCTTGGCACAGCTCAAGGCTGAATACGCCAAGGCGTGATGCGCATGATGAGATAACTAAATAGAACAACGGGGCTGTCTCGGCGAAAAGGAGACAGCCCCGTTTACATATTTATTTTACGTCTTATTCTACGTCTATGTCGCCGCTGCCGGCACGGACTCTCACGGGTATGCCGTCGGGCATATACAGTCCGTGGGTGCTCTCGCCGTAATCCCGGCCCATCACCGTCACATCGCCGAAGTCCGTGTTCAGGTCAAGAACGTAGCCGTCGATCCCTCCCCGTGGCGACAGCTTCACATCGCCGAAATCGGCGTTTATGTCTGCGGAGCCGATCACGGCCAAGTCCTTCAGCTCCGTATCGCCGACAGCGTTGTCGATTTTTAAAGCGCCGACGTCAATACCGTTTATGCTTATGTCTCCGTAGGAACTGTTCACCGCCAATTCAGAGACGTTCAGCCCTGCGGCGGAAATGTCTCCGTAGTCGCTGTCGATGTCGGCCGACAGGGCTGTCAATCGCGAAATTTCGACGTCGCCGTATCCGGTTTTCAGACTTAATCGGTCACAGTTCAAATCACTTAAGGAAACGTCTCCCAAGTCAATATTTGCGGTGACGCCGTTCATGACCGCCCCGGCGGGGCAGTATATCCTGATTTTTCCTTTTTGGGCCGACGCGGAGCCGATGGAGAAACTGAAGCGGTTTAAAAGGAGAAGGTATTTTTCCCCTTCGGCTTCTCCCTCGGCGGCGGAAAGCCTGAGTATACCGTCGCCGCCCACCTCGAATTCCGGCTTGGCGATGACGTTTTCACATTCGATGTAATAACCGTCCCCTGCCACGAGCTCAACGTCGTCCTCGCCCACGTTGAGGTCTATGCCGGTGAAGGGTGCGACAGCGGTTTTCGGCATCGAAACGGTGTTGTTGAGATCGACATATTTAAGGTCTGTAGTGATGCCAAAGTTCCCCTTGTAACCTATGGCTAGGGCCGTCCCGCAGAGCAGTACGCCGGCGCCCACAAGACACAGGGCGATTATGAGGAAAATTTTTGTTATTTTACGCATTTTTGCCACCTCTTTTCAAAAGTCTGCCTAACAGGCGGGATATGAGCCATACGGCTCCGCGGCAGATGTACCATGTGGCGATAAATATCAGTATGCCTATGCCCGCCATACCCAGCCCAAGGCCGAGAGTCATGAGCATATCCGCCGGGCTGACCGTTATGAGCGTAAAGCTCAGCGCCGCCGCCATAGCTCCGCCCAGCACAAGGGCCAAGCCGGATATTCCCGCCGCCATCAGCAAAACCGCCACGGTTACGAAAATCATCATAAGTACAACGGCCAGTGTAATGGCCACGGGCAGCGCCATGGGCGCGGTGAACACCGCCAGCAGCACTATCCACAGCACCTTCAGCCCGCCTTTTTTCTCCTTTTGCTCCACCTGTTCAAGGTTGGTAACCGCACACTGATCCAGTATCTGGCGGGCGGTTTCCTCCACGCTGTCCAGCTCCTCCGGACTGCCTTCCTCCAAAAATTCCCTATAATAGGCCAGAGCCTCCCGACGCTCCTCCTCGGGCAGAGCTTTGAGCCTTTTTTCGAGAGCGGCCATAAATTCCGAACCGCTTAGATTATTCTTCATTTTCCGTCCCTCCCAATAAATTGTCTACCGAGGCTCTAAACCGGATCCATTCCCGCCGGTAGCCTCCGTATTTTTCCCGGCCAAGATCTGTGATGGCGTAATAACGCCGGATGCGGCCCGAGACAGGTTTGTCGTAGGTCGTGAGACTGCCGTCTTTTTGCAGTCTTCTCAGCACCGGATAAAGAGTTGATTCGGAGATATTCACGGTGCGCGTCATCTCCTGGGTAAGGGAGTAGCCGTAGGCGTCGCCCCTGACCAGAATTCCCAGCACGCAGGCGTCCAGCATCTCCGCTCCCAACTGAAAGGCCATAATTGAACCTCCTTACTATATATTATTTACAATAATATTATATAACGTATAATATTATATGTCAAGTGGTAAAAGAAAAAATTTGAAAATTTTTTAAAAAAACTCTTGACAACGAACGGATGTTCTGCTATACTGTAATCAAGAAAGGGAACATACGTTCCCGAGAACAAAAGTTCTGATGTTAATCACTATTAAAAGCGTCAACCACGGGGCGAGGATTTTTTTCGCCAGACAAGGAAGGGACCGCAGGCAATACTGTATGTATTGTCAAGCATTACGGGCCCCGCAAAAACTAT
This sequence comes from uncultured Clostridia bacterium, assembly GCA_947630975.1. Classification (GTDB taxonomy): domain Bacteria; phylum Bacillota; class Clostridia; order UMGS1883; family UMGS1883; genus JAFLUQ01. Next base: position 6,840 of record CANRJP010000036.1, read on the forward strand.
CCTGTTGTTTTTGCGGGAAGAGGAGAAGCTACCGATTGAGCCAAAATTCTAATTTTCGCAAAAATTAGAATTTGCGATATGAGGTCAGCTTCGACGAGACGCCGTATGGCACAAAAAAGACCGCAACGAATTGATGATTTTATTAGGGATTAGTATGAAGGAGGAGGTCACAATATGGAAATCAATTACAGATTAAAGAGGGCACACCGTCAAGCCGTGCTCAGCCGTCAGCGCAGGAGGGCCGCGGCGGCGGTTGTATTTGCTCTGCTGACCGCGTGGCTCCTCAACATAAGTCTGTTCAATCCCACGGCCATAGAGGCGGCTGATGAAAGTTACAGACAGATTTGTGTGCGAAGCGGCGATACTTTGTGGACGATAGCGTCCCGTTATAAGCCCGACGACGGGGACATCAGAGATTTTGTGCGGCTTCTGGCCGATACAAACGGAGTGGAAAACGGCGTGATACGGGCCGGGCAGATACTTTTGCTGCCGCAGTAAAAAAATTTTTGAAAAAATATAATTAATTCTTGCTTTTTCTCCTGTGTTATGCTATAATGATAACGTTAAGGAGATGATGACGTGGACAATACGAAAGAGATAGATGTTTTAAGGCTGGCCAAGGTGGCGCTTCGGCGTTGGTATGTAATTTTGGGTGTCGGCGTTATTTGTGCCGCTCTTGTACTTTTATATACCGTGTTCCTTGTTACACCTTTGTACAGTGCGACGGCTAAGGTGTATATAAAAAATAAAGTCGATTATAACACAAATCAGGAAGAGGTCAATATAAACGACGTTTATTCGTCTCAGGCTCTTGTGCCCGTTTATTCAACTATGATAAGGACAAATATGGTGCTTGACAAGGTCGTTAACTCTCCTGAGCTCATGGATGCCGGCATAGAGTACACTACCGCTCAGCTTTCTGAAATGATTTCCGCCGAACAACAGGGTGACAAGACCGCTATACTGAGTATAACGGTCGTTAATCCGAATAAGGAGTACTGCTCCGTAATTGCTAACGCGGTGGTCGCAACAGGCATTGCCGAAATAGCAAATGTGGCTCCGGGCAGCTCCGCCGACTTGCTTGAGCCGGCAGAGACTCCGGAAAAGCCTTTTTCTCCCTCAATTCCGAGAAACGGAATTCTTGGTTTTCTTGTGGGAGCGTTTGTCGCCGCGGCTATTGTAGTTCTCAGTGATGTTTTTGACACCAAGATAAAGGATGAGGAAGCGCTTTCCAACATTATCGGGGCTCCGGTTCTCGGACGCATAGGCAAGCAGATCGGCGCCGTTAAGAACTGAATTTGTTCCGTGTTTATTTGGGGCTGTAAAAAAAACTCGCTATGTAATCTGGAGGCACGGGGGCCGGTCGAAAAAATCGTGCAGAACGGACGAAAATCAGCTCTCGCAGGCGGCGCCGCGAAGCGGCGTGTAAACAGGCGAATGCCTGCCGCCGAGAAAGCCCTCCCGACGGCGTACATAGGTACGCCGAGGGTGATTTTCGTTCGTAGTTCAAGGGCATAAAAATAAGAAAATTCGCTCGTTAGGGCGAATTTTCTACATTATGCAATTATTTTATATTTATCGACTTATATTATAACACTCATATTTGCCTTAAATTAAGTCATTCAGCCCTTGAACGTTCTGTGCGACTTTTTTTACGGCCCCTTTTTGTTTAAATTTTTTAAAAAAATATAAAAAAAGGCTTGCAATTTTATGCGCGGCGATGTATAATTATAAAATCTTATATGTGAATATTAACTGACGGAGGTTTTAGCCATGATAAGAGTTGGTATTTTAGGGGCCACAGGTTATGCAGGAATAGAGGTCGTGCGGCTTTTGTCCCGTCACGGACAGTGCAAAATCACCATGGCCGTGTCCCAAACATTCAAGGGACAGAAGATAAGCGACGTGTATCAAAGTCTGCGCGGAATATGCGATATAGAGTGCGAGGAGCTTGATGTAGAAAAGGCCGCCCGGGAGTGCGACGTGGTGTTTACCGCCCTCCCTCACGGAGCGTCAAAGGAGGTCATACCCTCGCTTTACGCCGCCGGACTGAAAGTAATCGACCTTAGCGGCGACTTTCGCTATAACGATGTCAAGGTCTATGAGGAGTGGTACGGCCAGCCTCACAGCGCTCCCGAGCTGCTGAAGGAGTCGGTCTACGGACTTTGTGAGCTCCACCGTGAGGAAATTAAAAAGACCCGCCTTGTTGGCAATCCCGGATGCTACACCACCTGCTCCATTTTGGGCATGGCTCCCCTTGTCAAGCACGGGCTTATAGACAATACTTCCATTATAATTGATGCCAAAAGCGGTGTCAGCGGCGCGGGCCGGGGTCTTGCTCTGGACTATCACTTCTGTGAATGCACCGAAAACATAAAGGCGTACAAGCTCGGCACTCACCGCCATACCAGCGAGATCGAGCAGGAGCTTGGCCTCTTGGCGGGGGAAGAGATAAAGCTCTCCTTCAGCCCTCACCTTGTACCAATGAAACGGGGTATTTTCGCCACCTGCTATGCAAATCTCAAAGCCGCCAAGTCCCAGGATGAGCTTGTACAGTTGTATAAGGATTTTTATAAGGACGAGTATTTCGTCCGCGTGTACGACAGCGGCAAGCTGCCCGAGAGCAATCATGTTGCCGGCAGCAATTTTGTGGACATCGGCCTTGCGGTCGACAGGCGGCTGAACCGTGTCATAGTTGTCAGCGCCATAGATAATCTTGTGAAGGGCGCCGCCGGTCAAGCGGTTCAGAACATGAACCTGATGTTCGGACTTTCCGAGGGAACCGGCCTTATGCAGGCGGGACTTTATCTGTAAGGAGAAAACATATGGAAAACACAGAAAAGATGCGTGAATTTATAAAGAAGGCGGGCATACTTGTCGAGGCTCTGCCCTACATACAGAAACTCAGCGGCAAGACCATCGTAATAAAGTACGGCGGCAACGCCATGGTAAACGAGGAACTCAAGCAGTCCGTCATGGAGGACATCACCCTTTTAAAGTATATCGGCGCCCAGCCCATCGTCGTCCACGGCGGCGGCCCCGACATCACCGCCGCTCTTAAGACCTACAACGTGGAAAGCCGCTTCATCAACGGTCTCCGCTATACCGACGCCGACACAATGGCCGTGGCCCAGATGGTGCTGGTGGGCAAGACCAACAAGGCTATCGTTTCCACCCTCAACGCCAAGGGCGGCAAAGCTATCGGCCTTTGCGGCATAGACGGCGGCATAATCCAGTGCAAAAAAAAGACCACCGTGGTGGACGGAGCGGAGCATGAGTTGGGCTTTGTGGGCGAGGTTGTCAGCGTTGACACCCACGTTCTCAACCTCATTGCCGACGACCAGTTTATTCCGGTCATCGCCCCTATAGGCACCGACGCAAACGGCCAGAGCTATAACATAAACGCCGACACGGCCGCTTCCGCCGTGGCGGCGGCTCTTGGTGCGGAAAAGCTCATGTTCCTGACGGACATCGAGGGCGTGATGGACAACGACGGGCACATAATTTACGCCATGAATTCCGCCGAGGCAAACGCCATGATAGCTGACGGCACCATCAGCGGCGGTATGATACCGAAGGTGCAGGGCTGTCTGGACGCCATACAGTCCGGCGTCAGCCATGTCCATATAATCGACGGCCGGGTGCCCCACTGTCTGCTGTTGGAGATATTCACCGACACAGGCATCGGCACAATGATAACGAAGTAGGTGAGAACGGTGCTGTTTTCCAAAAAGAAAAAAGAGGAGCAGCGGGAGCTTGAGGAGCAGAAGCGGCTCCTCGAACGCATCCGTGACCGCAAGGTGCTGTATGTTGCCAACCGTGACGAGCATGGCGAGACTATTCTCTGCCGTGAGGCGGTTCTCAACATCGTCGACGAAAAGGAGATCATTATCCATTCGGAAAACCGTGAGGTCATGCGCATGAACATCGCCGACGTGAAGCTGGGCGAGCTTATGAGCCTTGGAGGAGCCACGATTTACGGCAGGGATGTCAACGGCGCCGCCGTCAGCCTTGTGGCCTATTACACAAGCGATATACAGCGCGAAATATAAGCGGGGCCGTAAAAAAATGGTGCAGAACGTTCAAGGGCTGAAAGTCTTTATTTAAGGCAAATTGTAGAACGCTATATAATCGTTCAGTAAAAACAAAATATTGAATTAATGTAGAAAATTCGCCCTAACGAGCGAATTTTCTTATTTTTATGCCCTTGAACTACGAACGAAAATCACCCTCGGCGTACCTATGTACGCCGTCGGGAGGGCTTTCTCGGCGTCAGGCTTCGCCTGTCGCCTGCGAGAGCTGATTTTCGTCCGTTCTGCACGATTTTTTCGACCGGCCCACGGCCTCCATGTTACAGGGCGAGTTCTTTTACAACCTCTTGCTTGTTTAAAGGATTAGTATAAAATTGCACTTTGCTATTGACTTTTTATGCTAAATATGATATGGTTATAATGTAGTATTATGCAATTAGACTGAAGCAGCCTGACACGGACAAAGAGGTATGTATATGAACAAGAAAAGATTTACAGCATTTGTTATGTCCCTTGTGACGCTTATGATGCTCATGTGCGGCGCGGCCCGGGCAAAGGAGACGGTGAGGGTCGGATATTTTGCCTTTTCAGGCTATCACGAAAAGGCCGAGGACGGCAGTCTCAGCGGCTACGGCTATGAGTTCCTGCAAAAGCTGGCAACCCACACCGACTGGGTCTATGAATACATCGGCTATGACAAGTCCTACTCCGACGCGCTGGATATGCTGCGCCGGGGCGAGGTCGATATTGTCACGTCCGTGTCAAAAACTCCGGAGCGGGAGAAGGAGTTCCTCTTTTCCGACCAGCCCATAGGCACCAACGCCACCATGATGACGGTCAAGGCCGGCAATCACTCCATAGAGCCCGGCGATTATTCCACATATGACGGCATCAGGGTAGGTATGCTGGACGGGAATTCCAAAAACAAAAACTTTGAGAACTTTGCCGCCGAGCACGGGTTTGAGTATGAGTCCGTAATATACGAGGGCGAGGCCGAGCTTGCCGCCGCCCTTCAGGCGGATAAGGTGGACGCCGCCGTGTCCGGCAGTCTGCGGGCCGTGAACAACGAGTGGATAATCGAATCCTTCGACGCCAGCGAGTTCTACATAGTTACCCGCTTGGACAGACCCGACCTGATGAAGAGCATAAACAGCGCCATTGAGGAAATGACCCTTCATGACCCGGACTGGCGTACCGCGCTCCACGCCAAGTATTACGCCACCGACTCAGGCGGAAAGGTAATGCTGGACGCCGACGAGCGGGAATACATTGAAAGCCTGGCCGCGTCGGGCCAAAAGCTGAAGGTCATCACAAACCCCGACAGGCCGCCCTATTCCTATGTTTCCAAGGGCAAGGTGGCGGGTATTTTCCCCGATGTTTTTGAAAGGATAGCCGAACAGCTTTCCATCCCCTATGAGTTTTTGGTGATAGATAGCCGTGCCGACTACTATGATTTGCGGAACAGCGGCGGGGCGGATATAGTTCTGGACTTTACCGACGACTACTATCTGGCCGAAAAGGAAGGCTACAAGCTGGCCGGGACATATATGGAGATGAACTTTGCCCGCCTGACCCGGAACGGCTTTTCCGGCAAGGCCAAGGTCGTCGCCATAGTGGCCCCCTCCGACATACTTGACACCTACGCGCACAACCGGTATCCGGACAGAACCATTGTCAGCTACGATACGGTGAGCCAGTGCGTTAAGGCCGTTATCTCCGGTGAGGTTGACAGCGCTATCCTGTACTCCTATACGGCCGAACAGGCCATACAGCAGGACAAAAACAAGCTGCTGACCTTTACTCTTCTCGGCGATTCCACCTCCCACTATTCCATGGGTGTTAACGCGGATCAGAGCCATCTTCTCCTTTCCTGTCTTCATAAGGCGGTGGCCGGACTTGACCCCAACACCCTCAGCGAGATCATCGTCGACGAGACGGAGCTCAGTTGGGGACGGCAGGATACCAGCCTTATCTCCTTCCTTTACGCCCATCCGGTTTACTTTTTGCTGGCGGCGCTGTTTATCTGCTGCTTCATCGTTCTCTGCGTGGTGCTTATCCTGCGCATACGCAACCAGCGCAACCTTAAGAAAAAGGTGGACGAGGTCAGCAGAAGGTTTGAGCTGCAGAAGAAGTATCTGGCCGACGCGCTGAATATGGCGGATCAGGCCAACAGGGCAAAGACCAACTTCCTCAACAATATGAGCCACGACATACGCACCCCTATGAACGCCATCACCGGCTACACCGCCCTCGCCATAACCCATATTGACAACAAGGAGCAGACAAAGGACTATCTGTCGAAGATAGCCCAGTCCTCCAACCATCTGCTTTCACTCATAAATGATATTCTGGACATGAGCCGCATCGAGTCCGGCCACGTTCATGTGGAAAACCGGCCCGAAAATTTGGCCGACATACTTCACGGTCTGCGCAATATAGTTCAGGCGGACATACATTCCAAGCGCCTTGAGTTCTATATCGACACCGTCGACATTGCCAATGAGGATATAAAATGCGACAAGCTTCGACTCAGTCAGGTGCTGCTAAACCTGCTGTCCAACGCCATCAAGTTTACTAAGCCCGGCGGCACCGTAAGCCTGCGGGTCACTCAAAAGCCGGGCACTAAGGAGAACAGCGGCGTTTATGAGTTCCGTGTCAAGGACACCGGCATCGGCATGAGCGAGGAGTTCTCCAAGCACATTTTCGAGCCCTTCACCCGTGAGCGCACTTCCACCGTCAGCGGTATACAGGGCACCGGCCTGGGAATGGCTATCACTAAAAATATCGTTGACATGATGAACGGCACGATCAGCGTCACCAGCAAGCAGAACGTGGGCACCGAGTTTGTGGTGGAGCTGGAATTCGAGTTCAGCGGCCAGCGTATCGAGCCACAGCCCATTGTGGAGCTTAACGGGCTGCGCGCCCTTGTGGCGGACGACGATATGGTCTGCTGCCAGAGCGTGGCGAAGATGCTCCGTGAGATAGGCATGAGGGCCGAGTGGACCTGCTACGGCAAGGAGGCCGTTATCCGCGCGGGCGAGGCTCACGATATGCACGACCCCTACGCGGTATATATTGTGGACTGGTCCATGCCCGATCAGAGCGGCATTGAGACGGTGCGCTGCATACGCAAGACAGTGGGGGACGACGCGCCCATAATCCTGCTGTCGGCCTACGACTGGACGGATATTGAAGGCGAGGCAAGGGAGGCCGGCGTTTCCGACTTCATAAGCAAGCCCCTGTTTGCCTCCGACCTCCATAACGTACTGGAAAAGACCCTTGGCCACGCCGTGGATGAGCAGCAGCCGCCTGTCGAGGTCGATAACAGCGACTTCAAGGGCCGCCGACTGCTGCTGGTGGAGGACAACGAGCTTAACCGTGAAATAGCCCTCGAGATACTGTCCGAGGCGGGCTTCGTTATGGAGAGCGCCGAAAACGGCCAGATAGCCTACGATATGGTTGCCAATTCCAAGCCCGGTTACTATGATATGGTGCTCATGGATATTCAGATGCCCGTGATGAACGGCTATGAGGCCACCGAGAAGATACGCAGTCTGCCCGATCCCGCTTTGGCGCATATACCGGTCATAGCCATGACCGCCAACGCCTTTGAGGAGGATAAGCAGCAGACGGTTCAGGCCGGTATGGACGGCTATTTGGCAAAGCCCATCGACATTGAAAAAATGTTCAAGCTGCTCCGCGTTATAATCAAAAAAGAGAAATGAGCCGTTTTGAACGAAAACCGGCAAAATCAATAAAGGCAGGGATTACAAAGTGAAGAACAGATTTATATGTGCCGCCGTAACCCTTTTTCTGCTGGCCGGGTGCGGGGGCGAGTCCGCTCCCACGGAAAAAACCGGAACGCGGGGACGTTTGCCGATTACGATGATGTACAGCTGCGACCTGAAAAATTTTGAAAAGCTGGTGGAAGAGACTTATCCCGACATCGACCTCCAAGTTGAGCGCAACGCTGAGGCGACCATCGACGGCGAAAGCGAGCGCCGGCTCCGCAGCGGTCACGGCACGGATATTGTTACCACAAATCTGCCCACCGGCGGCGTGAAGGATTACGTCATGGATTTGAGCGCCACCGCCTACGCCTCCAAATATCAGGCCGGCATAACCAAAAGTCTGCAAATAGACGGCAAGACGCGCTTCATTCCCATGCCCGGCAAATATTCCGGTTATATATATAACGTCTCCATGGCGGAGCGGGCCGGGGTGGACTTTGTTCCCGCCGACAACGGCAGCCTTTTGTCCGTGATGGATAAGGTGAGCGAACAGGGCTTGGGCAAAGAGGATTTGGACAACGTAATGTTCGCTTTCAGCTCGATGGATCTCCCGACTGTCTCCGCGTATTTTATCGGGACGCAGATACCCGACTTTCTCGGCCTGGCCGACGGAGTGACCTGGCGTCAAAAGCTTACCACCCATGAAAACGGTTTTGCCGACGGTATGGCCCACTGCATCGACGTGGTTTCCGCCATGGCGGAGCGGGGATATATTGACCCCTCGAGGCTGACGGGCCAAAAGGGCAACGCCACCCCCGTACTTGAACGTATGCTGAACGGTACGATGTTTATAACATACGGCACCATCGATTTCTTTGACGACCTTAACGAACGGAGCGGCGAATATGAATTTGCCATGCTGCCGTTTCTCAGCGACAGGGGCAATCACCCATGGACAATGGTGACGCCCGCCGCCTTTTTGGGAATCAACGCGGAGCTTGGCGAAAAGGGCAACGAGGAAAAGCTTGACGCCGCGGACAGAATACTTTCGCTGCTGTCCTCGGAGGAGGGCCAAAAGGCCGTCATCGCCGACGGCGGAGCCTCCCAGTCCTATCTGAACGGAATGACGGCGGACGTTGACGACGTGCCCGCGGGACTTGTGGACTGTGTGGAAAACGGCTATATTTATAACCTCCAGTTCCCCGCAAAGCTGCTCCAATATTTCGGCAATCAAATGATAGCCTCTCTTAACGGGGAGATGAGCGTCGATGAGGCCCTCGCAAATGTGGATAATTATTTTTTAAACGGTGACGAGGAGGACCATACCCTCGTGGGCGTCATGGCCGAGGACTTGATTTTTGAAAACTATAACACCCGCCGTGAGGAAACTGCCATCGGCAATCTGGTTTCCGACGCCGTAAAGGAAATGACGGGGGCCGACATCGCCCTCGTCAACGGCGGCTCCGTTCGCAGCAGCCTGTATAAGGGCAACGTTTTTGGCTATGACCTTGACGCGGTCTGCCCCTATCCCAACGAGGTCGTCGTATTGAAAACCGACGGAGCCACAGTTAAAAGCGCCCTTGCCAACGGCATCACCCTAATAAATCAGGACAGCGGCATTCCCGGCGGACGCTTTCTTAATGTGGCCGGTCTGTGCTACACCTTCCGCGCCCCGACGGAGAACAGCCCGGCGGAGCTGCTGGATGTGACGCTGCCGGACGGCTCGCCGCTCGGCGACGGCGACACGTTCACCGTGGCGATGACAGGTTATATGGCCGGACAAAACGGCTACAACGACAACAACGGCGACGGATTTGTCATGTTCAACATTTACAGCGACACCGCCCCGCCGGCGAAGAATGCCGAACTTGTGGAGGAGACCGGCCGCACTTTTACCGACGCCTTGCAGCTGTATTTTGAGAACCACGCAAATGAGGCAATAACAGCTAAGCCGGAAGGCCGGATAAAGGTGGTGCCCGCTGATGAGAGATAAGCGAAAGCCGACGAAAAGGAGAATTCCGTTCCTTGTGGTTATCGGGGTCTTTGCCGTTTGCGCCGTCTGCTTTTTCTGGTCCATAAGGAAGTCGGCAAACGAAACCTTGGCCTCCGGTCTTGAAATGAACCGTATGTACCTTCAGTCCATGGCGGCTCAAACGGTCAGCCACTTTGATACGGGGCTGGAGGCCCGGTTTTCCAATTTAAAGACCGTGTCGGTCGGCCTAAATGAGGACGATTTGACAAATCAGGAGACTCTCGCCGCGTTCCTCGCCCAAATGGAGGAGTACAACGATTTTGATTTTATGGCCTATCTGGATACGGACGGCAATTATTACAGCCGTGACGGCGTGCGTCCGGCGGCCTCGCGGCTCAGCTTCCTTTCCGACCTGCTGAACGGCGAACCGGATCAGATCTCATATAATGAGGCTCTGCTCAACGAAAATATGATAATGATGGGCACCACCGTGGAACCCGTTGAATTTCAGGGCCGAACCTTTGTGGCCGTGCTGGCCGGATTGAGCAGCGAAAAGTTCAGCGCTCAGCTTGGCCTTCAAAATGCGGAGGGTCGAACCTATTCCAGCATTGTCACCCGGGACGGCAGCTTTGTTGTTTACAACACTTATAACAGCGGTCTGCCGCGCGGAACCAACGTTTTTTCAAAAATGGACAGCTACGCCGGCTTTGAGAAGGGGTATTCCCTTGAGCGCATGAGGAAAGACTTCGACGGTGGGCAGAGCGGTATGACGGTGTTTTCCGCGTCGGGCAATATGCTGTGTATGTACTACACCCCCATCGACGGCACCGACTGGTATATGTTGGTGGAGATACCCTACGATGTAGTGGACACGATGATAAGCGGCCTGACCTCCAAGCTGAACGCTAACGCCCTTCTGGTGCTGGCGGTGGTGTTCCTGCTGCTGAGCCTGCTGTTTATCGTCTATGTTCTGATTGCCCGCCGTCACGCCGAGCAGCTCATGGCGGCCAACGAGGCGGCGGTATCCGCTCAGGAGCGTGCCGAGAGGGCCAACCTTGCCAAGAGCGAGTTTCTCAGCCGCATGAGCCACGAGATACGCACGCCCATGAACGGCATAATCGGTATGAACACCATAGCACGGCAAAATCTGAACGATCCGGATAAGGTGGATGACTGCCTGAGAAAGCAGTCCCTTTCCTCCAAGCATTTGCTCTCTCTCATAAACGACGTGCTCGATATGTCGAAAATTGAGAGCGGCAAAATCGAGATAAAGAACGAAGCCTTTGATATGGCCGTCTTTATGGAAAATTTTGACGCCGTTCAGAAGGCCCAGGCCGCGGCAAAGCAGATAGAGTATAAAACCGTCATAAACGGGAATATCGACGACAGCCTTATGGGCGATTCCCTGCGGCTGAACCAGATATTGAACAATCTGCTTTCCAATGCCATGAAGTTTACTCCGGAGGGGGGCAGGGTCACGCTGACGGTGACCGAGCTTTCCCGCGAGGAGGGCAGGCTGCGGCTGCGTTTTGAGGTTCGTGATACCGGCATAGGAATAAAAAAGGAGAATTTCGGCAAGATATTCGAGGCCTTTGAACAGGAGCACACCGGCGTTGAGCGCAAGTACGGCGGCACCGGACTGGGACTTTCCATCGTAAAAAGCTTTACCGAGATGATGGGCGGCAGCATACGGGTGGAGAGCGCTCTCGGAGAGGGCAGCAACTTTATTATTGAAATACCCTTTGCGACGATTGCCGGAGCCAAGCCCATAGTCTGGGGCGGTAATTCCGGCGGAGCCAAGGATGGGGCCGGGACGGCGGAGTACGACTTCCGCGGCAAGCATATACTGCTGGCGGAGGACAACGAGCTCAACCGTGAGATAGCCATCGAACTCCTCGGCGAATCCACCGGCGCCGAGATAGACACGGTGGAGGACGGAGTTAAGGCCGTGGCGGCCTTTGAAGCCTCCGCGCCGGGATATTATGACCTTATCCTTATGGATGTGCAGATGCCCAACATGAACGGATACGACGCCACAAGGGCCATCCGCGCCATGGACAGGCCCGACGCCTCCACGGTGCCGATTTTCGCCATGACGGCCAACGCCTTTGCCGAGGACGAGCGCAAGAGCAGGGAGGCCGGTATGAACGCCCACATTTCAAAACCCTTGGAGGTGGCCGCCGTCCACGCCAAAATGAACGAGCTGTTCTATAAAAAATAGTGCAAAAATATCCCCGGAGAGTCACTCTCCGGGGAGTTTTTATACTAATCCCTATTAAAAGCGTCAACCGAGAGGCGAGGATTTTTTGTGCCAGACAAGGAAGAGACCGCAGGCAATACTGTATGTATTGTCAAGCATTACGGGCCCCACAAAAACAACAGAGTTGTTTTTGTGGGAAGAGGAGAAGCGGCCGATTGAGCCAAACTTCTGATTTTCTCAAAAATCAGAAGTTGCGATATGAGGTCAGCTTCGACGAGACGCCGTATGGCACAAAAAGGCCGCCGCGAATTGATGATTTTATTAGGGATTAGTATTAGCCGTTTATAATTACAGTGCTTGTCTCGCCGTCCCAATCCACGTCGTAGCCGAGCTCCTCCGAAACAAAGCGGACGGGGATAAGCGTCCGCCCGTCGATTGCCATGGCGGGCTGGGTCATTGTCTTTTCAACGCCGTCCACGAGTGCCGCCGTACTGCCGACGGTGAGAACTATGGTCTTGCCCTTGGCGGTAACGGTGACGGTCTGAGCTTCGCCGTCCCACACGAACTCCGCGCCCAAAGGCTCAAGAGCGTACCGCACCGGGAGCATGGTCGTGCCGTCTATGACCGTGGGCGGCACGTCAAAATCTATGGCCTCGCCGTTGACCGTGACCTTTATTTCCGGGGCCGTTGGCGTTGTTTCCGGCATGGGCGTGTTGTAGTGGATGGTAGCGGCCAGAAGGGGGTCGTTGCTGTTATTTGAATAGTCAATTTCGATATTTGCCCAATCTTTCTCACTACCGACGTAGTATATGTTTTTTAGGCTGGGACAACGGTAAAACGAATACGCACCAATCTCCATAACGCTGGTTGGTATGGACACATTTGTAAGGCTAGTACAATATTCAAATGCACCATCGCAAATTACAATGACACTATTGGGAATGATCACATTTCCAATATAATTGCACTCTTTAAAAGCAGCAGCCGCAATTGTGCGAGTCCCGGGTCTTATGGCATAATCACCAGATATTTCCCCGTTTACATCAATTAAATAATTATTTATATAGAGAGCATTATTATCCCAATTTGAATTTTCATTATATAATGCGGTGCCTTCAAACGCATATTCACCGATTACCTCGACACTGTCTGGAATATTCACATAAGTGAGACTGATACAGTCAGAAAACGCTTCGGCTCCAATACGCGTAACGCTACTGGGAATTTCAACGTTAGTAAGACTGGTACAACCGCGAAACGCATAATTTTCGATATTTGTAACACTGTCACCTATTTTCACACTTGTGAGGCTGGTGCAGCCATAAAATCCGCCAAATTCTATATCAGTTACACTGTTTGGAATGTCAACTCCTGTAAGGTCGATGCAACCGTCAAATGCATTGGCAGCAATTGCGCGTGTACCGGGCCTTATTTTATAATAGCCAGATATTTCATTACGTGCTTCAATTAAATAATCATTTATATAGAAAACATTATTGTCCCAATTAGCATTATCATTATATAACGCAGTATTTTCAAACGCGTCGCCACCAATATATGTCACACTTAATGGGATATCTATACTCGTTAGATTGGCACAGTCACGAAATGTGCAATCGCCAATTTTGGTGACATTAAAAGGTATAACTACACTTGTGATACCAGTACAGCCGGAAAAAGCAAAATCTCCTATTGTCGTGACACTGTCTGGAATGGTAATGCTGGTGAGACTAGTGCAGTTAGAAAAAGCACTTCTACTAATTGTCGTGACGCCATTAGGAATAGCTATGCTTGTGAGACCGATACAATTATTAAAAACATTCCCACTGATTTCCGCGACGCTACCAGGTATGGTCACACTGTTTAGACTGACACAGCCGGAAAAAGCATTACCGTCAATATCCGTTACGCTGTTGGGAATATCTATGCTTGTGAGACCAGAGCAACCCAAAAATGCCGAAAAGCCAATTTTTGTTACACTGTTGGGGAAGCTAACACCAGTTAGGCCAATGCATTCTTCAAATGCGCTGTCGGCAATTGTAAGTGTTCCGGGCTTTATGGCATAATCGCCGGATAAATGATCACGTGCTTTGATTAAATGATTATTTATATAGAGGACATCATCGTCCCAATTTGTATTATTGTCATATAACGCCGTGTCTTTAAACGCATCACCGCCTATTCCAGTTACGCTGTCAGGAATGGTTATATTGATTAGATTAGTACAACCTTCAAACGCACTGCTAAATATTTCCATGACACCATAGCCTATGTTTACATTTGTAAGGCCGGTACAGTCTTCAAACGCAAGTACACCAATTTCTGCAACACTGCCCGGAATGTTCATGTTGGATAAACTGGTACAGCCAGAAAATGATAACTTTCCGATTTTCTCAACGCCATCGCCTATGTTCACACTTGTGAGGCCGGTGCAATTTCCAAACGCACATGTCCCAATTTCAATGACGTTACTGGGAATTGATACACTGGTAAGGTTAGTACAACTTTCAAACGCACACTCGTCAATATATGTAATACCATCACCTATTGTCAAACTTTTGAGCCCAGTACAGCCAAACGCTTGCATACCTATTGCCGTGACGCTATCGGGAATATTCACATTTGTAAGGCCGGTGCAACCAAAAAAAGCCCTACTATTGATTACTGTAACTCCGTAAGGAATGGTTATTTTTTTAAGGCCAGTACAGCCGGAAAATGCTTCGATGTCAATCACAGTCACCGGCAGTCCCTCGATTTTGGCTGGAATTTCAAGTTCGGACGCATTACCGTTGTAGTCGGTGATCTCCACATGGTCGTCGTACACCTTATAAGCAAATCCATAAGATGTCAGTTTCTCATCTGCCGCCAAAGCCGCGCCGGGCATTACGGCCACAGCCATTGCCATGCACACCAGCAGAGCGAGAAATCTTTTGATTTTGTTCATTTAAAAGCCCTCCCTTTGATATAATGATGTATTTTTTCGCGCAAACAAAAAGTGCGCGGCCGGAGCCGCACACCGAAAAACGCGGGCCCCGATTGTCGCTACACAAATCGAATACACATTGGGAAATAATTCTACCATGGTATTGGAGCCGCATTTTTACCGGTTTAAAACCATGAGAGAATTATTCCCATAAGTGTATTCAAGTATTCGATTGTGTAGCACAATTATTTTAACACACTTTTCTCGAAATGTAAACCCTTTTTTTAAATTTTTTTATTCCCCGATTTCAGGGTCGAAGCTGGGCATGAGCTGAAGCTTGAACAGATTGGCCCGGTGCTTGCGGTCGATGAGCTCCTTTTTGGCCGGGTCGCCGATTTTTCCGGTGCGGATATACGCGTCCAGCTCGGCGTAGGTGAAGCCCAGATTTTCCTCGTCGGTCTTTCCGCAAAGGCCGTCGATTGGCACCTTGTCGACAAGCTCGTTCGGCACACCGAGGACGCGGCCCACCTCCTTGAGCTCCGTCACCGTCAGGTGTGACAGGGGAGAGAAGTCCCCCGCCGCGTCGCCGTACCGGGTGGAATAGCCCACCCAGTCCTCGGACAGGTTGCAGGTGTTGGCAACTCTCCCGTTGGAGGACTGGCCTATGGCGTACAGCGTTGCCATTCTTATCCGGGCGGGGAGGTTGGTTTTCGACTGCTCGGAAATTTCCAGCCCCTCGGGCATACTGTTCAGCAGGGCGTCAACGGGCTCCTTGATGTTGACGACATAATGCTTGATGCCCAGATGATTTACCAGCTTATAGGCCATATATATGTCCTGCTGTTCGCCCTTGGGCATCAAAACGCCGATAACCCTGTCCCGGCCCAGAGCCTCCACACACAGGGCCGCCGTTATGGAGCTGTCCTTGCCGCCGGATATGCCCACAATGGCGTTGCAGCCCGGCCCGTTCTCCTCAAAAAATTTCCTTATCCATTCCACGCACTGATCCTTGATTTTTACAGCGTCAAACATAGCTTTATGCCTCCGTTTAATATTTTTTACATTATTATACTACATAAAAACGGATTTTTCAATCATTATTTTGCTGTAGTTTTGGAATTTTTTTTAAAGTAATAATGTGGATATTTATAAAAAAGTATATATGTAAAACGGTGCGGCGGCGCGCCGAGGTCGTCGCGCCCTACGGTTGTTGTTTTCACGTTATCGGTACAGTAACACCGCACAAGGTGACTGTTCCGTCATTATTCCTCATTCCTAATTTATAACCCGTTTTCCTCCATTCGGCGCAGAACGATCTGCCGCCGTTCCTCCGCCAGCTCGGGATTTTTGGTGGGGGAGTAGACCGACGGGGCGTTCGGCACCCCAGCCAGCATGGTACACTGGTACTCGTCCATGTCCTTTGGCTCCACGCCGAAATAGCCCATTGCCGCGTCGTAAATGCAGTAATAGCCGTCGCCGAAGTAAATATTGTTGGCGTAAAGCTCCAAAATTTCGTCTTTTGTGTAGTGCTTTTCTATCTCAATGGCGAGGAAGGCCTCGGCAATCTTTTTCACAATGTCGCGGTTGTTGATGGAATAGAGGTTTTTCGCAAGCTGCTGGGTGATAGTGCTGCCGCCCTCGTGCAGCTCCTTGTCCCGGAGGTTGACGTAGATCGCACGGCCAATGCCGATTATGTCCACGCCCCCGTGCTGATAGAACCGCCGATCCTCCACGGCCACAACGGCCTTGACGTAGGTCTCCGGCAGTTGGTCGAAAAGGGTGTAATTCTCCTTGTCCCTGACTTGGGCCACCGTTAGACTGAGGCTGTTTTCGTCCAGCATGGCCCTGTACTCCCGATAGCCCAGAAAGGTCAGCAGCCCCACTATGAGCAGAGCGAAAATCAGCAGCCAGAGCAGGAGCCTCCCTATGAATTTGAACATTTTTCACCCTCCTTATCCTCGGAAATATTGATAAAGACAGCACTTCAACATTCCGTTGTAGAGCTTGCGGCGCTTGTCCGCCGGCCGACCGTAAAACTTCTCGAACTCCTCGTGGCTGGTGAGTATCAGCTTCGCCGCCTCGGTGTAACGGCTGAATTTTCGGCCCATATTGCGGTAAAGTGTCTCACAGCTCTTTTTGTCCATGAGCCGCTCGCCATAGGGCGGATTACACATCACTATGCCTTTTTCGCGAAATTCCGCCGCCTTTGCCATGTCGCAGACGGTGAACTTTATTCTGTCCGCCACTCCCGCCCGCCGGGCGTTGGCCTTTGCTGTCTCCACAGCCTCGGGGTCGATGTCCGAGGCGAAAATGTGAGTTTCGGCGGCGAGGTTTTGATTTTCAACGGCCTCCTCCCGTGCGTCGGCCCAGAGGGACTTGTCCATACAGTCCCAGCTCTCCGCCAGAAAACGCCGCTTCAGGCCGGGAGCTATGTTCAGGGCGTAGAGCGCCGCCTCGATGGGAATTGTGCCGCTGCCGCAGAATGGGTCGAGAAAGGGCCTGTCCCCACGCCACCGGCTGATGTCCACCATGGCGAAGGCCAGCGTTTCCCGCATGGGAGCCGCCACCCCCTCCAGCCGGTAGCCCCGCTTGTACAGCGGTACGCCGCTGGTGTCCAGATATATGTCGCATCTGTCCTTCAAAATGTTGAAGCGTATGATAAGCTTGCTGCCGCTCTCCTCGAAGTGTTCAAGGCCGTAGGCTCTCGACAGCCGCCGCACGACGGCCTTTTTTATTATGCTCTGACAGGCGGGCACGCTGTGGAGCTGTGAGCGCAGACTGCTGCCCGTCACGGGAAACTGATCGCGGACGCCGATGAACTCCTCCCATGGCAGGGAGGCCACGCCTTGGAACAGCTCCTCGAAGGTCTCGGCCGTGAAGCTGCCTAGCCGTATAAGGACACGCTCTCCGCAGCGGAGATTTACGTTAAGCAGGGCCACGGCTTCCCAGTCACCTTTGAGGATAACCCGTCCGTCGGTGACTTCGCCGACCTCGTATCCCAGCGCGGTCGCCTCGTAGGCCAAAATTGACTCCGTGCCGAAAAAGGTGGGTATGGCAATATCGAATTTTGCGGGCATATCAGTTCACCAGATCTTTCATCCAACTGTCTTTTCGCTGCCTTATTATGACGGCGCCGCACTTGAAAAGCTCCTCCACATAGCTGGCCGCCAGCACCGCCGGAGCCGGGAGGTGAAGCGCAAGGCCGGTTATGACGACCAGCGGCACACCGATGAGCCAAACTCCGCCCACGTCGCATATCATGCAGAAAACCGTGTCGCCGCCGCTGCGCATGGTGCCCACTATTGCCGATGTGGAAAAGGCTTTAAGGAACATGGCGCAGGCGCAGATGCGGAGCATCACGGCGCACATGGCGCGGGTTTCCGGCGTCATTTTGAAGAGCAGGGTCACAGGCGAGGACAGGAAGAACAGTATAATTCCCGTGGCCAGTCCTTGAGCCGCCGCCATTTTCTGGAAGAAATGGGCCTTTTTAAGCGCCGCGTCCCTCTGTCCGGAGCCTATCTCCTTGCCCACTATGACTCCCGCCGCCGTGGCCGTGCCGAAAACAAGGGCAAAGAGCATATTTTCCACCGTGCCAACTATGCTGTGAGCCGCCGCCGGGCCGCTGCCCAGCCGGGCTATGACCGTGCTGTAAATCGTCACTCCTATGCCCCAGAGGGATTCGTTGAAGAACACGGGCAGGCTGGTGCGCATATATCCTGCGATGAAGCCGCCGGGGAAGTCGAACATTTCCCTCGGCGGGGCGAAGAACAG
>CANRJP010000037.1 GCA_947630975.1 uncultured Clostridia bacterium
GAAAGGAATGAAAGTATGAGCAGATCTTTGAAAAAGGGTCCCTTCGTGGAACCCAAGCTTTTGGCAAGAGTTGAAGCTATGAACCAAGCGGGCGAGAAGAGAGTTCTTAAGACCTGGTCCCGCAGCTCCACTATATTCCCTGAATTCGTTGGCCACACTATCGCGGTTCACGACGGACGCAAGCACGTTCCAGTATATGTGACCGAGGACATGGTAGGACACAAGCTCGGCGAGTTTGCTCCCACCAGAACCTACAGGGGCCATCAGGGCGCTAAGAGCTCCAAGTAGAGCAATTAAAGTAAGGAGGACAATAACAAATGGAGGCTAACAAAGAAGCCAGGGCTGTGCTGCGTTACGCTCGCATATCCCCCAGAAAAGTCAAGATTGTAAATGACCTCATCAGGAACAAGCCCGTAGACGAAGCCATGGGTATCCTTTACAATACTCCCAAGGCCGCCAGCGAGCTTCTGATAAAGCTCCTTGGCAGCGCCGTGGCCAACGCCGAAAACAACTTCGGCATGAGCGGTGACAAGCTCTATATCTCCGAGATATACGCCAACGAGGGCCCCACTCTCAAGAGGATCCGTCCCCGTGCCCAGGGCAGAGCGTTCCGCATCATGAAGAGAACCAGTCATATCACGATCGTTGTAAAAGAGAAAGAGTAAGGGAGGCGTAGTTATGGGTCAGAAAGTTAATCCACACGGAATAAGAGTAGGCATTATCAAGGATTGGGACTCCAGATGGTACGCCGCGGACGGCGCGTTCGGAGACAATCTTGTAGAGGACTACAAAATCCGTAATTTCCTTAAGAAAAAGCTTTACAGCGTGGGTGTTTCCCGCATTGAGATCGAGAAGAAGGCCAACACCCTGCGCATTACCGTTCACACCGCAAAGCCCGGCCTTGTAATAGGCCCCAAGGGCGAGAATATCGAAAAGCTGAAGGCCGAGGTCTCCAAGCTCACCGATAAGCAGGTGTATATAAACATCGCCGAGATCAAGCAGCCCGAGCTCAACGCTCAGCTCGTGGCCGAGGGCATCGCCGCCCAGCTTGAGAAGCGCGTATCCTTCCGCCGCGCCATGAAGGGCGCCATGCGCGGAAGCATGAGATTCGGCGCCAAGGGCATCAAGACCATGTGCTCCGGCCGTCTGGGCGGCGCCGAAATCGCCAGAACCGAACAGTATCATGAAGGAACAATTCCCCTTCAGACCCTGCGGGCAGACATTGACTACGGCTTTGCCGAGGCCAACACCACCTACGGTAAGATAGGCTGCAAGGTATGGATCTACAAGGGTGAAATACTTCCCGAGAGCAAGAAGAGACCTCAGGAAGGGGGACGCAAATAATGTTAATGCCCAAAAGAGTTAAGCACAGAAAGCAGTTCCGCGGCCGCCTCACCGGCACGGCCCAGCGTGGCAACAAGGTATCCTACGGCGACTACGGCCTTCAGGCTCTGGAGCCCGCCTGGATCACCAGCAATCAGATAGAGGCCGCCCGTATCGCCATGACCCGTTATACAAAGCGCGGCGGACAGGTTTGGATAAAGATATTCCCCGACAAGCCCATCACCGAGAAGCCCGCCGAGACCCGAATGGGCAGCGGTAAGGGCTCTCCCGAGTATTGGGTAGCCGTGGTTAAGCCCGGCAGAGTAATGTTTGAGATCGGCGGCGTGGCCGAGGATGTGGCCAAGGAGGCCCTTCGTCTCGCCATGCACAAGCTCCCCATCAAGTGCAAGTTCGTCGCCCGTGAAAAGGAAACGGAGGCTGAAGCTAATGAAAATTAACGAGATCCGTGACATGAGTCCCGAGGAGTTGCAAGTAAAGCTTGCGGACCTCAAGAAGCAGCTTTTCAACCTGAGATTTCAGCACGCGACAAATAACCTCAGTAATCCCCTTAGCATTTCCGCCACAAAGAAGGATATCGCCAAGGTAAACACGGTTATCCGCGAAAAAGAGCTGGGACGGAACTAAGCATAGGAAGGAGGAACTGATATGTCTGAAAGAAATTATCGTAAGGTAAGAACAGGCAAGGTGGTCAGCGACAAAATGGATAAGACCATCGTAGTTGCCATCGAGGACAGCGTAAAACACCCTCTCTATGGTAAGGTTGTAAAAAGGACCGTGAGGATAAAGGCCCACGATGAGGAGAACGTCTGCAAGCCGGGCGACCGCGTAAAGGTTATGGAGACCCGTCCCCTCAGCCACGACAAGAGATGGAGATTAGTGGAGATCGTAGAGAAGGCGAAGTAATCCTTTTCTTAAGGAAAGAAGGAGTGAATAATACATGATCCAACAGCAGACTCTGTTGAAGGTTGCCGACAACACGGGCGCCAAGGAGCTTATGTGCATCCGGGTGCTGGGCGGCTCCCTCAGAAGATATGGCAATATCGGTGATGTAGTGGTCGCTTCCGTCAAGAAAGCGGCTCCCGGCGGAATGGTAAAGAAGGGCGAGGTCGTAAAGGCCGTTATCGTGCGCAGCCGCAAGGGCGTGCGCCGGGCCGACGGCACCTATATCAAGTTTGACGAAAACGCCGCCGTCATCATCAGAGACGATAAAAACCCCAGAGGTACCCGTATATTTGGACCGGTCGCAAGAGAGTTGAGAGACCATGACTATATGAAGATCCTCTCCCTTGCTCCCGAGGTTCTCTAATGGGAGGTAAGGCAATGAACAGTATTCATATTAAGAAAAATGATACCGTTGTGGTAATCAGCGGTGAGGATAAGGGCAAAAAGGGCAAGGTGCTCAGCGTGGACAAGGATCACAACCGCGTGGTCGTTGAAGGCGTAAGCATGGCGACCAAGCACAAGAGGCCCCGCCGGCAGGGCGACATCGGCGGTATCATCCATCAGGAGACCCCCATCAGCGCCTCCGACGTAATGCACGTGTGCGACAAGTGCCGCCAAGCCACCAGAATAGGCTACACCGTCCTCAGCGACGGGACAAAGGTTCGCGTCTGCAAGAAGTGCGGCGAGACCTTTGAGAAGTAATTGAAAGGAGGCAGTAACCATGTCTAACGTAAAAACACTTTATCAGAATGAGGTTGCTCCCGCCCTCTTCAAGAAGTTCGGATACAAGAGCACCATGCAGATTCCCAAGCTGGAGAAGATAGTCGTCAACATCGGTCTGGGCGAAGCCAAGGAAAATCCCAAGGTTATCGACGCGGCCGCCGGCGACCTGGCCAAAATAACCGGTCAGAAGCCCGTTGTCACCAAGGCTAAGAAGAGCGTGGCCAACTTCAAGATCCGTCAGGGCATGAACATCGGCGTCAAGGTGACTCTCCGGGGCGAGAAGATGTACGAGTTCGTAGACCGCCTTTTCAATGTGGCTCTTCCCCGTGTAAGAGACTTCCGCGGTATAAATCCCAACGCCTTTGACGGCCGCGGCAACTATTCTCTGGGCATCAAGGAACAGCTTATTTTCCCCGAAATCGACTACGACAAGATCGACAAAATCAGGGGCATGGATATAATATTTGTTACCACGGCTAAGACAGACGAAGAGGGCCGCGAGCTGCTTACGCTCCTCGGCGCACCCTTCACCAGAGGCTAAGGAGGTAAGAGATAATGGCTAAGAAGTCAATGATACTGAAGCAGCAGCGCAGGCCCAAGTTCAGCACCCGCGCATACAACCGCTGCAAGATCTGCGGCCGGCCCCACGCCTATCTTCGCAAGTACGGCGTATGCCGTATCTGCTTCAGAGAGCTGGCGTATAAAGGTCAGATCCCCGGCGTCAAGAAGGCAAGCTGGTAAAATATAAGCTTTTGGAAAAGGAGGTTTACTCATGCAAATCACAGATCCTATCGCGGATATGCTCACACGCATTCGCAACGCAAACTCCGCGAAGCATAAAGCAGTTGATGTTCCCGCTTCCAACATGAAGAAGGCCATCGCTCAGATACTTCTTGACGAAGGCTATATCAAGAGCTTTGACGTGGTGGACGACGGAAATCAGGGAACTATTCATATAGTTCTTAAGTACGGCAAGAACAATGAGAAGGTCATCTCCGGCCTTAAGAGAATTTCCAAGCCCGGTTTGAGGGTATACGCCGGCAGGGAGGAGATCCCTTACGTGCTTAAGGGCCTCGGCGTGGCTATAGTTTCAACGTCCAAGGGCGTTATGACGGATAAGAAAGCAAGAGCGGAGAAAATCGGCGGTGAAGTTCTTGCTATCGTATGGTAGTGGAAGGATTCAGGTGATGATATTATGTCAAGAATAGGAAGAATGCCTATCACCGTGCCGGCCGGAGTTACCGTAGACATTGCCGAGGGCAATGTGGTGACCGTAAAAGGCCCCAAGGGCACACTCACCAGGCAGCTCCACGGTGATATGATAATAAAGCAGGAAGCCGGCGTTGTGACCGTTGCCCGTCCCAGCGAGGACAAGGCTCACAAGAGTCTTCACGGTCTTACCCGCAGCCTGCTCCACAACATGGTTGTCGGCGTTACCGACGGCTTCAAGAAGGAGCTTGAGATAAACGGCGTCGGCTACCGTGCCCAGATGCAGGGCAAGACCCTGGTGCTCAACCTTGGTTATTCTCATCCGGTTGAGTATACTCCCGTCGAGGGAATTACCATCGAGTGCCCATCTCAGACGAGCATCATCGTCCATGGCGCCGATAAGCAGACCGTAGGCCAGGTCGCCGCGGAGATCAGGGAGAAGAGAGGCCCCGAGCCTTATAAGGGCAAGGGCATCAAGTATGTCTCCGAGCATATCATCCGCAAGGAAGGCAAGGCCGGTAAGGCTAAGAAATAAGAGAGGAGATTGGCGAGATGATTAGTAAGCCCAACAGTAATAAGGCGCGGCTCAAGAGACATCGCCGCATACGTAATAAGATTGTCGGTACAGCTCAGCGTCCCCGTCTCAACGTATTCCGGAGCCTTAACAATATGTACGCCCAGCTCATCGACGACGAAAAGGGCGTGACCCTGGTATCCGCTTCCAGCCTTGAATTCAAGGGCGAGTACGGCGGAAATGTGGAGGCCGCCAAAAAGGTCGGTCAGGCCGTGGCCGAAAAGGCCAAGGCGGCAGGCATCACTTCGGTTGTATTTGACCGCAGCGGCTATATCTATCACGGACGCGTAGCCGCTCTGGCGGAGGGCGCCCGCGAGGGCGGCCTTGAGTTCTAAGGAGGGAGGAAGAGATAATGGCAGAACAGGTAAACGAGCAGAACACACAGCAGCAGGCTGTACAAAAGACCGAACAGCGTCCCGCCCGGGGCGACAGAGCTCCCAGAGGCGACAGAGGCGGCGACCGCGCTCCCCGGGGCGACAGACCCAGAGGCGAGCGCCGTGACCGCCGCGAAAGAGACAAGGGCGACGCCAACGGCGTAGAGCTTATTGAAAAGGTAGTACGGCTCAACCGCGTAGCCAAGACCGTTAAAGGCGGCCGCACAATGCGCTTCAGCGCTCTCGTGGTCGTAGGCGACGGCAAGGGCAATGTAGGCTGCGGTATGGGTAAGGCGGCGGAAGTTCCCGACGCTATCCGCAAGGGCATTGAGGACGCCAAGAAGAATATGATCTCCGTTCCCCTTGTGGAGGATACGATTCCTCACGAGATCACCGGCGAGTTCGGCGCGGGCCGGGTGCTCATCATGCCCGCTAAAGAAGGTACCGGTATCATCGCCGGCGGCAGCGTCCGCGCGGTGATGGAGGCCGCGGGTATCAAGAATATCCGGACAAAGTGCCTCCGCAGCAACAACCCCACCAACGTGGTACGCGCTACCATGCAGGGCCTGGCCTCGCTGAAGAACGCCGAAGATGTGGCGCGCCTCAGAGGTAAGGCTGTTGAAGAGCTGTAAGGAGGGCAAAAACAATGGCACAGCTTAAAATAACGCTTGTTAAAAGCACCATTGGCCGCAAGGCCGACCAGATAGCCACTGTTGAGGCTCTGGGTCTTAAGAAAATCCGTGACGTTGTACTCAAAAATGACACACCTCAGATGAGAGGCATGGTCAACAGGGTAAGTCACCTTGTAACAGTTGAAGAAATCTAAAGGAGGTGTGGCAAATGAAACTCTACGAGCTTAGTCCCGTACCCGGCAGCAAGACCGAGGCCAAGAGAAAGGGCAGAGGCCCCGGCTCCGGCAACGGTAAGACCGCCGGCCGCGGCCACAAGGGTCAGAACGCACGCTCCGGCGGCGGTGTAAGACCCGGCTTTGAAGGCGGCCAGATGCCTTTGTACAGACGTTTGCCCAAGAGAGGCTTCAATAATATATTTGCTAAGTCTTATGTGGAAGTGAATGTTTCCGAGCTTAACAGGTTCGAGGATGGGGCCGTTGTTGACGCCGCCGCCCTTAAGGAGGCAGGTGTTATCTCCAAGATCATGGACGGCGTTGTAATTCTCGGCAGAGGAGAGCTCACCAAGAAGCTGACGGTTAAGGCCGCCAGAGTTACCAAGGGCGCGGCCGAAAAGATAGCCGCCGCCGGCGGTACTGCGGAGGTGATCTAAAGTGCTCGAAACACTTCGTAATGCATGGAAGGTCCCCGATTTAAGAAAAAAGATACTTTACACTCTTTTAATGCTTGTTATATTCCGGCTGGGCAGCGTTATCCCCGTTCCGTGGCTGGATTCCACCGTGGTTTCCAACTGGATAGCCGGCAACGGCACCGGAAGCACACTTTTTAACCTGCTGGACACTTTCTCCGGCGGCAGCTTGTCCAACGCGACGATATTCGCCATGTCCATCACCCCCTACATCAACAGCTCCATCATCATGCAGCTCCTGTGCGTGGCTATCCCCGCCCTTGAGCGTATGAGCAAGGAGGGTGAAGAGGGCAGAAAGAAGATAACCAAAATCACCCGTTATGTGACGGTAGCCCTTTCGGCTCTTCAGGCCTGGGGTCTGGCGCTCACACTGAACAATCAGGGCGCCGTTTCCAACGTGAGCGGTATCCCTCACTGGCTGGTAATGCTCACCATTATCGTGTCCTTCACCGCCGGTACCGCCTTCCTTATGTGGCTGGGCGAGGAAATCACCGGTAAGGGCATCGGCAACGGCATTTCCATGCTGATTTTCGCCGGCATCGTGTGCCGCGTTCCCAATATGGCTATTTCCGCATGGAACTCCTATATGTCCGGCGGACGTAACCAGTGGTGGATGCTCATCCTCCTGCTCATCTACGTCATCGCCTCCATCGCCTTCGTGGTGCTGGTAAACGAGGCCGAGCGCAGGATACCCGTACAGTACGCCAAGCGTGTCGTAGGCCGCAAGATGTACGGCGGACAGTCCACTTTCATTCCCATCAAGGTCGCCATGGCCGGCGTTATTCCCATCATCTTCGCCATGAGCATCATGACCTTCCCCGCCACCCTTGCCACTCTTTTCAGCCGGACCGATTCCAGCGTGCTTGCGCGGATCGCCTCCTTTATCATCGGCAACGGCGGCATTGTCAGCAAAATATTCTATCCCGTTGTATACTTCCTGCTGATTGTGGGCTTCACGTATTTCTATACGTCCATCACCTTCAATCCCATCGAGGTATCCAACAATATCAAGCATAACAACGGCATGATCCCCGGTCTGCGTCCCGGCAAGCCCACCACGGATTATATATCCAAGGTGCTTTCCAGAATAACCCTTGTGGGTGCCTGCTTCCTGGGCATCGTGGCCGTGCTTCCCATCGTTATCAGCGAGATATTCTCCAGATATGTGTCCAACCTCAGCGCTCTGGCCCTTACCGGCACCAGCCTGCTCATCGTTGTAGGCGTCGCCCTCGAGACCGTTAAGCAGCTCGAAAGCCAGATGCTCATGCGGCATTACAAGGGCTTCCTTGAATAAGCCGAAGCGAGGACGGAAAAATGAAAATCACAATTATGGGGCCTCCCGGCGGCGGAAAGGGCACTCAGGCCGAGCTGCTTGAAAAGCGCTTCGGAATAACTCACATTTCCACCGGCGCTATAATCAGAAAGGCGATCAGTGAACGGACGCCTCTGGGACTGGCGGTTCAGGATTTCATAGCCAAGGGCGATCTGGTCCCCGACGATGTGGTGATTTCAATGGTGAAGGAGCGCATCGCCGAGCCCGACTGTGAGGCGGGATATATCCTTGACGGCTTCCCCCGCACCATTCCCCAGGCCGAGGCCATGGAGAGCATGGGCATCAGCCTTGACTGCGCCCTTGAGATAAGGGTGGAGGACGACGCCATTGTGGAGCGTCTGAGCGGACGCCGTGAGTGCGGCAAGTGCGCCGCGCCCTACCACGTGAAGTTCAATCCCCCCAAGGTCGAGGGCAAGTGCGACAAGTGCGGCGGCGATTTGATAACCCGGGCCGACGACGTGCCCGAGGCTATCAGGGAACGGCTCAGCGTTTACCACGCCCAGACCGAACCCCTCCGGCGCTTCTATCAGGAGCGGGGTCTCCTGCGCACGGCAAAGGGCTGCGAGGAGCTGGCCGACACTACAAAGAATGTACTTCAGGCTCTGGGAGTCGAGTAAAGTAATGATAACAATAAAGACCAAAACAGACATCGAGAAAATGGCCGAGGCGGGCAAGATCGTCGCCGCCGCGCTGGAAAAGGCCGCCGAGACAGTCCGTCCGGGCATATCCACGGCGGAGCTCAACGCGGCGGTGGAAAAGGTCATAACCTCCCACGGCGCCACGCCCTCCTTCAAGGGCTATCACGGCTTTCCGGCCTGCTGCTGCATCTCGCCCAACGAGGTGGTGGTTCACGGCATACCCTCCCGACGGGACATCCTGAAGGAAGGGGACATAGTCAGCGTTGACGTGGGAGCCTGCTACAAGGGCTACCACGGCGACGCCGCCCGAACCTTCGCCGTGGGCAGTGTCAGCGACACGGCCCAAAGGCTGATGGACGTGACTCGGGAGTGCTTTTTCCGGGGAGCGGCCATGGCCTTGCCCGGAAACCGTATCGGCGACATCGGACACGCGGTTCAGACCCTCGCCGAGGAAAACGGCTTCGGCGTGGTGAGAGATCTGGTGGGCCACGGCGTGGGCAGGGAGCTTCATGAGGCTCCGGACGTGCCCAACTTCGGCAATCCGGGCCACGGGGTTCGGCTGGTGCGCAACATGGTTATCGCCATCGAGCCCATGATTACCGCCGGCGGATACAAGGTCAATTTTGACCGCCGGGACGGCTGGACCTGCCGGACAAACGACAAAAGTCTTTCGGCTCACTATGAAAACACCGTTGTGGTCACGGATAACGGCCCCGTGTATCTCACCCTCGAAGCGTAAGGCGGTGAGGGCGTGAAGGCGGGAATGCTGGTAAGATCCCTGGCGGGCCATGATAAGGATCGGCTTTATCTGGTTCTGAGGGTGGACGGCCCCTTCGCCTATGTGGCGGACGGCAGGCACCGCCTGATGGCCTCGCCAAAGAAGAAACGGTTAAGGCACATCGACCCTTTGGGGCCGGAAACCGAGCTTTCCGCCCTGGAGTGCGACGCACATATAAGAAAGGCAATAAAACGGCTTAAAGCTGAAGGAGGTTGTCACCTTGGCTAAGGACGATGCTATAGAGCTGGAAGGTACTGTACTGGAGGCTCTTCCCAACGCCATGTTTCAGGTGGAGCTGCCCAACGGCCACCGCATACTGGCCCACATTTCAGGCAAGCTCCGTATGAACTTCATCAGGATCTTACCCGGCGACAAGGTCACCGTGGAGGTTTCGCCCTATGACCTGACCCGCGGAAGGATCACGTGGAGAGCAAAATAAACAATTCGTTTCACGGAAGTGAAATTTAGGAGGTAATTTTATATGAAGGTAAGACCCTCTGTAAAACCCATTTGCGAAAAATGCAAGATCATCAAGAGAAAAGGCAGAATAATGGTGATCTGCGAAAACCCCAAGCATAAGCAGAAGCAGGGCTGATTATTCCGCTGCGGGCGCGGCTGAAGCCGCCGGAAAACCCTCCGTCGGCTGCCCAAAACGCGCATCATCTACCCTATAAAAACCAATAAAAAATGTTTTTACAAATTTTTGGAGGTGTATTAAAGGATGGCAAGAATAGCCGGTGTTGATCTGCCCCGTGAAAAGCGTGTTGAGATCGGTCTCACCTACGTTTACGGAATAGGCAGAAGCA
Source organism: uncultured Clostridia bacterium (assembly GCA_947630975.1). Lineage (GTDB taxonomy): Bacteria > Bacillota > Clostridia > UMGS1883 > UMGS1883 > JAFLUQ01. Next base: position 10,039 of record CANRJP010000037.1, read on the forward strand.
GTGCGAATAAAATCCTTGCAGAAACCGGTATCAACCCCGATACCCGCGTAAAAGATCTTACGGAAGACGACGTTGCGAAGCTCCGTGAAGCCATCGACAAGGAATACGTTGTTGAGGGCGACCTTCGCAGAAACGTGGCGCTTGACATCAAGCGTCTCATAGAAATCGGTTCCTACCGCGGATCCCGCCACAGAAAGGGCCTGCCCTGCCGTGGCCAGAGAACTAAGACAAACGCCCGGACCCGCAAGGGCCCCAAGCGCACCATCGCAAATAAGAAGAAGTAAGGAGGAGAGAGTATGGCTAAGACAGTCAGGAGAACAGTTCGTAAGCGCAGAGAGCGCAAGAATATCGAACGGGGCGCCGCGCATATCCGCAGCACCTTCAACAACACCATCGTGACCATCACCGACGTTAACGGCAACGCTCTTTCCTGGGCAAGCGCCGGCGGCCTCGGCTTCCGCGGCAGCAAAAAGAGCACTCCCTTCGCGGCCCAGACCGCCGCAGAGACAGCGGCCAAGGCAGCTATGGAGCACGGCCTTAAAACCGTCGAGGTCTTTGTAAAGGGCCCCGGCGCCGGCCGTGAGGCGGCTATCCGCGCCCTTCAGGCGGCAGGTCTGGAAGTAACTCTTATCAAGGACGTGACCCCCATTGCACACAATGGCTGCCGTCCCCCCAAGAGAAGAAGAGTCTGATTTTAGAAGGAGGTTACCGCAATGGCAAAAAATATGCAGCCCGTTCTCAAGCGGTGCAGAACACTGGGCATCGAGCCCGGCGTTATGGGCATTGACAAGAAGAGCAAGCGCAATCCCGGTCCCCAGAGAAGAAAGCAGTCCGAGTACGGACTTCAGCTCAACGAGAAGCAGAAGGCCAAGTTCATCTACGGCGTTCTGGAGAAGCAGTTCAGAAAGTACTTCGAGCTGGCTGAAAAGAAAGAGGGCATTACCGGTGAAAACCTGCTCTCCATCCTCGAAAGCAGACTTGACAACGTTATCTTCCGTCTGGGTCTGGCCGACACCCGCCGTCAGGCCCGTCAGATAGTGACCCACGGCCACGTGCAGGTCAACGGCAAGCGCGTTAATATCCCCTCTTATCTGGTTAAACCCGGCCAGGTCATCTCCCTTCGGGAAAAGACAGCCACGGCCGATTGGATGAAGGACATCGTAGAAGCTAATTCCACCCGTACTGTGCCCAAGTGGCTCAGCATGGACAAGAACACTCTCACCGCCACTGTCGCCGATTCACCCAAGAGAGACGACATTGACTTTGAGATCAACGAAACGCTTATCGTCGAGTTGTATTCCAAGTAATAGGCTCCCTCGGTCAACTTATTCACGTTAAGTAAATTGAATAGGAGGGTTTAACTATGACAGATTTGAGATTTGAAAAGCCTCGCGTAGAGCGTACAGCTCTCAGCGAGGACGGTTCCTACGGCAAGTACACCGTCGCTCCTCTTCAAAGAGGCTACGGCACTACCTTGGGAAATTCCCTTCGCAGAATGATGCTGTCCTCTCTTGAAGGCGCGGCCATAACGTCTATCAAGATCGACGGCATACAGCATGAGTTCACCACTATCCCCGGCGTCAAGGAGGATGTGAGCGAAATCGTGCTGAACATCAAACAGGTGATAATCAAGCTTCACGGCGACGGCCCCAAGACCGTTTACATCGAAGCTGAGGGCGCCGGTGAGCTCTGTGCCCGGGATATTAAGTGCGACAGCGACATGGAGATAATCAACGGCGACCACCACATCGCCACCCTCAACGACGACGCAAAGCTTTATATGGAGATCACTGTGGGCAAGGGACGGGGCTATGTCTCCGCCGAGAAGAACAAGGCTCTCAGCCAGCCCCTTATCGGGCTTATACCCGTGGACTCCATTTATACCCCTGTCCACAAGGTGAACTACACCGTTGAGAACACCCGTGTGGGACAGAATACCGACTACGACAAGCTCACCATCGAGGTCTGGACTAACGGCACCAAAACCGCTGACGACGCTATCAGCCTTGCGGCCAAGATCATCAACGATCATATGATGCTCTTTATCCAGCTCACCGATGAGGCCATGAACGTAGAAACAATGGTTGAGAAGGAAGAGACCAAGAAGGAGAAGGTACTCGAGATGACTATCGAGGAGCTGGATCTTTCCGTCCGTTCCTACAACTGTTTGAAGCGCGCAGGTATCAACACTGTTGAGGATCTGACTCAGCGCAGAGAAGAGGAAATGATGAAGGTTCGCAATTTGGGCCGCAAATCTCTGGACGAGGTTTGCAACAAGCTCCAAAATCTGGGCCTGAGCTTTGCTCCCGAGGAAGACTGAGGTTAAGCTCAAATCATCAGGCAAAAATCAACAGCGGTCTTTTGACCCGTTAATAGGAGGAAATATCAATGGCTGGAACAAGAAAGCTCGGTCGTACCACCGACCATAGAATGGCTATGCTCCGCGGCATGGTAACGGCTCTCCTGGACAACGGCAAAATCGAAACAACCGTGACCCGCGCAAAGGAGGTTCGCGCTCTGGCTGAGAATATGATAACTCTCGGCAAGAGGGGCAATCTTCACGCGCGCCGTCAGGCTCTTGCGTTCATCACCAAGGAGGACGTAGTCAAAAAGGTGTTCGATGAGCTGGCTCCCAAGTATGCGGAGCGCCAGGGCGGCTATACGCAGATAATCAAGACCGGCGTTCGCCGGGGCGACTGCGCTCCCATGGCTATTATCAAGCTTGTGGACTGATTTCGGAAAAATAAATAAATGAAAACAGACGTCTGCACAGGCGTCTGTTTTTATTTTGCCCGGAGCGGGCGGTTTCGACTTTTTTTATAAAAGCTATTTACAAACCGGAAAAAATATGATAAAATAAATCTGCGAGACAACCGAATAATTTTCAAACAAAACGGTAAGTGTACGTATGAAAAAAACGTATGCTTGAGGTTCATTTCTTACCGTTTGTTTGAAATGAGTTGTCTCGCAGCAATTAGACTTGAGGCAGACGTTTTTTGTGCGCTGCCGACAGGTAAAACTTGTGAGCGGCGCATTTTTTTGTGCCGCGGGAAGGACATGGAGGACAATCTTATGAAAAAATTTTTGACGGCGTTCATAGCCGTGGCCGCGGTAACTTTGGGTTTGTGCCTCACGGTCTCGGCGGAGGAGTTCACCGAGGGCTTTTACACCTATACCGTTGAAAACGGTGAGGCCACCATAACCAAAATCACCGGCGAGTCCCCGGACGGGAACGGCGATATAGTTATTCCCTCGGAGCTGGGCGGCTGTCCGGTCACCGCTATCGGAGATTCCGCGTGCAGAATCAGGGGACTTTCGGGCGACGATCCAAAGGACGTATGCTACGTATTTCCGCCGACGCTCAAAACTATAGGCGAAGAAGCGTTTTACTACAACCGTAACGTCATAGGCATTACAATACAGAGCGACTTGGAGAGCATCGGCGACAGGGCGTTTGAACTGGTTACCCCGTCGACACTGACTTTGACGGGGGAAGCCACCGCCGTTTCAAAGCTGAGAGGGATAATTGATTTTTCTTATCTGCAAAAAGTGATTTTGGGCGAAAAAGTGACGGTTATTGAAGATTATGCCTTTTCCGGCTGCAGAGGATTGAAGGATCTGGAAATAAAGGGCCGTCTTACCTATATCGGTAATGAGGCGTTTAGATACTGCTCCGGTTTGGACGGTTTTGAGATGCCCGACACTGTGGAGATCATCGGCGATAATATCTTTGACAGTACCGACATATGTCCGGACAGACTTCCTTCCGCCCTGAAAAGCGTGGGGAACGGAGTTTACGCCAACGGCGACCTCGGGGGACAGGCTCTGCCCGACACGGTGGAATACATAGGAGACGACGCTTTCTACGGCTGCGCCGGACTGGAAAATTTTGTAATAACCGATAAAATAACGCACATCGGCGAGGGGGCCTTCCAAGATTGTACGTCCCTGACCGGAATTGTTGATCTCGGTGGAATAGATGAGATACCCTACCGATGCTTCAGCGGCTGTTCAGGTATTAAAGGAGTTGTATTCAGCGATACTTTGACCGGCATAGGCGGTTACGCCTTTAGCGGCTGTACCGGTATAGACGACATAGTCGTCTCCGACAGCGTAAAAAGTGTGAGTGACACCGCCTTTTCCGGTACCCGCCCGGTGAACCTGATTTTGGGGGACGGCGTCAAGGGCGTGAACGGTATAGTATATGACCGCGTTGAAAATGTGGTTTTTGGCAGGGGCATTACGGCCATTCCCAAATTCAGCGGCTCCGAGACTCTGAAAACATTGACCGTAAAGGGCGACGTCCGCAGCATTGGCTCGGGAAGCTTTCAGGACTGTTCCGCCCTTGAAACGGTGTCGTTCGAGCAAAAACTGACGGCCGTGAACAGGTACGCCTTTAAGGGTTGTTCGTCCCTTACCGGTGAAATAGATCTGTCCGAGGTGGAGGAACTTTGGGACGGAGCTTTTTCGGGCTGTTCGAAGCTTTCCTCCGTGAAGCTCAACCCGAGCCTCACATATATTAGACCCGAAGTCTTTGAAAATTGCACCTCGGCGCGCTTCGACGCTGATTTCAGTAATGTGACCTATGTGAGCGCACGGGCTTTTAAAGGCTGCGACGGTCTTGAGCGGGAACTGAATTTTTCCGCCATAGAGGGAATAGGCGAGGAGGCGTTCGCTGAATGTCGGCACATCACTAATGTGAATATGAAAACAAACGGTGACGTCACCATCGGCTCCGGAGCCTTTATTGGCTGCACCGGTCTGACCTATCTCACTCTCCCGGACAGCGTGACGTCGCTGGGTGAGCAGGCTTTCGCTTTCTGCACCGGCCTTTATACCGTCTATCTGCCCTCCAAGCTGACCGAAATAGAGAACGGGCTTTTCATGGGCTGTGTTTCCCTGAAAAATGTGGACATACCCTCTACCGTCACCGACATAGGATACATGGCCTTTGCCAACTGCCCGCTCACCGAGAGCGTGGCTCTGCCGTCCTCGCTTGTAAATATCAGCAATATGGCCTATTACGGCTGTACAGGGGTCAAGACCTTCACCATAAAGGCCAACTCCCATTATAGGGTTACAAAGGACGTGCTGTACTACAACGACGGGCGGGGCGAGCTGCTGGTTCTCTGTCCTCCCGGCAAGACCGGCAATTTTGTGGTGCCCAACAGCGTGGCCTATATCTTCCCCGGCGCCTTCGCCACCTCGTCCTTGAGCAAGCTCACCGTACCCGCGACGGTGCTCACCGTGGGAGATTATGCCTTTGCCGACAGCGGCATGACGGTTTACGCTTATAAGAACACCGCCGCCGAAAAATACCTGACCGAGAACAGTGAAGAGGTGGACTATTTCATTATGGACGGTGAGCACAGGGGCCTTATACTCAGCAATTTTGCGGCCGGCTCCGCCGGAATTTCCGTGTCGGTTCTGAACGACTCCGAAAGGAATATGGACTGCGGCACTCTTTATGTGGCCCAGATAAAGGACGGTCGGGTGCTCAAGGTAGATTCCTTCGACTGCGGCACGGTAAAGAAGCAGGATAAGGCGCGATTCAGCGTAACCGATGTGGCTCCCGAAGCGGACAGCGCCGCCGCGTATCTGTGGAACGGCGAGATGCGGCCCCTGACGGAGCCGGTGAGGGCGCTGCCGGCGGAGTGAGTTTATGGGGGTTGACAAATTTATCCGTGAGTGATATAATATAACCGCGAGAAGGCCGGACAGTCGCGGGGGCGGGGAGACCCGTCAATGAGGAAAGTCCGAGCTTCACAGGGCAGGGTGCCGGAGAAATCCCGGCGGAGGCGACTCCAGGGAAAGTGCAACAGAAATAAACCGCCGCGTTACGCGGTAAGGATGGAAAGGCGGGGTAAGAGCCCACCGGCCCCGGGGTAATCCGGGGCGCTCTGTAAACCCCACCCGAAGCAACGCCAGCTGGAACAATGACTTGCCCGGTCCGTTCCGAAAGGCGGCCGGAGCCCCACGGAGACGCGGGGCCTAGATAGATGACTGTTCAAGACAGAACTCGGCTTACAGACCTTCTCGCAAGGGGCTGAAAAAATGGCGCAGACCGTTCAAGGGCTGAAAGCGTTTATTTAAGCCAAATTCATGTTTTGATAAAATTGTCAATAAAATCAAAACTATGAATTAATGTGGAAAAACCGCCTTTTTTTTGCGAAAAGACGGTTTTTCTTTTTATGCCCTTGAACTACGAACGAAAATCACCCTCGGCTGCGTCGGGGCAAAGCCCGTCTATGCTCCGACACTTTTTTTCAAAAATGCCGTCGCACGAGGGCTTGCCCCTCCTTCTTCGCAAAAGGTCACGCGGCGCTCCGGCTATTCGGGCGGGTAAACCGCCCTCATTACGCCTGCGCTTGCTACCGACCTTTTGCGAGTTTTACGCCGCCACTCCCCACAAACAACGAAGTTGTTTGTGGGGAAAAGGAGGAGCAGCCGAACGAGCCAAACGACGACTTTTTTGCGAAGCATAAAAAGTCGCCGCAAGCGAAGGGAGGCTTGCGACGACGGCGTTCTGCACGATTTTTTTACAGCCCTTATCCTTTATAGACTTGGGCGGCTCAATCTCTGCCCCGGTACTTTGACCCGCCGAGGCCAAGGATCAGGATAAAGATGGGGTTGAGGAAGAGGAGGCCCAGCGTGAAGGGTACACCGTGGCCGAAGGCCCTTGCCAGCTTGTATACCTGAATCAGGCTGATAAGGGCGGCCGCTATCATCAGTACCGAGCTTACCGCCAGAAAAATGGAATTTTCATTGTCCACTCCGTAGGTGTAGAGAACCGAGGAGAAGAAGGTGGCGGCGATGCCTATCCAGAAGAAAGCCGGGTGCCAGGCGATCTTATAGCTTATGTAATTGTTGTAAATGGGTATAAGACTTTTCCAGCCCGGCTCGCCGGCCTTGGAAAAAATGCGCCAATGGGCTATTACCTTGATGATGTAGTAGGCGAGACAGACTGTAACCACCGTGCCGAGAGTTATCCCAAGAACGGTCAGAACCTGGGACAGGGTGGTGCTTGCGGCTGTGTATTCGGTCATGATTGGGAACTCCTTTTTTATAAAATTTTAAATTATATCACGTAGAGCGTTTATTCGTCGGCTTTGCCCTGGGCTTGAAGCTCCAAAAATTCCGTTCGGCTCATAAGCACGGCCCGGGGCTTGCTGCCCTCGTGGGGGCCGATTATGCCCCGCTCCTCAAGCTGGTCGATGAGACGGCCCGCCCGGGCGTAGCCCACCTTAAGCCGCCGCTGCAGCAGACTGGCGCTGGCCTGTCCGGCCTCCACCACGGCCTGTATGGCGGCGGGCAGCATCTCGTCGGCCTCGCCGTCGTCCTCCTCGCGGCCGCCGCCGTCATCGGCGCCCCGCTCGATGTGCTCGATTATGTCCTCGTCATATTTGGCGCTGAAGTCCTGCTTGATGTATTCCACAATGGCTTCGGTTTCCGCGTCGGATACAAAGGCTCCCTGAATACGTATGGGACTGTTGGCTCCCATGGGCAGGAAGAGCATATCGCCCTTGCCCAGCAGCTTTTCCGCCCCGCCCATATCAAGAATTGTGCGGCTGTCTATCTGGTTGGAAACAGCGAAGGCTATGCGGCTGGGAACGTTTGCCTTGATAAGACCCGTGATTACGTCCACCGAGGGCCGCTGGGTGGCGATGACGAGGTACATACCCGCCGCACGGGCCATCTGAGCCAGACGGCAGATGCTGTCCTCGACTTCTTTGGCGCTTACCATCATCAAGTCGGCAAGCTCGTCCACGATGATGATTATCTGTTCCAGCTTCCGCTCGCCGTTCACCTCGGCCAGTTGATTGTAGCCCTGAAGGTTGCGGACGTTGTTGTCGGCAAAGAGCTTGTACCGCTTTACCATTTCCTGCACGGCCCAGTTAAGTGCTCCCGCCGCCCGCCGTGAGTCGGTGACAACGGGTATCAGCAGGTGGGGAATGCCGTTGTAGACCTGAAGCTCCACCACCTTGGGGTCTATCATGATGAGCTTGACCTCGTTGGGGTCGGCCTTATAGATGATGCTGGTGATGAGTGAGTTGATGCACACGGACTTACCGCTGCCGGTGGCGCCGGCTATGAGCAGATGGGGCATTTTTGAGATGTCGGCTATGCGCACCTTGCCGCCTACGTCCTTGCCCAGCGCGAAGGCCGTCTTGCTCTTGAAATTTCGGAACTCGTCAGTGTCCACCACGTCCCGAAGCCGCACCGTGGCTACTTTTTCGTTGGGCACCTCGATGCCCACGGCGGCCTTGCCGGGAATGGGCGCTATCACGCGGACGGACACGGCCGCGAGGTTGAGGGCGATGTCGTTGGAAAGGTTGACTATCTTGTTGACTTTGATGCCTGCGGCGGGAGATATTTCGAAGCGGGTTATGGCCGGGCCTTTAATAATCTCGATGATTTTTGCGTCGACGCCGAAGGAGCGCAGGGTGTCGATGAGCTTTTGGCCCATTTTGCGCACATCTTCCTCGGAGGTGTTGTCCTTTGTGGGCTTGTCCCTGCCCAGCAGCTTGACCGGCGGAAACCTGTAGGGAATGAAGCTGTCGTCGATCTCGTCGTCGGTGACGGGGATGGAGGGCTCGGCCTTGGGCTTTTCCGTCTTGACCGGAGCCTCGACGGCGCCGCTTTCGGCCTTTGCCATTTCCGCCACCTCGGGAGGTATCTCGCTGTCCTGGCGGGCGTCGAACAGGCTTATCTTGACATCCTCGGCAATGGCACTGTTTTCGTTATCTCCGGCGTCCAGCTCCGGCTTTACCACCTGGGGCTTAAGCTTACGGGTGGAGGATTTTTTGTTGGCGGATTTTTCCTTTACGGGCTTTTCCGCAGGAACGGCGGACTTTTTCTTATTTTTGCCGCCGGCCAGCTTCAGCCGCAGCCGGGTGAGAAGGTCGGGCTTATCCTTTTCCGGGACGGAAGCGGCCCTCCTGCGCCGGGGCACGGGAGTGGGGCCGTAGTCCACGGGCGGAGGCTCGGCGAAGTCCGCCAGACTTATTTGGGACTCTTTTTCCGGCCCGTCCTCCTCGGGAACGGCGTTCTTCCGCTCCTCTATCCAGTTGTCCAGACATTCCGCCAGCTTTATGAAGGGCGTAGTGCCGGTCATCACCACGGCAAAGACCAGTATCAGCGCCCAGAACAGCAGCGTTGTGCCTACCGGAGAGATCAGGCGTATAAACAGTATGGCCGCCAGATAGCCCAGTATGCCGCCCCCCTTGCCCTCGCGGGCGGAGACTACCATGTTGGACAGCACCTGACCCAGGGTCAGGTTTTGCTGCGGGCTCATGTCGGGGTATAGCTCCCTTGCCTTTGCGATCTCGGTCTGGGTGTAGCCGTCGCCGAAAAAGGTGGGATTTTGATTGTAGAGCCGCACCGCCAGCAGACCGCTGACGCACACGCAGAGCAGCAGAGCCGCCACGTATCGGTGAACGTGGGGGTGAAGCGTGTTCTTAAGCAGCATATGCACTCCCGCCGCGGCGGCCAGCACCGGCAGGGCAAAGGCCGTGTTCCCCAGCAGGAACAGACCTATATTGCGAATGACGCTGCCCACGATGCCGAAAAACGGCGTGTAATAGCTCATTGCCAGCATAAAGCACACAAATATAAAGACTATGCAGTGTATTTCCTTAAGAGTTTTTTCGCTTAGACCGCTGTCCGTCCGAAGCTCCTTTCGGGGCTTTGTTTTTCTGGCGGACGGGGCCGCGGTCGAGCGGGAGGGCTGGCGGCCCTTTCCGCCGGAGTTTGCTTTTGCCATAACGTTAAACCTCTTTTATACAGCGAAGTTGAGGATTATCGCCACGATGCCGGCGATAACGCAGTAAACCGAAAAGATGCCGAGGCTGTGTTTGCGCACGATGTTCAGCAGGAATTTGATGGCGAAATAGCCGCTGACGCCGGCTACCAGCATACCCACGATTATGCAGGCGGGGCTTGCAACGGAGGCCGTGCCCGAGGCGAAGTCCTTCAGGTCAAGGACGAGTGCCCCAAGTATGGCCGGTATGGACAGCAGAAACGAAAAGCGGACGGCGGTGTTTTTGTCCAGCTTGGCGAATAAGCCGCCCACGATGGTGCTGCCGCTGCGGCTGATGCCCGGCAAGGTGCCCAGAGCCTGAAAGCAGCCCACGACCAGAGAATCCCGGAGGGTCATGCTCTCCAGCTCACGCCTGCCGCCGCCCAGTTTTTCACTGAGGAAGAGGAGGAGGGCGGTTATGAGAAGGAAGATGCCGATGGCGTAGAGAGGCGGATTTTCGATGAGATCGCCGAATATCAGGGCGGCGGCCACGGCGGGGAGGGTCCCCACCACAAGCATTACCGCCAGACGGCGGTAAACGTCCCTGTCAAGGCCCGGCCCCTTGCCGGTGCAAAGATCCCTAACCATGGCGAAAAAGGCCTTTATCATGCCCCAAATATCCTGCCAATAGACGATGAACACCGCCGCCAGAGTGGCGACGTGGAGCAGAATGTTGAAGGAGAGCAGACTGTCCGCCTCCGGATCCATACCCATCAGTCGGCCCGCTATGGCAAGATGGCCCGAGCTGGATATGGGTAGGAACTCGCTTAGACCCTGAATAAGGCCCAGTATCACGGCTTTGATTATTGTCATTATGTAAACCTCCGGAAAAATATTTTACGTTTTATTATATCATAATTTTAAGAAAAAAGCAATAAAAATTTGCGCAAAACGGAAAGATTTGCTCCGCTGGAATGAGGAGTAAATCACACAGCCGCTTTATTCCTCATTCCTCATTTTTCATCCCTTCCAGCTCCTCCGTGGCCTGTTCCCATTGGGTCATCAGACTGTCGAGATTTTCCTCGGCGGACTTAAGGGCGGCGCTTAGCTCGATTATCTTCTCAAAGTCGCTGCCGGCGGCGTTTATTTCCCCGTTGAGCCGGTCGATCTCGGCTTCTCCGGCGGTGACGGCCTCCTCAAGGCGGCGGATCTTTCCCTCCTGACGGCGGATAGCGCCCTGCTGTTCCTTTTGCCGCCGGTAGTCGTTGACCGGGGGCTTTGCCGCAGTGACGCCGGGACTTTGGGCGTCCGTTTGGCGGGCGGCGCGGTAAGCCATGTATTCGTCGTAGTTGAAGTCATAGGGGCGGACGGTGCCGTCCTCGAAGACAAGCAGTTTCGTGGCAAGCTTATTTATGAGATAACGGTCATGGCTGATGATGAATACCGTGCCGTCGAAGTCCTCTATGGCCTGTTCCAGCGCTTCACGGGCGGGAATATCCAGATGGTTTGTTGGCTCGTCCAGCAGCAGGAAGTTCGCCCCCTTGAGCATTACCGTCAGCAGGGCCAGCCTTGCCTTTTCGCCGCCGCTGAGCTTGTCGACGGTTTTGAGCACGTCGTCGTCCCGGAAGAGGAAGGCCGCCAAGGCGCCCCGCACCTCGGAGAGCACCATTTTCGGGTACTCGTCCCAAAGCTCGTCCATAACGGTCTTTGTGCCGCTGAGGTCGCTGCGGTCCTGGTCGTAGTAGGCCTCCTTAAGCTTCACTCCCCGGCGGACGGAACCCCTGTCGGGAGTGACGGCGCCCTTGATTATGCCGTAGAGGGTGGACTTACCGCAGCCGTTCGGCCCCAGCAGAAACACCCGGTCGCCCCGTTTTATCTCAAAGCTGGCGTTCTCGAAGAGCTTTTTGTCCCCGTAGGACTTGGCCAGCCCCTCGACAAAGAGCACGTCGCCGCCGCTGCGCTGGGCGGGCGGAAAGCGGAAGCGCAGGCCCGCTCCGGTCTCCTCCGGCTTTTCCAGAGTTTCCTCAAGACGGTCGATGGACTTCTGCTTGTTGGCGATTATCTTGTAGTTCCGCTCCTGATTCCACCGCTTTTGCTGCTCGATCATGCCCTCGATGCGCTTTATTTCCGCCACAGTGTTGTCGTATTTGCGGCGGGCGGCCTCCCGAACCTCGGCCTTTTTCTTCATATACTCCGAATAACTGCCGGTGTAGCCGGTGATATGTCCGTTTTCCAGCTCCAGCGTGGAGGTGGTTACCTTGTCCAGAAAATAGCGGTCGTGGCTTATGACGATGAATGCCCGATTGTAATTTTTCAAAAAGTCCTCCAGAAAGGCGGAGGCTTCAAAGTCCAGATGGTTGGTTGGCTCGTCCAGCAGCAGAAGGTTGGCGTCGGAGAGCAGCGTCCGGGCCAGTCCCAGCCGTGTGCGCTGACCGCCGGAAAGTTGGTTCAGCGGGTGGGAAAGCTCCTCCTCGCGGAAGCCCAGTCCCAGCAGCATTGAACGGGTCTTTGCCCGAAAAACCATGCCCCCGTCCCGGAAGTATTCGCCGTTAAGGGCGTCCTGCCGCTTGACGAGGGAGTCGATGTCGCCGCGCTTTTCCTCTATGCGGCGGTGTATGCCGGCCAGCTCGGACTCGATGTCCAGCAGCCGCGAAAACACGCTCAGAGTATATTCGTAGGCGGTGACGTTTTCGTCCGCCGAGGCGGTTTGCTCCATGTAGCCCAGCTTGAGCAGACTGTTCTTCACGAAGCTGCCCTCGTAGTCCTCCTGCCCCATCAGCATCCGGAGCAGGGTGGTTTTCCCCGCTCCGTTGGCGCCGATGAAGCCTATTTTTGAATTTTCGTCAACGGTAAAGGTCAGATTTTCGAAGAGCACCCGCTCGCCGAAGGATTTTGACACGCCGTTGGCCATTAATAGTGATGCCATATTTCTGTTCCTTAAAATTATTCCTTGATAAGAGTCTCGTTCCTTTCCAGCGGCACGTCCAGCACATAGTTGCCGAACTCGACGCCGGTCTTGCCGTCGATTAGAAGCTGCACGCTGTCGATGGTCTCCAGTTCGGTCAATGAATCGACTATGCTGTAAAGGAAAAGCGTGGTAGAGGTGGTGCCGGGAGAAATTTTCGTCAAAGCGTCTCCCGACAGGTTTACAAAGCAGACCCCGTCCTTGGTCTCCGCGCTTATCACCTTGATGTCGGCGGGCACCGCCTGGGTCAGATTTTTGCTGCCGGGCCCCTTCATCAGCTCGGAGAGTATGAGCCTTTCGGGCGAAAGCGAGGTCTGTATTTCGATGTCCCTTTCCTCGGGCACAAGGTACTGACCTTCCGCGTCGGGGAAGTAAAGCATAAGTGTGTCGAAGGCGTCCTGAGTCTTTGCCTGGGGACTGTAGACCACGTCGGACTTGCTTATGCGGCCCACAACAGCGCCGGAGGTGGCGGAAATAAGGGGTTCGCCCTCGATCAGTATTTCCACGTTGTCGACGCCGTCCACTTCGCCCAGTGTGCTGACTATGGCGTAGCGGGCCAGCAGCTCGTCCACGTCTGTGTTCTGGTAATACTCCTTGGACAGGTCGACGGTGGCCGTCCGTCCCAGAAACGAGACGCCCAGCAGCTTTGTGCCGTCGGGCAGCACGTTTATGAGCCCCTCGGTCTTTGGGCTTTTGGTAAGCTCGCCGATGAGGTATTCCACCGTTTTGTCCCGGTCGCCGGATATGTCGGAGGTCTTGTGCTCCTCCATCACCAGCGAATCCCCGTCGGCGTTTTTGTAATACACGCTGAACACCCGAACCTTGTCGCCGCAGCCCGCCAGCGCGGCAAGGGCGAGAAGCATTGCCGCCGCGGCCCGGAATTTATTCCTCATTTCTAATTCCTCATTCCTGATTATTTAAAAGTTATCGGTATGATTATGATGAACTTGCTGCCCTTGCCCTCCTCGCTCTCGACCTGAATGTTGCCGCCGTGGAGCTCCACGGCCGTGAGGGCGATGGACAGGCCGAGGCCGGTGCCGCCGGTCTCCCTCGCGCGGGCTTTGTCCACACGGTAGAATCGGTCGAATATCTTGTAAAGCTCGTCGGGAGCGATGCCTATGCCCGTGTCCTCAACGGTGATGATGGCGTTGCCGTCCTCCTTGGACACGTCCATGGAGACCTTGCCGCCGGAGGGAGTGTATTTGATGCTGTTGTCAAGGATGTTGTAAATTGCCTCCCATATACGGTCCCGCTCCACCCGCGAATAGATGGCGCCGTCGGCGTAGAAGTCCAGATTTATGCTTTTCTGCTCCGCCAGAGGCCGAAGGGCCTTTACCACGTTGGCGCAGATCTCGCTGAGATTCAGGACGGCGAATTCCATTCTCGCCACATTGGCGCTGTTGTCCATCTTTGTCAGGGTCAGGAGCTTGTTCACTATCCTCGTAAGCCTGTCCACCTGAACGTTCATGTCCGAAAGGAATTCTTCCACGGTGGCACGGTCGGCGTTCGGTGCGTTGAGCAGCGAGTCGGCGATGAGCTTTATCGAGCTGAGAGGGGTCTTAAGCTCGTGAGAGGCGTTGGAGACGAATTCCTGCCGCTTTTCCTCCTGCGAGCGTATTTTTGCCGTAAGCTTGTTGAAGCTGTTCACCAGTGTGCCTATCTCGCCGCCGGCGTTTATTTCGAGAACGGCGTCGGGGCTTTCCTCGGAGGTTTCCTCGAGCTGACGGGTCAGACTGCGGACGGGTTCGCTTATGATGCCCGCCATTATGAAGCCCACCACGCCCACAAGTATGCTGACAAGAACGGTCAGCATACCCATTATGCCGCGTATTTTGTCCATGTACTCCGAAATTTCCGCTCCGGAGGCCTGATAGTAAATTACGCCGACCACGTTTCTATCCTTGGTGATGGGCACGGCGGCGCTGATTATCAGCTCGCCGGTCGTGTCCTCGCCCTCCTCGGCGGTATTGTTGCCGCGTATGGCGTTGAGCACCATTGGCGAGGGCATGAGCCGTCCCTGCATGGCTCCGTTGTTGGAGTCGAATGTCACTACCGCGTCCCGATCCAGCATGAGTACGCGGCCCCCGCTGCCAAGCTGCTGCTGTTGGAGCAGAAAGTTGATGCTGGACTCGCTCAAGTCCTGATACTGGGCTATGTAACCGGAGATTACATTTGCCTGGCTCAGCACCTGAACTTCCTTCTGGTTAAGAGTGTAGCGGCGCATGGAATTGGTTACATACACGGTGATGAACACCATTGTTATGGCTATCAGCAAAAAATATGTGACGACCAGCTTCCAGCGTATGCTGGCGAACATTTCCCTAATTTTCCTTAAAATAGTAACCTACCCCCCACTTGGTAAGGATGTACCGGGGCGAGGCGGCGTTTGGCTCGATCTTCTCCCTCAGTCTGCGCACATGGACGTCCACCGTGCGGATGTCGCCGGGGTAGTCGTAGCCCCAGATTATGTCCAGCAGATTTTCCCGGCTGTAGACCTTGCCGGGGTTGGAAACGAAGAGCTCGCAGAGGTC